>NZ_JAUSWX010000001.1:1829485-2134400 GCF_030815405.1 Agromyces albus | reverse complement strand
GCGAGCCTGACGCTGCCCGTCGTGGCGAACTCACCCGACGTGGTCGCGGCGAAGGCCGATGAGTTCGTCGGCGATGCCGCGAGTCCGATCGAGCAACTGCGGAACATCGAGCGTGCGCTCAAGACCGGCGGATTCCTCAGCCACGGGCTCGCGTCCGACGCCGTGCCGTCCCGTGCCGGGCACGGTGCCGACCGCATCATCGAGCTCTTCACCCGATCCCAGATGGTCGGTGACGAGGAACAGTACGCCTCCGCCATGGCATTGATGGCTCGGCACCTCGGCTATCCGGCCCGGGTGGTCATGGGATTCGCACCCGAGGTGCCCGCCGAGGGCGGGAGCGTCGAGGTGACCGGCGGCGACATCACCGCGTGGGTCGAGGTGCCGTTCGAGGGAGTTGGCTGGATCTCGTTCCGCCCCACTCCCGACCAGGTCGACGTGCCGCAGGAACAGACGCCCAAGCCGAAGTCCGAACCCCAGCCGCAGGTCCGCCAGCCTCCGCGAGCGGAGGAGATCGAAGACGACCTGCTCACGACCGTCGAGATCGACGAGACGGAAGACGACCGTGACGAGGCGTTCGCCGTGCCCGGCTGGGTCTGGGTCGTCGCCGGTGTCGTCGGCATCCCGCTCGCCATCGTGTTCCTGCCGATCCTCGCCGTGGCCCTCATGAAGCGGCGACGCAGACGGATGCGGCTGAAGGGTGCCAATGATCGGCGTGCGGCGGGCGCGTGGGAGGAACTGATCGACCGATACGCGGAGCTCGGCTTCGAGCCGCCCGACCGTGGCACTCGCCTGCAGTCCGCTCGCTTGCTCGAACGGCAGGCGGCTGAGCAGGGTCTCGAACATTCGGGGGCGAACGGATCGCCCGGCGAACAGCCCTCCGAGCCGGTGCGACTCGCGTCGCTCGCGGCGACGATCGATCGCGACGTGTTCGGTGGCACTGAGATACCCGACGAGGTCGTCACGGCACGCTGGACCGAGGCGGATGCCGCGACCGCTGCGGTCTACGCCGCCGCGGGACGAATCCGCCGGGCCATCAGCCGCTATCGGATCCGCTCGCGCCGGTAAAGTGGTTGCGTGGCTGCGCCCGACTTCATCGTCCCCCCTCCGGGGCTGATTCCGAACGCGCCCGAGAACACCGAGCCCGAACGCACGGTCCAAGTGGTTCCCGGGCGCGCGCTGCCGTCATTCGTGCCGACCGCGCCGCACCTCGCGCCGCCCTCGTCGATGCCGCCGGTGCTCCCGATGCCCGGGCCTGCCCCGACGCCCTCCGCCGCGAACGCGGCGCCGGCACCGGGTCCATGGCGCCTCACCGGCGAGCGAGGCTTCGAACTCGTCGTCGAGGGGCGACTCGTGCTCGGTCGCGACCCGGTCGCCGCGCCGCCGCACGCCGATGCGAAGGGTGTTCCCATCGTCGATCCGGCACGATCGGTCTCGAAGACCCATGCGCTCGTCGAGGCGGCCCCCGACGGGGTGTCGGTCACCGATCTCCATTCGACCAATGGCGTGCGCATTCGAACGGCCGACGTCGAACTGCACGAGCTCGCCCCCGGGATGCCCGCCGTCGTTCCACCGGGAGCCTCGTTCCTCCTCGGTGACTTCGAGCTTCACGTGGATCGTCTGCACAGGGACACGGTGTAATCTGTGAGCGTGCGCGCTCCACGACTTCTTCGGTGCCGCGGCGGGGCCTCGTTCTAGGCCTTCCCCGCCGCGGAGTCCGTCGACGGCTGACACTGATTCTGAGGAAGACGAACGCATGACCACCACGATCCCGACGGGCGAGCGCCCGCGTACCCTGGCCGAGAAGGTCTGGGAAGCCCATCTCGTGAAGAAGGGCGAGGCCGGCACTCCCGACCTCATCTACATCGACCTGCACCTCGTGCACGAGGTCACGAGCCCGCAGGCCTTCGACGGCCTCCGGCTCGCCGGCCGCCCGGTGCGTCGCCCCGACCTGACGATCGCGACCGAAGACCACAACACGCCGACCCTCGCGATCGACAAGCCCATCGCCGACCCGACGAGCCGCACCCAGATCGAGACCCTGCGGCGCAACGCCGCCGAGTTCGGCATCCGGCTGCACTCGCTCGGCGACGTCGAGCAGGGCATCGTGCACGTCGTGGGCCCGCAACTCGGCCTCACCCAGCCCGGCATCACGGTCGTGTGCGGCGACTCGCACACGTCGACGCATGGGGCGTTCGGAGCAATGGCGTTCGGCATCGGTACGAGCGAGGTCGAGCACGTGCTCGCCACGCAGACCCTTCCGCTGAAGCCGTTCAAGACGATGGCAATCAATGTCGAGGGGTCGCTCCGCCCTGGCGTGACAGCGAAAGACATCATCCTCGCCGTGATCGCCAAGATCGGCACTGGCGGCGGGCAGGGCTACGTGCTCGAATACCGCGGCAGTGCCATCCGCGCACTCTCGATGGACGGCCGCATGACGATCTGCAACATGTCGATCGAGGCGGGTGCTCGCGCAGGAATGGTGGCTCCGGATGCCACGACCTACGAGTACCTCAAGGGCCGTGCCCATGCACCCGAGGGCGCCGACTGGGACGCCGCCGTCGAGTACTGGGAGACCCTCGCGACCGACGACGGAGCGCAGTTCGACGCCGAGGTCTTCATCGATGCCGACACCCTCGAGCCGTTCGTCACGTGGGGCACGAATCCCGGCCAGGGCGTCTCGCTCAGCGAGGCCGTGCCCGACCCGGCGACCATCGTCGACCAGCACGAGCGCGCCGCCGCCGAGCGCGCCCTCGAGTACATGGACCTCGCGCCCGGAACGCCGCTGAAAGACATCCGCGTCGATGCCGTGTTCATGGGCTCGTGCACGAACAGCCGCATCGAAGACCTCCGGGCCTTCGCCTCGATCATCAAGGGCAAGCACAAGGCCGACGGCGTGCGCGTCATGGTCGTGCCGGGCTCCGCTCGCGTGCGGCTCGAGGCCGAGGCCGAGGGCCTCGACAAGGTCATCACCGAGTTCGGCGCCGAGTGGCGCTTCGCGGGCTGCTCGATGTGCCTCGGCATGAATCCCGACCAGCTGGCTCCCGGCGAGCGGTGCGCGTCGACCTCCAACCGGAACTTCGAGGGCCGGCAGGGCAAGGGCGGCCGCACGCACCTGGTGTCGCCGCTCGTCGCCGCGGCCACCGCGATCAGGGGCACGCTCTCGGGTCCGTGGGATCTCGAGGCCGCGAGCCGGTCGGAGGGCAACTGACCATGGACAAGATCACCACCGTCACGGGCACCGCGGTGCCGCTGCGCCGCTCCAACGTCGACACCGACCAGATCATCCCCGCCGTCTTCCTGAAGCGGGTCACGAAGACCGGATTCGAGGACGCCCTCTTCTTCGCGTGGCGCCAGGATCCCCAGTTCGTGCTCAACCGTCCCGAGTACGCGGGTGCTCGCATCCTCATCGCGGGACCCGACTTCGGCACCGGATCCAGTCGAGAGCACGCCGTCTGGGCGCTGCGCGACTACGGCTTCGACGTCGTGATCAGCTCGCGCTTCGGCGACATCTTCCGCGGCAACGCGGGCAAGCAGGGCCTCGTCGCCGCGCAGGTCGCGTACGAAGACATCGAGCGCCTCTGGGAGGCGATCGAGGCGGAGCCGGGAATAGCCGTGACCGTCGATCTGGTTGAGCGTACGGTGGGCGCGGGTGCGCTCACCGTGCCGTTCGACATCGACGACTACACTCGGTGGAGGCTTCTCGAGGGGCTCGACGACATCGGTCTCACCCTGCGTGATGAGAACGCCATCGCCGAGTTCGAATCACATCGGGAGGCCTGGCGGCCGAAAACGCTCCCCATCCGGGAGCCGGCGGAATCAGGGAGTCTGTGAACACGCTCGGGCAGGACGCAAAGAACCACGGAACGGCAGTCGGGTTGAACGTCGACAAGATCACGATCAACGGCGGCAAACCGCTCCGTGGTCGCATCGAGTTGAAGGGCGCCAAGAACCTCGTCACGAAGGCGATGGTCGCGGCCATCCTCGGCGACACCCCAAGCGTGCTGAAAGACGTGCCGAACATCAGTGACGTGCGCATCGTGCGGGGCCTCCTCGAGGTGCACGGCGTCACGGTCACGCACGGCGTCGACGAGGGTGAGCTCATCCTCGACCCGTCGGCGGTCGAGACGGCGCACATGGCCGACATCGACGCGCACGCGGGGTCGAGCCGCATCCCGATCCTCTTCTGCGGGCCGCTCCTGCACCGCCTCGGTGAGGCGTTCATCCCCGACCTCGGCGGTTGCCGCATCGGCGACCGCCCCATCGACTACCACCTCGAGGTGCTGCGCAACTTCGGCGCCATCGTCGAGAAGCTCCCGAGCGGCATCCGGATGTCGGCACCCAACGGGCTGCACGGCGCCAAGGTGTCGCTGCCGTACCCGAGCGTGGGCGCGACCGAGCAGGTGCTGCTCACGGCGGTGCTCGCCGACGGCATCACCGAGCTGTCGGGCGCTGCGATCGAGCCCGAGATCATGGATCTCATCAACATCCTCCAGAAGATGGGTGCGATCATCACGGTCGACACCGATCGCGTCATCCGCATCGAGGGCGTCGACAAGCTCGACGGCTACACGCATCGTGCGCTCTTCGACCGGAACGAGGCGGCCAGCTGGGCGGCTGCCGCGCTCGCGACCGAGGGCGACATCTTCGTGGGCGGCGCGCGCCAGGCCGAGATGCTCACGTTCCTGAACGTGTTCCGCAAGGTCGGCGGCGACTTCGAGATCCAGGAAGACGGCATTCGCTTCTTCCACCCCGGCGGTGAGCTGAAGCCCGTCATCATCGAGACCGACGTGCACCCGGGCTTCATGACCGACTGGCAGCAGCCGCTCGTGATCGCCCTCACGAAGGCGAAGGGTGTCTCGATCGTGCACGAGACCGTCTACGAGCAGCGATTCGGCTTCGTCGACGCGCTCGTTGAGATGGGCGCGTCGATCGAGGTGCACAAGGAGTGCCTCGGCGGTCGTCCGTGCCGCTTCGGCCAGCGCAACTTCAAGCACTCCGCGGTCATCTCGGGCCCCACGGCGCTCGTCGGCGCCGACATCGAGGTGCCCGACCTCCGCGGCGGATTCAGCCACCTCATCGCAGCGCTCACGGCCGAGGGTCGATCGACCGTGTCGAACGTCGGCATCATCGCGCGCGGCTACGAGGACTTCATCACGAAGCTCGAGTTGCTCGGGGCGGATTTCGAACTCGAAGGATAATGGGGGAGTGCCACACGACGACTCGTCTCCCGACGCTCCTGCGAAGCCACGTTCGGAGACCCGCCGCCCCTCCGTCTTCTGGGTGCTCGCCGGGTTGGTCCTGCCGGTGATGAACCTCGCCATCCGCTTCCGGTTCCACCACCCCGAGCGGATGCCGCAGTCGGGTGCGTTCGTACTGGCGCCCAATCACTACAGCGAGATCGACCCGGTGGTCATGGGCATGGTGAGCTGGAAGCTCGGGCGAGCGCCGCGATTCCTCGCGAAGGCCTCCCTCTTCAAGGTGCCGGTGGCCGGCTGGCTGCTGCGGAAGTCGGGCCAGATCCCCGTCGATCGCGCCGGCAGCAAGAGCCATGCCGCGCTCCGTGCAGCCGAGGAGCTCGTCGAGAAGGGCCGCATGGTCGTCGTCTACCCCGAGGGCTCGCTCACACGTGATCCCGGGCTCTGGCCGATGCGCGGCAAGACCGGTGCCGTGCGCATCGCGCTCGAACGCGACATCCCGATCATCCCCGCCGCGCACTGGGGCACGCAGGCGCTCATGCCGCGTTATGGCAAGAAGCTCAGCCTCTTCCCCCGCAAGACCATCGCCGTCGCGATCGGCGAGCCGCTCGACCTCAGTGCGTATCGCGGCAAGCCGCTCGACCAGGCGACGCTCATCAAGGCCACGAGCGAGCTCATGGAAGCGATCGCCGGCCTCCTCGCCGAGTTGCGCGGCGAACCCGCTCCAGCCGAACGCTGGAACCCGAGCGCACACTCGCAGAAGGAGACCGGTCGCTTTGAAGGGTAGAACCAACGCCCGTCGCGGCCCGGGCAAACGCGTCGCCGTGCTCGGCGCCGGAAGCTGGGGCACGACCTTCGCGAAGATCCTCGCCGACGGCGGCGCCGATGTCGTGCTCTGGGCCCGACGGCCGGAGCTCGCACGCGAGATCCAGGAGGCCAAACGCAACAGCGACTACCTCCCGGGGGTGAACCTTCCGCTCGGGCTCAGGTCGACCTCCCGGCTCGATCTCGCCCTCGCGGGCGCCGAGCAGGTGTTCGTGTCGGTGCCGAGCCAATCGCTCCGGGAGAATCTCAAGGTCATCGGCCCGCACCTGCACGCCGAGGCGATCGTCGTGTCGCTCATGAAGGGCGTCGAGAAGGGCACCGGCCTGCGCATGAGCGAGGTCATCGCCGAGGTGCTCACGATCGATCCCTCCCAGATCGCGGTGATCTCCGGGCCGAACCTCGCGCTCGAGATCGCGAAGGAACAGCCCACGGCGGCGGTCGTCTCCTCGACGAGCCTCGAGACCGCCCAGGCCGTGGCATCCCTCGCGACCAACCGCTACTTCCGCTCGTTCGTGAACACCGACGTCATCGGCACCGAGTTCGGCGGGGTGCTGAAGAATCTGATCGCGGTGGCGATCGGCATCGTCGACGGGGTCGGCTACGGCGAGAACACGAAGGCGTCGATCATCACGCGCGGACTCGTCGAGATGACCGACTTCGCGGTCGCCTACGGGGCGCACCCCGAAACACTCTCGGGGCTCGCCGGACTCGGCGACCTCATCGCGACGAGCCAGTCGCCACTCTCGCGCAACAACACCGCGGGGCGCCTCCTGGGCCAGGGGTATCACCTCAACGACGTCGTGAAGCAGATGCAGCAGACCACCGAGGGGCTCGCGTCGGTCGGGCCGGTCCTCGAGCTCGCGCGGGCGAAGGGCGTGGAGATGCCCATCGTCGAGCAGGTGCGACAGGTGCTCGCCGGCACGCTCGATCCGAAGGACATCGCGCCGCACCTCACGACCGACGACGAGCCGCAGGGCGAAAGGACATTGGATGGACAAGCTCAGGGTGATTCTGCTCTTCGGCGGGCGCTCAAGCGAACACTCGATCAGTTGCGCCACGGCGGGCGGAGTGCTGCGGGCGATCGACCGTGACCGTTATGAGGTGATCCCGGTCGGCATCACCCGCGAGGGTGCGTTCGTGCTCGAGACGGATGACCCCGAGCGCTTCGGCCTCGACCCGGAGCACCTCCCCGAGGTCGCCGACAACGGCACCCGAGTGCGCTGGCCCGAGAGCTCGGCGTCCCGTGAGCTCACTGTCGTCGCCGATGGCGCGGTGTCGTCGCTCGGCGACATCGACCTCGTATTCCCGATCCTGCACGGGCGGTTCGGCGAAGACGGCACGATCCAGGGCATGATCGAGCTCCTCGGGCTTCCGTACGTCGGCAACGGAGTGCTCGCGTCGGCGATCGGCATGGACAAGCACTTCACGAAGACGGTGCTCGAGGGCGCAGGCATCGCGGTCGCGCCCTGGGTGACGGTGACGCGCGCGGCGCTCGAGGCCGATCCCGAGCTCTGGACGCGCCGCACCCACGCGTTGGGCCTGCCGGTCTTCGTCAAGCCGGCGCGCGCGGGTTCCTCGGTCGGGGTCACGAAGGTCGGCGAGTGGACCGAGCTCGAGGCCGCCCTCGACGTGGCGTTCGCCGAGGACCGCACGGTGCTCATCGAGGCGGCCGTCGTCGGACGCGAGATCGAGTGCGGTGTGCTCGAGGGTCGCGACGGCGAGGGCGCACGCGTGAGCGTCGCCGGCGAGGTGGTCGTCTCCGGGCGCGAGTTCTACGACTTCGAGGCGAAGTACCTCGACGCACCCGGCGTCGAGCTCATCTGCCCCGCCGACCTCGGCGACGGCGAGCTCTTCGAACTGCAGCGCATCGCACGTCGGGCGTTCGAGGCCATCGGGGCGGAGGGCCTCGCGCGCGTCGACGTGTTCCTCACGGGTGAGGGGTTCGTCGTCAACGAGATCAACACGATGCCGGGCTTCACCCCGATCTCGATGTTCCCGACATGCTGGCTCAATTCGGGGCTCGACTACCCCGAGCTCATCACCGAGCTCATCGAGGTCGGCCGCACTCGCGGCATCCGTTAGCCGGCATCGTCGGCCGAGGTGCACGCACGCTCGGCCGGGATGACCGAGACCGCCGACGAGAGGTCGGAGATCGCCGTCGTGCCCGAGACGACGTCGTTGTCGACGAGCACCTCCACGGCGGGCGTGCGCCCGTAGGTCGTGAAGAGGAAGCGGGGAGCGTCGGACTCGTCGATGATCCAATCGACGCCGTCGACGTTCACGCAGCGCAGGGTCGTGGGGCCGGGCGACGGCACGCCGCACCTCAGCAGCACGGAGGCCGGTGTTCCCCAGGCTCCCGTGCCCTGGGCGTCGGTCTCGCGTTCCGGCAGATCGGCGACGACGTCGGGCAGTCGAACGACGACCGCCGCGCAATCGGGATCGCTCGCGTCGGGCGCCGCCTCGAAGGGCACCGCCTGGGTGCACCCGGCGAGGATGAGCGCTCCCGCGAGGGCTGCGATGCCCGCGGCCGGCACGCGGATGCGGGCGCGGCGAGGCGCGGGCACGAGTGGGTGAGGCATCCTGTTCAGGCTACCGTGAGGGCATGGAGAATCCTGCCCCGACGGACGCCCCACGCACCGGCCCGACGGTCGGAGAGCTCGGCGAGTCGGCGGTGCTCGCGCGCATCCTCCCACGATTGCGCCCGGGCGACGCGGCGATCCTCGGAGCCGGCGACGACGCCGCCGTGGTCGCGGCGGCCGATGGCCGATTCGTCGTCACAACCGACCTCATGGTGCACGGCCCCGACTTCCGGTTGGCCTGGTCGACGCCGTTCGAGCTCGGCTGGAAGGCCGCCGCGACCAATCTCACGGATGTCGCGGCGATGGGTGCTCGCCCGACGGCGCTCGTCGTCGCGATCGCTGCACCGCCCACGACCGGGGTGTCGGTGCTCGAGGGCATCGCCGATGGGCTCAGGGAAGGCCTCGCGGCCATGGCGCCCGGGGCGGGTGTTGTCGGCGGCGACCTCTCGGCGTCGCCGGTGCTCACGATCGCGGTCACGGCGTTCGGCGACCTCGACGGTCGTGCCCCCGTGCTGCGGTCGGGCGCACGGGTGGGCGACGTCGTCGCGCACGCTGGCGCTCGCGGCGCAGCGGCGCGCGGACTCGCGCTCCTCTTCGCCGAGGCGACGGATGCCTCAGGAGAGCCCGACCGGCTCGCGACGCGCGGCGTGCGGGAGCGGCATCCGGAGCTCGTGCGGGCGCAGCTCGCCCCCGAGCCCCCGGTCTCCGCGGGCGTCATCGCGGCCCTCGCGGGGGCGACGTCGATGCTCGACGTCTCCGACGGCCTTGCCCGCGACGCCCGGCGGATCGCCGAGGCGAGCGGCGTCGGCCTCGATTTCGACGCCACGGCGCTCGGCCCAGATCCGCGACTCGCGCTCGCGGGGGCCGAAGACCACGGGCTGCTCGCCACCTTCCCTCGGGGAGCCGACGTGCCGGCGCCCTTCGAGGTGATCGGTCGCGTCATCGAGGCGCCGGGGGAGCTGCGGGTCGATGGCCGCGCCGTCGGTGCCGACGGATGGGATCCGTACTCGGGCTGGGACGGCCGAGCGGGCTGAGGCGGTCAGTCCGCGGACTTCCCGCCATCAGCGTCGTCGGCCTCGTCGGTGCGGCTCGCCCACCAGAGGGTCGTCTCGCCGTAGTCGCGGCGCCGGTCGAGCGTGATGCCGTCGGGCCAGGCCGGCTCGGGGGAGCGTGAGCTGCGCTCGACCATGACGATCGCATCGGGGGTGAGCAGCGGCACGAGCAGCTCGAGATCGCGCGAGAGCGCCCCGTCGGCGAGGTCGTAGGGCGGGTCGATGAAGACGACGTCGACACCGGCCGCGGCGCTCTCGAGGTAGGCGGCCACCGGACGCGGCACGACCCGGATGCGCAGCCGGCGACCGCGCGCGGCCCTGAGCACGGCATCGGCGTTGCGCCGGCACACGTCGGCGGCGGGTTTCGCGCGCTCGACGAGCACGACGTCGACCGCTCCGCGGCTCGCGGCCTCGAGCCCGAGCGCACCCGAGCCCGCGTACAGGTCGAACACGCATGCGCCCTCGAGCACATCTCGCGCCTCGAGCGCGGAGAAGATCGCCTCACGCACCCGGTCGCTCGTCGGACGCGTGCCCGATCTGGGCACGGCGAGGGTGAGTGAGCCGGCGAATCCGGCGATGATGCGGGTCATGCTTCCGGCAGCATAACGTCGACCGTCCGGCGCTGCCATGATGGAGGGGTGGATGACTCGACCGACCAAGTGCCCGCCGAACCGTCCCGGCACCGGGCCGCAGAACAACTCATGCTCGACCGCATGTGGGACTTCAGCGACCCGGCCGCGAGCGAGGAGCGGTTCCGTGAGGCGTCCGACGACGACGACCACCCCGCTCATGTCCGCAGCGTGATGGCCACTCAGCTCGCGCGTGCGCTGGGCATCCAGGGCAAGACGGCCGAGGCGCTCGCCGTGCTCGACTCCGTCGTCCTCGACGGCTCTCCCGGCGAGCCCGAGACGAATGTCGCGGAGCTCAGGGCTCGCGTGGCGATCGAGCGGGGCCGGCTCGCAGCGACCTCGGGCAACCCGGCCGACGCCGTGCCCGAGCTCACGCGCGGCGTGCGCCAGGCCGCCCTCGCCGGCTCGACGTTCCTCGTGCTCGACGCGCTGCACATGCTCGCGCTCAACGACGCCGGGCACGAGGAGGAGTGGGCGGCCGAGGGATTCGACGTGCTCGAGGGCACTCGCGATCCCCGCACCCTCCGCTGGGGCGTCGCACTGCACAACAACCTCGGCTGGACCCTGCACGACGAGGGTCGCGCCGAGGCCGCCCTGCGTCACTTCGAGCAGGCCGTCGAGGCAGCCGACGCCTACGGCACCGCCGAGCAGCAGCATGTGGCGCGCTGGTCGGTTGCGAGGTGCCTGCGAACCCTCGATCGCGCCGAGGAGGCCCTCGACATCCAGCGCGAACTCGCGCGCGCACGCCCTGACGACCCATACGTGCAGGCCGAGCTGGCCGAACTGACGGGGGCGGAGCCTACGATCGAGGAATGACGGCCGAGAAAGCAGGTGCGACCGGCGCGCGTGGCACGGGCACTGGCACCGGCAGCGGCACCGGTACGACCACGGATGCCGCTGCGACGCCTGCCCCCGGCTCCTACACGCTCGACTCGAAGCTCTCGGGCGCGCTCGGCGGCCGCACCGCGCAGGCGATCGAGCGTGCTTTCGGCTACGCGACCGTAGGAGACCTGCTCGCGCACTACCCCAGGCGCTACGCCCTCCGCGGCGAGCTCACGGCGCTCGCCAGCCTCCCGCTCGACGAGAACGTCACGATCGTCGCCGAGGTGCTCGAGGTGCGGGTGCGCGAGATGCGCCAGCGCCGCGGATCGATCCTCGAGGCCAAGATCTCCGACGGCACCGGCATCCTCACGCTCACGTTCTTCAACCAGAAGTGGCGGGAGAACGACTTGCGGCCCGGACGCCGCGGCATCTTCGCCGGCAAGGTCGGCGACTACAAGGGCAATCGCCAGCTCGCGCATCCCGACTACGAGCTCTTCGACGAGTCCGAGCCCCTCACCGCCGGCGATGCCGCGGCGAAGCGCTGGGCCGAGGCGCCCATTCCGATCTACCCGGCCACAGGCACGCTCGCGAGCTGGCAGCTCGCCAAGTCGATCGCGTTGCTCCTCGACGGGCTCGGCCCCGTCGATGATCCGCTGCCCGGCGACGGGCGCGAGCGTCGCTCCCTGCTCGCCCATCGCAGTGCGCTCGAGCAGATCCACCGGCCTGAGCGGGAGTCCGACTGGAAAGCGGCGCGCCGCACGCTGCGATTCACCGAGGCGTTCGTGCTGCAGACGGCGCTCCTCGAGCGGCGCGCCGAGCTTCGCAGGCACACCACGACCGCGCGGCATCCGTCGGCCGGCGGCTCGCTCGAGCGGTTCGACGCGAGCCTGCCGTTCTCGCTGACGGGAGACCAGCAGGCGGTCGGTGCCGAGATCACCGACGATCTCGAGCAACCGGTGCCCATGAACCGCCTCGTGCAGGGCGAGGTCGGCTCGGGCAAGACCGTCGTCGCCTTGCGCGCAATGCTCGCCGTCGCCGACTCGGGCGGGCAATCGGCCCTCCTGGCACCCACCGAGGTGCTCGCAGGCCAGCACCTGCGTTCGATCGCACGGATGTTGGGCCCAGACCTGTCGGCCGAGCTGATGCCGACGCTCATCACCGGACAACTGCCCGTCGCCGATCGCAAGAAGGCGCTCCTGCGCGCCGCGGCCGGCCAGTCGCGCATCGTCATCGGCACGCATGCCCTCATCGGCGACGCCGTCTCGTTCGCCGACCTCGGCCTCGTCGTCGTCGACGAGCAGCATCGGTTCGGCGTGGAGCAGCGCGAGGCACTGCGCCTGAAGGGGCAGCGTCCGCCGCACGTGCTCGTGCTCACGGCCACCCCGATCCCGCGCACGGTCGCCATGACCGTGTTCGGCGATCTCGACGTCTCGACGATCCGCGAGCTGCCCGCCGGGCGCGCCGGCATCGAGTCGCACGTCGTGCCGCTCGCCGACCGGCCGGGGTGGCGGGCACGGGTCTGGGAGCGGCTCGCCGAAGAGCTCGCCGCGGGGCGTCAGGGATTCGTCGTGTGCCCCGCGATCGAGGCGCGCGTCGCCGAAGACGATGGGGCAGAGGAGGGCGAGGCCGCGGATGTCTCGGGGCCTGCGGCATCCGTCGCCTCGGTGCTCGCCGAGCTCACGGGGCATCCGCGATTCGCCGACGCCCGCGTGGCCCCGTTGCACGGCCGCATGAGCGCCGACGAGAAGGACCGCACGATGCGGGCCTTCGCGGCGGGCGAGCTCGACGTGCTCGTCGCGACGACCGTCATCGAGGTCGGCGTCGACGTGCCGAACGCGAGCGCGATGGTCGTCGTCGACGCCGACCGCTTCGGCGTATCGCAGCTGCACCAGTTGCGCGGCCGGGTCGGGCGCGGGAGCGTGCCGGGGCTGTGCCTGCTCGTGACGTCGGCCGAGGCCGGCTCGCTCGCCCGGCAGCGGGTCGAGGCGGTCGCCGCCACGCTCGACGGATTCGAACTCGCTCGCGTCGACCTCGAGTTGCGGCAGGAGGGAGACGTGCTCGGGGCGACCCAGTCGGGCGGACGCTCCTCGCTCAAGCTCTTGCGGGTGGCGCGCGACGGCGACCTCATCGCCGACGCACGCGACCTCGCCGAGGAGGTGCTCGCCGCCGACCCGGGGCTCTCCGCGCATCCCGCGCTCGCGGCGGCGGTGCGCCGTCGTCTCGACGACGAGTCGAGCGGCTACCTGAGCAAGGGCTGAGACTCGCGCACGGCCCTTCCGGCGCGCCGCGCGGGCAGTACGCTTGACGCTATGCAGCGGATCGCCGTCGTTCCTGGTTCATTCGACCCCGTCACGCTCGGCCATCTCGATGTCATCGCACGGGCCGCCGGGCTCTACGACGAGTTGCACGTCGTCGTCGTGCACAATCCCGACAAGACCGCCCTGCTGCCGATCGCCCAGCGCGTCGCGCTCATCGAGCGCGCCGTGGCCGACGCGGGCATCGAAGGGCGCATCGTCGTCGCGTCGTGGAGCATGGGACTCCTCGTCGACTACTGCACCGACGTCGGGGCGACCGTGCTCGTGAAGGGCGTCCGCTCGCAGGTCGACGTCGCCTACGAGACGCCCATGGCGATCGTCAACCGTCATCTCGCCGGGGTCGAGACCGTGTTCCTCCTGCCCGATCCCGGCAACGCACACGTCTCCAGCTCGCTCGTGCGGCAGGTCGCCGCGCTCGGCGGCGATGTCACTCCGTTCGTGCCACCGGCGGTCGCCGACTACCTGCAGGCGGCGATGACGTTGTGAGCGAGGCGACCGTGACACTGGGGGAGTCAGGCGGCGGCACCACGCCCGACATGGGCATCGACGAGGTCGGCGCCCGCGCGGCCGGCATCGTGCAGAACGTCGAGGCGGTCATCGCCGGCAAGCGTGAGGCCGTCACGGCGTCGCTGACCGTGCTGCTCGCCGAGGGCCACCTCCTCATCGAAGACGTGCCGGGCGTGGGCAAGACCATGCTCGCGAAGGCGCTCGCGCGTTCCGTCGACTGCACCGTCAGCCGCATCCAGTTCACGCCCGACCTGCTGCCGAGCGACGTCACCGGGGTCTCGGTCTTCGACCAGGCGAACCGGCGATTCGAGTACAAGCAGGGGCCCGTGTTCGCCAACATCGTCATCGGCGACGAGATCAATCGCGCGAGCCCGAAGACGCAATCCGCCCTGCTCGAGTGCATGGAGGAGCGCCAGGTCACGGCCGACGGCACCACCTACCGGCTCGAGCAGCCGTTCACGGTCATCGCCACCCAGAACCCGGTCGAGATGGAGGGCACGTACCCGCTTCCCGAGGCCCAGCGCGACCGCTTCATGGCCCGCATCTCGATGGGCTACCCGGCCTCGGCCGACGAGCTTGCGATGCTCGCCATGCGCGAGACCGGAAGTCCCCTCGAGAAACTCGAATCCGTCGTCACGATCGCCGAGCTCCGCGGCATGATCGAGGCGGTGCAACGCGTCTTCACGTCGCAGCCCGTCAAGGAGTACGCGGTCGAGCTCGCCCGCGCCACTCGCGCCGACCGCCAGCTGCGGCTCGGCGCGAGCCCGCGTGCCACGCTCCAGCTCGTGCGCGCGGCGAAGGCGCACGCGGCCATGCACGGTCGCGACTTCGTGCTTCCCGACGATGTCGACGCGCTCGCGGTGCCGGTGCTCGCACACCGCCTCGTACCGACGAGCCGCGCCGTCGGCTCCCACGACCGCGACAGCGGGCCGCTCATCGACGCAATCGTGCGTCGCATCGTAGGGGAGACGCCGGTTCCGGTCGGCAGCGCACGAAGGAACTGACATGTCCCGCTCCCGCTCCGCGCGCGTCAAGGCCTGGCCTCGACTCAGCCGGCGCGGCACGACGCTCGTCGTCGTGGGAGTGCTGCTGCTCGCCGTCTCGCTCTGGTTCGACTTGCGTGACATCCTGCTGCTCGCGTTCGTCGGCATCGCGATGCCGCTCGTCGCCGTTGCCTTCGTCGCGCTGCACACCCCGCGGCTCGCGGTGACGCGGATGTTCGCTCCGCCCGTCGTGGGCGCGGGGGGCGCCACTCGCGTCGCGCTCATCGTCAAGAACCGCTCACGGCGGACGTTCGACGGCGCCCACTGGCGCGACCGCGTGCCCGACGGGCTCAAGGGCCCGGCCGAGGCGATCCTGCCGGCCGTCGGCCCGTACGAGGGCGTGCTTCCATCGGGCGATGACACGTTGCGGCTCGAGTACCGGCTCAGGATGCCGCGGCGCGGGGTCTTCTCGATCGGTCCGCTCGTCATCGGCATCGCCGATCCGTTCGGACTCGCGCGCATCGACCGTGAGGTGGGCACGGGGCACGAGGTCGTGGTGACGCCCCGGGTGACGCCGCTCGACGCCGCGCTCGGCACCGCCGCGAGCGTCGACGGAGTGCTGCACGGCCTGCAGCGACGCACCCACCCGAACTCCGACGAGCTCATCGCGCGGGAGTACCGCTACGGCGACCCGCTGCGGCGGGTGAACTGGGCGGCGACCGCCCGCCGCGGCGAGCTCATGGTGCGTGAAGAGGAGCAGCGCGGCGACCCCGAGGCGAGGCTCATCCTCGACACGACGCTCGCCGGGCGGCCGAAGGCGTCCTCGCTCCGGCGTGAGCGCGACGACGGCGGGCATGCCGGCTACGAGCTCGGCATCGAGATCGCCGCGTCCGTGGGGGTGCACCTGCTCGAGCGCGGCTACCGAGTGCGCTGCGACCATCTCGCCGACCCCGAGCGCGGTGTCCTCTCATCGGCATCGCCCGGCGGCTATCGCATGCCGGGCGGCGACCGGGCACTGCTCGAGGATCTCGCCCGGCTCGAGGGGCCGGCGCGGCTCGGATCGGCTGCCGCCGTGGAGGTCGCGTCCGACGCCGAGGCCCGCCCGCGAGCACGAGAGGCGCGGATGCCCGGCGTCGTCGTGCTCGTCGATCCCGACGAGCAGGACGCTCGCTCGCTCATCGCCATGCGGTCCCGATTCGAACCGGCGATCGCCTTCGTGCTCGAGAGCGTCGCGCAGGGTGTCGTCGACGCCCTCGAGGAGGCCGACTGGCGTGTCGTGCGCGTGCGCCGGCCGGCCGAGATCGCCGGCGCCTGGGCAGGCACGGCGCTCCCCGCGCGACATCAGGCTCCGGCGCGAGCCGCACGATCGCGCGCCGTCGTGCCGCGCCCCGAGGCGGTGACGCCCGATGAACCTTGACCCGGTGCCCCTCACGCGCGCACAGCGCCTCGCTCTGACGACGGCGTCTTTCCTCTTCCTCGTGGTCGCCACGATGTCGCTCGGCCCGCTCATCGCGGGCAGCGGCTGGTGGTGGCTGTGTGCGTTCATCGCCGCTGGCGTGCTCTTCTCGGGCGTGGGGCTGCGTGCCATGCGCACGACGGCCGCTCTCGTGCCGGTGCTCGAGCTCGTGGTGCTGCTGCTGTTGCTCACCCTGGTGTTCAGCGCCGGGTCGAGCATCGCGCTCATCATCCCGACGCAGGGCACGTTCGAGACGTTCGCCCAGCTGCTCTCTGGCGCACAGCGCACGATCGAGCAGCAATCGGTGCCCGCGATCCCCGTGCCGGCGCTCACGTTCGCGCTCGCCTTCGGCGTGGGCGTCCTCGCGGTCCTCGTCGACATCCTCGTGCAGACCGTGCGGATGCCCGCCCTCGCGGCAGCACCGGCTCTCGTGCCGATCCTCATCCCCGGGTTCATCATCGAGGCCGGCGCCGAGGTGCCCACGCTCGTGCTCGCCGCCGCCGCGTATCTCCTGCTCCTGCGCATCGACGTGCGAGTGCGCCGGCGGGCACGGCTCGCGGCGGGCGATCTCGACGACGACGCCGCCACGGTCGTTCCGCCGAAGCGCGTGCCGATCGCCTCGACCCTCGGCGCGACGCTCGGGCTCGCCGCCGTCGGCATCCTCACGGCTTCGCTGCTCGCGGCGTCGACGCCGAGTATCTCGACGAGCCTCCTGCTCGGCACACCCGGGCAGGGCACCCTCTTCGCCCGAGGCGTGAGCCCGTTCATCGACCTCGGTCGCGACCTCCGCCGGCCCGCCCCGAGGCCGGCCTTCCACTACCTCGCACGCGACGGCGACCGCCCCTACTTCACGCTGCTCACGCTCGACCGCTTCGAGGGCGAGGTATGGGGCGTGACCGAGCAGGCAGTCGACGGCGACAACACCGTCGACGCGATGCCGCGCCCCGAAGGCCTCTCGAGCGCTGTCGAGACGTCGGAGCATCCCATCGACGTCGTCGTCGACGAGGTGCGCACGACGTGGCTGCCGGTGCCGTATCCGGCGACGAGCATCGAGGGACTCGACGGTTCGTGGTTCTGGGATGACGGTTCGCTCACGGTTCGAAGCGTCGACACGAACACCGCCGGCCAGCGATACCGCGTGAACCGGCTCGAGATCGACCCGACGCCGGCGCAGTTGCGAGCGGCATCGCGAGAACTCCCCGACGAGCTGGCACCGTTCCTCGAGCTGCCCGACGAGCTCCCGGCGATCATCGGCGAGACCGCGGCATCCGTCACCGCCGGCGCAGGCTCGCCCTACGACGCTGCCGTGGCGATCCAGGCCCACCTCCGCTCGAACGAATTCGACTACTCCACGGAGGCACCGGTCGCCGAGGGCTACGACGGCGGCGGATTCGACGTGATCGCGAAGTTCCTCGAGGTGCGCGCAGGGTACTGCGTGCAGTTCGCCGCCACGATGGCGGTCCTGGCGCGAGAGTCCGGCATCCCGGCGCGCATCTCGATCGGCTACACGCAAGGCTCCCCTTCCGACGATCGGGTCAACGGGGTGCAACGCGTCGAGGTCGACACGCATGACCTCCACTCGTGGCCCGAGCTCTACTTCGAGGGCGTCGGCTGGGTGCCGTTCGAGCCGACTCCCGGCCGGGGCACCGTGCCCGGGTACTCGCGGCCCGGCGCCGGTGAGGGCACGAACACGCCGACGCAGAGCGCGGCCCCCGCCACGCCCGGAGCGTCGGATCGTCCCGACGTCGACGCCGATCGCGGACTCGCGGGCGGCACGAGCGATCCGTTCGCCACGAACGCGTGGTGGATCCGCGGCGGGTCGCTCACGCTCGTCGTGATCGCGCTGCTGCTCATCCCTGCGGCGATCCGGGCCGGCCAGCGGCTGACGCGACGGCGACGCATTCGAGCGGGGGACTGGGCGGCGGATACCGCGTGGGACGAGCTCACCGCCACCGCGGCCGATCTCGGGGCGGGCGTCGCCGAGGTCGAGACGCCGCGTGCCGTGGCCGCTCGACTCGGCGAGCGTGAGGCGTTCACCGCAGCTGAGGCGCGAACCGCCCTCATCGCCTTGCGCGATGCCGTCGAGCGCGAGCGCTACGGGCCGGTGCAGCTCGGAGCCGGCACACCCGGGCAGGAGCTCCTCGACGAGCTCTCGGTCGCCCTGGCCGCGCTCGCAGTCGATGCCGGGCCCGCAGAGCGCCTGCGGGCGGCGCTCGCGCCACGATCGCTCTTCGCGCGGGTACGGAGGGCGTTCGGCGAACGCCCGCCCGCCGGCGCGTAGAATCGTCCATCGTGGCCATTCAGCATTCACCGTTCCGACTGAACGTGCGCGACATCCTCAACCGACCGGGTGAGATGCGCGAGCAGCGACTCGCCGTCGCCGTCGTCGACCCGATGGGCGAGGGCCTCGTCGCCGTGCGCGCGGGCTCCGAGCTCGACGTCGATGTGCGGCTCGAGTCGGTGCACGAGGGCATTCTCGCGACCGCCGAGGTCGACGCGATCGCCGAAGGAGAGTGCGGTCGGTGTCTCATCGACATCGCCCTTCCCGTCGAAGTCGAGTTCCAGGAGCTTTTCGCGTATCATTCTGGAGAAGCTTTCGAGTATGAGGTTCAAGACGACCACGTGGATCTTGAATCACTCATCCGAGATGCGGTAGTGCTGGCACTGCCGTTCCAGCCGGTGTGCCGGCCGGACTGCCCGGGTCTCGACCCTGAGACCGGGCTCCGGCTAGCCGATCATCCGGAACTCGTCACCCCTGAGCACGTCGACCCGCGATGGTCGACGCTCGCTGGGTTCGCGGCTTCCCGAGACAACGGTTCGGATGACGCATCCGATACCGACCAGCAGAGAGAAGAGAGATAGACATGGCTGTTCCGAAGCGGAAGAAGTCACGCTCGAACACGCACGCGCGCCGTTCGCAGTGGAAGGCCGAGGTCCCCACCCTCGTCAAGACCGTCGAGAACGGCAAGGTCACCTACAGCCTTCCGCACCGTGCGAAGGTCGTCGAGGACTCCGCGGGCACCCCGCTCTTCCTCGAGTACAAGGGCCGCAAGGTCGCCGACGTCTAGTCGGCCAGAACCAAGCCTTCGACCGGTCGTGACGCGAACGGAGCACACAGGGCACGGGGAGTACACGCTCGACGAGTTGCAGCAGCGACTGCACATCGCCGTAGACCCCGAGTTGCTGCTGCTCGCGCTCACGCACCGGTCGTTCGCGTACGAGAACGGTGGCATCCCCACCAACGAGCGCCTCGAGTTCCTCGGCGATTCGATTCTCGGGCAAGCCGTCACTGTCAAGCTCTTCCGCGACCACCCCGACCTCGAAGAGGGCGAACTCGCCAAGCGTCGAGCGAGCCTCGTCTCGAGTGCCGCACTGGCCGAGGTCGGCCGGTCGATCGGTCTCGGCCCGTTCATCCGGCTCGGTCGTGGCGAGACCATGACGGGCGGCGCCGACAAGCCGTCGATCCTCGCCGACACCGTTGAGGCGATCATCGGCGCGGTCTACCTCGACGCCGGGGGCGATGCAGCCACGGCGCTCGTGCTGCGGCTCGTCGCGCCGCTCCTGCTCGACCCCGCGCGATTCGGTGCGGCGATGGACCCGAAGACGAGCCTCCAGGAGATCGCCGCACGGCGCGGCGCCCCCGCACCGGTCTACACGGTGGTCGAGAGCGGCCCCGACCACAACAAGCACTTCGTCGCGACGGTCACCGTCGGCGGGCTCGCCGAGGCATCCGGTGAGGGTTCGAGCAAGAAGCAGGCCGAGATGGCGGCGGCGCTCGAGGCGTGGACCGCCCTGAGCTCGCGCTGACGCCCCGTACGACATAGCCCGACACGCCCGCTCGGCGTTCCCCGAGTGCGCTCCGTGTCGCACGACGAGACATCCGTCGCTCGAACGGCATACTGGTGACAGACGGCTCGAGGGGGTGACGCGCGTGCGACGAGGCACGAACGTCCATGCGCTCGGCGGATTCAACCAGATCGTCATCCTCGACACGATCCGGCGCAACCGCGAGGGATTGAGTCGCGTCGAGATCGCCGAGCAGACCGGGCTGAGCGCGCAGACCGTCTCGAACGTCTCGCGCCGGCTGCTCGACGACGGCATCATCCGGGAGGCCGGGCAGCGGATACTCGGCGTGGGCAAGCCGCGGATCATCCTGCAGCTGGACCCATCGGGCGGCTACGCGATCGGGGTCCACCTCGACCCCGCGGTGATCACCTACGTCGTGCTCGACCTCGACGGCCGCGTGGTGGCGCACACGGCCACGAGAACGCCGTCGGGCGTCACGCCCGAACGGGTCATCGCCGGGATGCGCGATTCCATCGACGCCATCATCGCCGACGCCGGAGTGGATCGTTCCCGGGTGCTCGGGGTGGGCATCGCGGCTCCGGGGCCGCTCGACCTCGAGCAGGGCGTGGTGCTCGACCCGCCGCTCCTGGAGGGCTGGCACGGCGTCGCACTCCGCGACGCCCTCGCCGAATCGACGGGGCTGACGGTGCTGCTCGAGAAGGACGTCACCGCGGCCACCGTCGCCGAGCTCTGGATGAGCTCCGGACACGAGCGCGACGACTTCATGTTCTTCTACTACGGCACGGGAGTCGGTGTCGGTCTCGCCATCGCGCACGAGGCGGTGCGGGGCGCGACCAACAACGCGGGTGATGCCGGCCACATCATCGTCGATCCCGACGGGCCGGTCTGCGGCTGCGGTCGACGCGGATGCCTCGGCGACTCGATCATGCCGCGTGCGCTGGTGGCATCGGCGATCGCGTCGGGCCTGATCACGGCGCCCGCCGGTCGCCTGGGTGGCACCGAGGTGGATGCGGGCCTCGCGCAGATCGCCGCGCTCGCCGAGGGCGGCGACACCGACGCATCCGCTGTGCTCGAGGCGATGGCGAACCGGATCTCCGTTGCGGTGGTGACGGTCGCCAACCTGCTCGACGTCGACACGGCGGTGTTCGGTGGGCCGTACTGGAATCGCGTGTCGAACCTCGTGTTGCGTCGGGTGTCCGAGCTGGTCGACTCGTCGCCCGCGCTCGTGACGACGCATCCCATCGCCGTCACCGTCTCGAGCATCGGCGATGACGTCGCCGCCGTCGGCGCCGCGTGCCTGGTGCTCGACGATGCGCTCTCGCCGCGCCCGTCGGCACTGTTGATCTCGAGCTGAGGCGCTGCGCGCGACCACCCGTCCGAGCTCCTACAGGCGCTCGGAACGCGGAAGAATGACGGTTGACAATAATTAGTCCATGCGTTTTAGTTATAGGCGTCAGGCCCTCGGCAGCGCTGCCACTGCCAGCGGCCATTGGAATCAAAGGAGATCCATGAAGCGCAATCTCGCCTCAGCGGCCTGTGTCGCAGCGGCCTCGGCACTCGTCCTCTCGGTATTCGCTCCAGCAGCGGCGGCAACGGCCGAGCAGCCGGTTGCCGATGACTCCCGTCCTGCGGTCAACCGCCACGACAACGCCCAGCGTGCCGACTCGGCGTACACGGCGATGCAGCAACACTTCGCCGTCGACGACGGAAGCGGGCTCTACCGTGAGCAGTTCCCCGCCGAGTCACACGACCGGCCGTACGCGTTCGAGTGGCCCTTCTCACAGGCCCACATCGCCATCGCCGACCTCGCCAACCAACCCGGCATCAGCGGTCGTCGCTACGACGCGGCGCTCGCCACGGCGGCAGCCGGACAGGAGCACTACTGGGATGCCGACGGCGGCACGACCGGGCTCCCCGGATACGCCTCATACCCGGTCGGCGAGTACGGCGACGGAGGCGACTACTTCTACGACGACAACCAGTGGGTCGGGCTCCTCGACGTGCAGCGGTACCTGACCGACGGCGACGAGGTGGCGCTCGAACGCGCCGTGCAGATCTTCGACCTCGTCGTCTCGGGCTGGGACACCGACGAGACCCACCCGAACCCGGGCGGGGTCTTCTGGACGCAAGCCCCCTGGAGCAGTGACCGGAACACCGTCTCCAACATGCCCGGAGCCCAACTCGGCCTGCGCCTCTACCAGATCACGGGTGAGCAGAGCTACCTCGACTGGGCGCTGCGGATGTACTCGTGGACCAACGACCACCTCCAGCGGCCCGACGGTCTCTACTGGGACCACCTCGACCTGGAGGGAAACATCGAGCGCACGATCTGGTCGTACAACCAGGGTGTGCCCGTCGGCGTGAACGTGCTGCTCTACGAGGTGACCGGCGAGCAGCGGTACCTCGACGAGGCCTCGCGGATCGCGGAGGCCGCTCACCGCTACTACATCGAGGAAGGGCGACTGGCCGACCAGCCGGCGTTCTTCAACTCGATCTTCTTCAAGAACCTGCTGCTGCTCGAGTCCGTGACGGGTGGTTCGACCTATCGGGACGCCATGCAGGACTATGCCGACCGGGTCTGGTCGGAGAACCGCGACGCGTCGACCGGGCTCTTCGTCTTCGACGGCACGCACACCCAGCTGCTCGAACAGGCCGCGATGGTGCAGATCTACGCGGTGCTCAGCTGGACACCCAGTCAATGGCGCGACCTGTACTGATCCCCACGCACACCACAAGGAGAATCCATGAAGCACACATTCACGGCGGCAACGGCGCTCGCCGCGGCGGGCCTGCTCATCCTGTCAGGCTGCTCGGCCGACGGCGGCGAGGCATCCGACACCATCAAGGTCGCCTACCAGAAGTTCGGCACCTTCACGCAGCTCGACGCCCACATGAAGCAGGTCAAGGACGCATTCGAAGCGGAGAACGAGGGACTGACCGTCGAACTCGTGCCGATCGAGGCACAGCAGAACGACTACTTCACGAAGCTCGCGCTCATGAACCAGTCCGCCGCGACCGCCCCTGACGTGATGTACGAGGACACCTTCATGGTGGAGTCCGACGCCGATGCCGGCTACCTCGCCCCGCTCGACGAGTACACCGAGGCCTGGGACGAGTGGGACATGTTCTACGACAACGCGAAGAGCGCGGGCCTCAGCTCCGATGGCAAGACCTATGGCATCCCCATGGGCACCGACACCCGCGCCCTCTGGTACAACAAGGACCTCTTCGAGCAAGCGGGCCTGCCCGTGCCGTGGGAACCCGCGACCTGGGAGGACGTGCTCGACGCGGCCGCCACGATCAAGGCGAAGCTCCCCGATGTCGTCCCGCTGAACGTCTACTCGGGCAAGGCCCAGGGCGAGGCCGCGGCGATGCAGGGCTTCGAGATGCTGCTCTACGGCACGGGTGACACCCTCTACGACGCCGACGCGAAGAAGTGGGTGACCGGCTCCCAGGGCTTCGAGGACTCCCTGGCCTTCATCGGCGACCTCTACCAGGGCGGGCTCGGCCCGACACCCGAGCAGGCGCTCGACAAGAACATCGGCAACATCGTCGCGAGCGAGTGGCTCCCGCAGGGCAAGCTCGCGATCAACCTCGACGGCTCGTGGCTGAGCGGCACGTGGCTCGAGACCGGCACCGCGCCGTGGCCCGAGTGGAACGACGTCATGGGACAGGCGCCGATGCCGACCCAGAACGGCGACGAGCCCGGAGCGAACAGCATGTCGGGCGGTTGGACCCTGGCGATGGGCTCGAAGTCGAAGAACAAGGACGCCGCATGGGACTTCATCGCATTGGCCCTCGACAAGGACAACTCGCAGTCCTACGACATCGCGGCGAGCCAGATCGCGGTGCGCAGCGACGTCTCGGAAGACCCCGACTACCAGGCGGCCAACCCGACGTTCGGCTTCTTCTCGGAGATCGTGGCCGTCACGAACTTCCGGCCGGCCACGAGCGACTACGGCAAGATCTCGAGCGAGATCACGATCGCGATGGAGGCGGTGATGACCGGGCAGCAGAGTCCCGCTGAGGCCGCGGCCGCCTACGACGAAGCCGTCGTGAGGATCGTGGGCGAAGAGAACACCACGAGCTAGCCGATGGCCATCGTCGCAGAAGAGGTACGACCCGTCGCCGGGTCGGGCCGGGGAGATGCTCCCCGGCCCGGCCGGCCCCGGGCCGGAGTCCGCCGCTCGCTCGTCCGCAGCGTTCCGCTCGTGCCCGCGATCGTGCTGCTCGCGATCTTCCTGCTCGGGCCGGTGATCAGCTCGTTCTACGGGTCGTTCACCGACGCATCCCTCACCGGATCGGCGGCCCAGGGTTCGACGTTCGTCGGCTTCGCCAACTACGCGGAGCTGTTCGCCGACCCCGACTTCCCGAAGTCGATCATGCTCACGCTCGTGTTCCTCGTCGCGTCGGCGATCGTCGGCCAGAACGTGCTCGGCCTCGGGCTCGCGATCCTGATGCGCTCCTCGAGCCGGTTCACCCGCGGCATGGTCGGCACCTTCGTGGTGACCGCATGGGTGCTTCCCGAGATCGTGGCCTCGTTCGCCGCCTATGCGTTCTTCAACGACACGGGCACCCTCAACACGCTGCTCGCCTCGGTCGGCCTCGAGGGGACGAACTGGCTTTACGCGACCCCGATGCTCGCCGTGATCCTCGCGAACATCTGGCGCGGCACGGCATTCTCGATGCTCGTGTACTCGGCGGCGCTGCAGGACGTGCCGCCCGAGATCACCACCGAATCCGCCGAGGTCGACGGGGCCCGCGGATGGCAGCGGCTCGCGTTCATCACCGTGCCGATGATCCGGCGCAGCATCTCGACCAACCTCATGCTCACGACCCTCCAGACGCTGTCGGTGTTCACGCTCATCTTCGTCATGACGGGAGGAGGGCCGGGCACCGACAGCTCCACGCTGCCGGTGCTCGCGTATCAGGAGGCGTTCCAGTTCGGCAAGCTCGGCTTCGGAACCGCGATCGCCACGATCCTGCTGCTCGTCGGGGCCGTGTTCTCCGTGGTGTACCTCCGAGCGCTCAAGCCGGAGGTGGACTGACCATGGGCATGACCTCTCCCAGTCGGCGCAGTCTCCGCGCCGTGTCGAACGGCGTGCTGCTGCTCATCGGCGCCGCCTTCGCGCTGCCGCTCGTCTGGCTCGTGCTCGCCTCGGTCGACGAACGCGCGACCCTCTCGATCAAGCTGCCCGACGCCGTCTCCCTCCAGAACTTCGTCGACGTGATGACGCCCGAGAAGGCCTTCGTCCCGCTGCTGAACAGCCTCGTGCTCTCGGGCGGATGCGCCCTCATCACCGTCGTCGTCGCCGTGCTGGCGGCCTACCCGTTGTCGCGCTACCGGATGCGCATCAACAAGCCGTTCCTCTACGGGGTGCTGTTCGGCACATGCCTGCCGATCACCGCGATGATGGTGCCGGTCTACAGCCTCTTCGTCGCCTTCAACCTCATCGACTCCATGGGCGGCACGATCCTCTTCCTCGCGGCCACGAGCCTGCCGATGGCCATCTACATGACGAAGAGCTTCATGGACAGCGTCCCGATCAGCCTCGAGGAGGCCGCGTGGATGGACGGCGCTTCGATGATGACGACGCTCACGCGCGTCGTCGTGCCGCTCATGCGGCCGGGCCTCGCGGTGGTGTTCATCTTCGTGTTCATCGGAGCGTGGGGGAACTTCTTCGTGCCGTTCGTGCTGCTGCTCTCGCCCGACAAGCTCCCCGCCGCGGTCAGCATCTTCGCCTTCTTCGGGCAATACGGCACCGTCGCCTACGGCCAGCTCGCCGCCTTCTCGCTGCTCTACTCAGTTCCCGTCATCACCCTGTACGTGTTCATCTCACGCGTGCTCGGCGGTTCGTCCGCACTCGCAGGCGCCGTCAAAGGCTGACCCGCACCCGATCCACTAGGAGCCTCCCATGCACGACAACTCCGCCCTCGTTCGCGCCCGGATCGCCCGGTTCTCGGAGGAACGCGTGAAGCCGGCCCTCTACCGCGACAGCGCTGCGCTCACGATCAACGCGTGGGAGGTGCCCGACGAACCGGTTCCGTTCGCCGAGGCCGTCGGGCAGGCCTTCGAGCCGTTCACCGTCGGGTCGGCGTGGGGCAAGCCGTGGGGCACCACCTGGTTCCACGTCACCGGCACCGTCCCCGAGGCATGGCAGGGCCTCGACGGAGTCGTCGAACTCGTCGTCGACCTCGGTTTCCTCTCGGGCCAGTCGGGCTTCCAGGCCGAAGGGCTCGTGTTCGACCCGGCCGGCCGCATCATCAAAGCCATCGAGCCGTTCAACGACCATGTGCCCGTCGAGGTGGGTCCCGGCGGAGAGATCGACGTCTATATCGAGGCGGCCTCGAATCCGGATGTCGGGAGCGACTGGAGCTTCCGGCCGACACCGGTCGGCGACAAGGCGACCGCGGGCACGAAGCCCATCTATCGGTTGCGTCGGGTCGACGTCGCGCTGCTCGACACCCAGGTGTGGGAGCTGCAGATGGACATCTGGACGCTCTCCGGTCTCATGGACGAGCTCAGCGCCGACCTGCCGCGCAGGGCCGACATCCTGCGCGCCCTCGAGGCGGTCGTCGACGCGATGGATCCCGATGACGTGTCGGGCACGGCGGCAGCGGGCCGGGCGATTCTCGCGCCCGTCCTCGCGCAACCGGCGTACGCGAGCGCCCACCGTGTGGTCGCCGTCGGACATGCGCACATCGATTCGGCCTGGTTGTGGCCGGTTCGCGAGACGATCCGCAAATGCGCGCGCACCTTCTCCAACGTGCTCGACCTGATGGATCGCGACCCCGGCTTCGTCTTCGCCGCGTCCTCCGCGCAGCAGTACGCCTGGATGAAGGAGCACTATCCCGAACTCTTCGAGCGCATCCGCGCACGAGCGGCCGAGGGCCGATTCGTGCCGGTCGGCGGGATGTGGGTCGAGTCCGACACGAACATGCCGGGAGGTGAGGCGCTCGCGAGGCAACTGGTGGCCGGGAAGCAGTTCTTCATGCGCGAGTTCGGCATCGAGCCGCTCGAGGTGTGGCTGCCCGATTCGTTCGGCTACTCCGCGGCGTTCCCGCAGATCGCGGTCGCGGCCGGCGCACGGTACTTCCTGACGCAGAAGACGAGCTGGAACGAGACCAACACGATGCCGCACCACACCTTCTCGTGGGAGGGGATCGACGGCTCGCGCATCTTCACGCACTTCCCGCCCGTCGACACCTACAACGCGGTGCTCTCGGGGGAGGAGCTGGCCAAGGCGCAACGGCAGTACGCCGAGAAGGGGGCGTCGAACATCTCGCTCGTGCCATTCGGCTTCGGCGACGGGGGCGGTGGGCCGACCCGCGAGATGCTCGCCGCGGCATCCCGCACGGCTTCGCTCGAGGGATCGCCGACCGTGACCGTCGCGTCGCCGCTCGCGTTCTTCGAGGAGGCCGAGCGCGACTATCCCAACCCTCCCGTCTGGTCGGGCGAGCTCTACCTGGAGTTCCATCGCGGCACCTACACCTCGCAGGCGCGGACGAAGGCCGGCAACCGCCGCAGCGAGCACCTCCTCCGTGAGGCCGAGCTCTGGGCCGCGACCGCGGCGGTGCGCAGTGGCGCCGACTATCCCTACGAGCGCCTCGCCGAGCTGTGGCAATCGGTGCTCCTCCTGCAGTTCCACGACATCCTGCCGGGCACCTCGATCGCCTGGGTCCACCAGGTCGCGGAGGAGAACTACCGACGGATCGCGGCAGAACTCGAGGACCTCATCAGTGCCGCTGTCTCCGCGCTCGGTGCAGGCTCCGCCGAAGGCTCAGCCGGCCCGGTTGCCTTCAACGCATCTCCCTTCGCCGTCTCGGGGGTTGCGGCGATGTCCGCAGGTCCCGTCGACCCGCCGCGTGGGGTGAGCGTCGAGCGCGACGGTGCGGGCTACGTGCTCGAGAACGCGCGGCTTCGCGTCTCGATCGACGCGCAGGGACTCGTCGCCTCGCTCGTCGACGTGCGCACCGGCCGCGACGCCGTCCCGGCCGGGCAGCCCGGCAACCTTCTGCAGCTGTTCCGGGACACCCCGACGCAGTGGGACGCGTGGGACATCGACCAGCACTACCAGCGCTCAGGTACTGAGCTCCGCGATGCCGAGTCGGTCGAATTGGTGACGGATGCCCCCGAGCGGGCGAGCATCCGCGTCGAGCGCCGGTTCGGGGCATCCGCCGTCTCGCAGACGTTGACGCTGGAGGGAAACGGCACCGCCCTCGAGATCGAGACCATCGTCGAGTGGCATGAGCAGCAGAAGCTGCTGAAGCTCGCGTTCCCGCTCGACGTGCACGCAGACCGTGCGGCATCCGAGGTGCAGTTCGGCCACGTCCACCGGCCGACGCACGTGAACACCTCGTGGGATGCGGCTCGCTTCGAGACGTGCGCCCATCGATGGGTGCACGTCGCCGAGCCGGGCTTCGGCGTCACAGTCGCCAACGACGCGACCTATGGCCACGACATCACCCGCACGACGAGAGCCGACGGCGGAACCACGACGCTCGTGCGGCAATCGCTGCTGCGTGCCCCGCTCTTCCCCGACCCGAAGAGCGACCAGGGTCGCCACCGACTGCGCACCTCGGTCGGTATCGGCGCCGACGTGCTGGATGCAGTCGGCGAAGGGTATCGACTCAACCTGGCGCTCCGGATCGTGGACGGCGCGAGCGCCGTGGCGCCGCTCGTTCGCAGCGACTCGCCGAGCATCGTGATCGAATCCGTGAAGCTCGCGGAAGACCGCTCTGGCGACCTCATCGTGCGCCTCTACGAGGCACGCGGGGCCCGCGCAGTGGGAACGGTGACGGCCGGTTGCGAGGTGGCGGGCATCGTGGAGACCGACCTGCTCGAGCGCGCTGCCGCGGAGCCTGCCGCGCTCGTCGGCGTCGACGGTGCGAGCGCCGAGCTGCGGCTGCGTGCCTTCCAGCTCGTCACCCTTCGCTTCCGTCGCAACGGAGGCTCCGCCGAGGAGTCGCTGGGGGAATAGGCTCGAGAGATGCCCGAACTGCCCGAGGTCGAGGTCGTCAGGGCCGGGCTCGCGCCTGCTGTCACCGGCGCCCGGGTCACGGCGGTCGACGTGCTCGACGTGCGTGCCCTGACCCGCCATGACGCGGCATCCGGCGACTTCGAGGCGCTCCTCACCGGAGCGAACATCGAGGCGGCGGTGCGGCGGGGCAAGTTCCTCTGGCTGCCGATCGGGGGCGACCGCGCCATCGTCGGCCATCTCGGCATGAGCGGGCAACTGCTGCTGCGCACGCCCGACCATCCGGGAGACGACCGGCACGCCCGAATCCGCCTGCACCTCGAGCATCCCGAATACGGGGAACTGCGCGTGGACTTCGTCGACCAGCGCACCTTCGGTTCGCTCGCCGTCGATCTGCTCGTGCCCGCCGCCGATGGTGAGATCGCCGGATTCTCGGCGGGCGTCACGGGGGAGTGGTCGCGATCGCTGCCCTCGCAGGTCGCGCACATCGCGCGCGACCCCATCGACCCGGCATTCTCCGACGACGCGTTCGTCGACGCGCTCGCGCGCAGGGTCTCGGCGGTGAAGCGAGTGCTCCTCGATCAGGGCGTCGTGAGCGGCATCGGCAACATCTATGCCGACGAGTCGCTCTGGCTGGTCCGGCTGCACGCCGAGCAACCCGCCGCCTCGCTCGGGCGACGCCGCTCGCGCGAGCTGCTCGCCGCCGTGCGCGAGGTGCTCGAGCGTGCGCTCGCCGAGGGCGGCACGAGTTTCGACGCCCAGTACGTCAACGTCAACGGCGCATCCGGCTACTTCGCGCACTCGCTGAACGCCTACGGCCGCGCCGGGCTGCCGTGTCCGCGCTGCGGTACGTCCATGGTTCGCGAGCCGTTCATGAACCGCTCGTCGCACCGCTGCCCCAGATGCCAGCGGCTCCGGATGCCGCGCCACGCAGCGTCCACCTGAGTGCCGCTCCTCCGGCATCCGCGGACCTCTCTCTGCTTTTAGTTGACGTATCAACCGTGTGTCGCTAATGTTGTTGACGCATCAACTATCTAGCGAAGGAGACGACATATGTCGAAGCACGACAAGAAGGTCATCGTGGTGGTCGGCGCCACCGGCAACCAGGGCGGCGGATTGGCGCGGGCGATCCTTGCCGACGCCGAGGGTGACTTCGTGGTCCGTGCCGTGACGCGCAATGCCGCCTCGGAGAAGGCCCAGGCGCTCGCCGCGCAGGGCGCCGAGCTCGTCGAGGCCGACATGACCGACGAGGCAGGCCTCACGAAGGCGTTCGAGGGAGCGTACGGCGCCTTCCTCGTGACGAACTTCTGGGACCACATGTCACCCGAGCAGGAGAAGGCCGACGCGGCCAGGATGGCCCGCGCCGCGAAGAGCGCCGGACTGGCTCACGTGATCTGGTCGACGCTGGAGGACACCCGCGAGCACTTCCCGCTCGACGACGACCGCATGCCGACGCTCATGGGCACCTACAAGGTGCCGCACTTCGACGCCAAGGCGGAGGCCGATGAGCTCTTCGCCGCACTCGGCGTGCCGACCACACTGCTGCGGACGACGTTCTTCTGGGACACCTTCCTCGGCTTGCTGGCACCCCAGCGGGGCGACGACGGCCGACTGACCCTGGCCATGTCGATCGCCGACCAGAAGCTCGCCGGTATCGCGGCCGAGGACATCGGCCGGACCGCCTACGGCATCTTCCAGCGCGGCTCGGAGTTCATCGGGAAGACGGTGAGCATCGCCGGCGAGCACCTGACGGGTGACGAGATGGCCGCCGCCTTCAGCCGGGTGCTCGGCGAACCGGTGACCTACACGGCGGTGCCCGTCGAGATCGTGCGCGCGCAGGAGTTCCCCGGAGCCGACGAACTGGCGAACACCTTCCAGTACTACATCGAAGCGCCGGAGTTCGTCGCCGCCCGCGACCTCGCCTTCGTGCGGAGCATCAATCCCGCCCTGCAGACGTTCGACGAGTGGCTCGAGGAGCGCAAGGGCGCATTCGCCGGCGCCTGACGTCAGGCTGGAAGTCGTCGGTCGTGGGTGGCGGAACGGGCCGAGCCTCTCGGCCGGTTCCGTCGCCTCAGTCGCGCTGCCAGACCGCCTCGAGGCCGCACCGGCGGAAGCCGAGCGCGACGTTGATCGCGAGCATGTGCTCGTTCTCGTCGGCGTTCCAGGTGTAGACCTCGGTGCGGTCGGGCGCGACCTCGGTGAGCCGTGCCAGGTTCGCGAGCTTCGTGAGCATGCCGAGCCCGTGCCCCCGGTGCGCGCCGACGACGAGGGTGTCGCTCTGGAAGGCGAACCCCCGTCCGAGCGGCAGTTCGAGCTCGGTGTATCCGGCGACGGCGCCATCGGGAGCCAGGGCCGCGGCGACGAGCAGGGTTCTGCCGCCGTCGAGTGACTCCTCCTCGCGCTCGCGGACGCGCGCGGCATCCCAGTGCTCCTCGTCGATCGTGATGCCGCCGGCCGGGACGGCGAGGGCCATGCGCCCCCTGGCCGCCGCGTACGCGTCGACGAGCCGCGCCGGGGTGCGGTCGGTCCAGAGCTCGAGCCGGTAGCCGAGGGCATTCGCCCCCGCCGTGCGTGCATCGAGTGCGCCGCGGAACTCGTCGGCTCGCCCGCCGACGGTCAGGCTGCTGATCCGCTCCAACTGGGCGAGGTCGTAGCCATGCGCCGCGGCGAAACCGGCGGCGGGAACGGATGCCGGCAACGCGGCGCCCCCGTCGGGCGCGTGCAGCACGGGGCCCTCGGCCGGGGCGCTCTCGGTGTCGGCATGATCGGAGTACGCGACGATCGTGGAGCGGCCGAGGTCGCGAACGGCGTCTTCGGCGGCGGCGAGCAGTCGTGAGCCGACGCCCCGTCGCCGATGCTGCGGCAGCACGCCGAGGGTGAGTTCGGCGGTCGTCGCCCCGGCGTTGCGCTCCCATTCGAGGCCGGCCCGGCCGATCATCGTGTCGCCGTCCCAGGCGCCGATCCACGCGTGCCCGCGATGCCGGTCGTTGCGCTGTGCGGCGAGGAGCTCGGCCGCGCTGTACGCGAAGTCCTCGTGTCCCCAGTTCGCACGCTCGAGCAGGGAGCCGAGCTCCGCAGACGACTCGAACTCCCGGGCCGCGGGCGTGCCGAGGGCTTCAGGTACGGGTACCGGTCGGATGTCGATGGGCATGCGCACTCCTCTCGTCACCGATGGGCAGCCGCCCAGACTAAACCCCACGCCGTGGTCGTGGCAAGGGCGATCCGCGTCCTCGCGGCGAGGGCGAATGGGGAGGGGGCCGAACCTCGGATACGGTAGTCCGCAGCGCGCTCGCGAGTCGGAAGGGTGGGACGTGTACCTCAAGAGCCTGACGCTGAAGGGATTCAAGTCCTTCGCGCAGCCGACGACCTTCGCCTTCGAACCCGGCGTGACCTGCATCGTCGGCCCCAACGGCTCCGGAAAGTCCAACGTCGTCGACGCGCTCGCCTGGGTCATGGGGGAGCAGGGGGCCAAGACCCTCCGCGGCGGCAAGATGGAAGACGTCATTTTCGCGGGCACCTCCACTCGCGGTCCGCTCGGCCGCGCCGAGGTGAGCCTCACGATCGACAATGGTGACGGTGCGCTCCCGATCGAGTACAGCGAGGTCACCATCTCGCGCACGTTGTTCCGCAACGGCGCAAGCGAATACGCCATCAACGGCGAGACCTGCCGGCTCCTCGACGTGCAGGAGCTCCTGAGCGACTCGGGCCTCGGGCGCGAGATGCACGTCATCGTCGGGCAGGGACAGCTCGACGCCGTGCTGCACGCCACCCCCGAAGACCGCCGCGGCTTCATCGAAGAGGCCGCCGGCATCCTGAAGCACCGGCGCCGCAAGGAGAAGACCCTCCGCAAGCTCGACGCGATGCAGGCGAACCTCACGCGGCTCTCCGATCTCGCCGGCGAGATCCGGCGCCAGTTGAAGCCGCTCGGACGCCAGGCCGAGGTCGCCCGCGAGGCCGCGACGATCGCCGCCGTCGTGCGCGATGCACGCGCCAGGCTCCTCGCCGACGAAGTGGTCGGCCTCCGCCGCGCGCTCGAGGAGCACGTCAAGAGCGAGCATGAGCGGCACAGCGAGCGCCTCGTGCTGCAAGACGAGCTCGAGCAGCACGAAGCGCGCGTCGCTCGGCTCGAGCAGGCGCAGGGCGGCGACGCCGTCGATGCAGCCCGGTCGACGACGCACGCACTCGAGTCGGCGCAGGAGCGGCTCCGCGCGCTCGACTCCCTCGCTCGGCAGCGCATCGCCCTCCTCGGGGGAGCGAGCGAGCCATCGGATGCCGCGCCGAGCGTCACCCGCTCGATGATCGACGACGCCGGGGCCGAACTCGACACGATCCGCGCCGGCGTCGGCTCGGCGGCATCCGCCCTCGACGTCGCCGTCTCCCAGACTCGCGAAGCCCGTGAGGCGCTCGACCTCGTCGACGAGCGGATCGCGGCGCAGAGCGCTCGCGTCACCGCATACGACCTCGAGGTCTCGAAGCTCGCCGGACAGGCCGACACCGCCGCCTCGAAGCTCGCCGCCGCTCGCGGCGAGGTGCTCCGGCACACGAACGCGATGGACGCGTCTGCCGCCCGCGGCCTGGCCGCCGCCGAGGAGCTCGCACGGATCGAGGCCGAAGCCGACGCCGGCGAGATCGGCGAGACCGATCTCGACGAGGCCTACGAGCTCGCGCAAGCGGCCGTGTTCGAGGGCGAGGGCGAGATCGAACGGCTCCGTGAGGAGTTGCACGTGCGCGAACGCGAACGCGATGCGCTCGCGGCACGCACCGCGGCGCTCTCGCTCGCACTCGACCAGAAAGACGGTTCGGCCGCGCTCGTGGCAGCCGGCGTCGGCGGCGTGCGCGGGCTCCTCGCCGAAGCGCTGCACGTCGAGCCGGGCTTCGAGCCGGCGATCGCGGCCGCGCTCGGCTCGCTCGCCGATGCCGTGCTCGTCGACGACCGTGCCGCTGCCTACCGGGCGCTCTCGCACGCCGAAGAGGGCGCGATGGGCCGGGTCGCGCTCGCCTTCGCCGACCCTGGCGTCGCCCCGGCGGCAGCGCCGGCGATCGAGGGGCTCATCGCGGCATCCGAGGTCGTCAGCGCTCCCGCCGGAGTGCTCGGCCTGCTCGCCGAGGTGCTCATCGCCGACGACCTCACCGCCGCTCGCGCCGCCGAGGAGCGGGTCGCGGCGCTCGACCGGCCCGCCACGGTCATCACGAAGGACGGCACGGTCGTGGGCCGCTTCATCCTCCGCGGTGGAACCGGCCAGCAGCAGAGCCGCATCGAGCTCTTCGCCGAGCGCGACCGCGCGAGCGCGCGGCTCGAGGAGGTGCGCAGCGAGATCGAGCGCTCGCGCTACGACCTCACCGAGCAACGCGCGATCGTCGAGCGGTCGAAGGAGCAGTCCAAGCAGGCGCTCGCTGCGCTTCGCGAGTTCGACGCGCAGCTCGCGCAGCGCACCGAGCGGCTGAATCGTGCTCGAGTCCAGGTCGAGGCGGCGACCGCTGAGACCGAACGCCTCGAGCAGGCGGCGCAGAAGGCGCAGGAGCGCGTCGCCGATGCAGAGCTCGCGGCGACCGAGGCGAAAGCGGCACTCGATGCCGCCCGCGCCGTGCCGCGCCCGGTGCTCGATGCCTCCGAGCGCGACGGCGCACTCGCGACGCTCGAACGCGCCCGCGAGGGCGAGGTCGAGGCTCGGCTCCGGCTCGAGACGGCGAAGGAGCGCGTACGCGCTGAAGAGGCCCGCGTTCGCGCGATGGAGCGCCAGTTCGAGGCCGAGCAGCAGGCCGCCGCGGATGCCGCGCGCCGCGCCGTCATCCGTCGCGCCCAGCTCGAGGCGGCCGCTCGCGTCGCCGAATCGCTGCCGGCCGCCCTCGCCTCCGTCGATGGCTCGGTCGCCGAGGCGCGCGTCGCGCTCGGGCGCGCAGAGGCCGAGCGAGCGAGCCGCAACGAGGAGCTCCAGGGACTTCGTCGCCAGGAGGCCGCGGTGCGCGAGCGCCTGCACGCCGTCACCGAAGACGTGCACGGCCTCGAGTTGCGCATCTACGAGAAGAAGCTGCATGTCTCCGGACTCGTCGAGCGTGCCGAGTCGGAGCTCGGGCTCACCGAAGCGGTGCTCGTCGCCGAGTACGGGCCCGACGAGGAGATCCCCGCCGAGACCGAAGACGGCGAGTCCCGACCGTTCCGCCGCGAGGAGCAGCAGCGCCGGCTGCAGGTCGCAGAGCGCAAGCTCGCGCAGCTCGGCCGGGTGAATCCGCTCGCGCTCGAGGAGTTCGCCGCGCTCGAGCAGCGCCACGTGTTCCTCACCGAGCAGCTCACCGACCTCGCGAACACGCGGAAAGACCTGCTCACGATCATCGACGAGATCGACGGCAAGATGGAGTCGATCTTCCGCGGCGCCTTCGAGGACACCCGCGAGGCGTTCGCCCGGGTGTTCCCGGTGCTCTTCCCCGGCGGCACGGGCAGCATCTCGCTGACCGATCCCGAGAACATGCTCACGACGGGGATCGAGGTGTCGGTGAAGCCCGCCGGCAAGAAGATCGAGCGCCTCTCGCTCCTGTCGGGCGGCGAGCGCTCGCTTGCGGCGGTCGCGTTGCTCATCGCGATCTTCAAGGCTCGGCCGAGCCCGTTCTACATCCTCGACGAGGTCGAGGCGGCTCTCGACGACGCGAACCTCGGCCGCCTGCTCACGACCCTCGAAGACCTGCGCGAGTCGAGCCAGCTCATCGTCATCACGCACCAGAAGCGCACGATGGAGATCGCCGACTCACTCTACGGCGTCTCGATGCGTCAAGACGGAGTCTCGGCGGTCGTCGGGCAGCGCGTGCGCGAGGACCGCGAGGCGCGCGCGAGCTGACGGCCTCGAGGCACGCGGATGCCGCCGCCGATCGGTTCACGTCAGCCGGCGGTCTGACGAGTCGACGATGCGGAACCAGCGGTAGCCGTATGCCCCGAGCTCGACCTCGGTGCGCCCATTCTCGTGGATCGGCACGACGGTCACGGCGAAGAGATCCGAGAGTCGGGCTTGCTCGGCGACCGCTCCCAGCGTGAGCTGCACCGTCACCGCACGGGGCGCGAAGTTGTGGAGCGCGACGAAGCTTCCCAGCTCCGTGGTCAGTCGGTGCGCCAGTACCGCCCGCTCGGCGTGCTCCAGGATCTCGAGGGTTCCCCAGCCGATCTCGGGTGAACTGCGGTACCGGTGCGCGAACGACCTGATCAGGGCGAGGAGCGAGTCGGTGTCGTGCATCTGCGCCTCGACATTCACGTGTTCCGGTGCGTAGCCGTCGTTCGGCGGTTGTGCCACGAGCTTGCTCTTGGGAGCCCGGGAGAAGCCGCCGTTCGCTTCGTCCGACCACTGCATGGGCGTGCGCACCGTCAGTCTGCCGCCCCGTTCCCGGTTCTCGCCCATGCCGATCTCCTCGCCGTAGAACAGCACCGGCGTGCCCGGCAGCGAGAACATGAGGCTGTACATCATCGCGACGCGTCGCGGATCACCGTCGAGCATCGGCGGAAGCCGGCGGGCGATCCCGCGCCCGTAGACGCGCATCCACTCCTCGGGAGCGAGTGCGTCGAACACCTCCTGCCGCTCCTCTTCGCTCAGCTGATCGAGGGTGAGTTCGTCGTGATTGCGCACGAAGTTCGCCCACTGCGCCTCGATCCGCACCTCCGGCCGCGATGCGAGCATCTCGGCGAGCGGCGTGGCGTCCTCACGCACGAGCGACAGGTAGGCGCGCTGCATCGCGGGGAAGTCGAACTGCATCGTGAGCTCGGCCGGGGCATCGACGTGACCGAAGAACTCGACCTGCCCCTCGTAGGGCAGGTTCACCTCGCCGAGGAGGATGGCCTCGCTCGAGCGGCGCTGCAGGAAGCGACGGAGGTCCCGCAGGAACTCGTGGGGATCACCGACCTCGCTGCCGTCGGGCGGCTGGATGAGGAAGGGCACCGCGTCGACCCGGAACCCGGCCACGCCGAGCTCCAGCCACAATCCCATCGTCTGGGCGATCTCGTCGCGCACCTCGGGGTTGGCGACGTTGAGGTCGGGTTGGTGCCGGTAGAAGCTGTGCAGATAGTACTGATCGGTGCGCTCGTCGTACTCCCAGACGCTGTCCTCCTCGCCGGGGAACACCACCTGCTGCTGCTTCCTGGGCGGCCGGTCGCGCCACACGTAGAAGTCACGGTACGGCGAATTGCGGCTCCGACGCGCCGAGCGGAACCAGGGATGCTGGTCCGAGGTGTGGTTCATGACGAAGTCGATGATGACGCGCATGCCCCGGTCGCGGGCGGGTACGGATGAACTCGACGAAGTCGCCGAGCGAGCCGAGTCGCGGGTCGATCGTCTGGAAGTCCGTGATGTCATAGCCGTCGTCGAGATTCGGCGAGGGCTGGAACGGCATCAGCCACAGGCACGTCACCCCGAGATCGGCCAGATGGTCGAGTCGATGCTCGAGACCCTCGAAGTCACCGGAGCCGTCGTCGTTCCAGTCCATGAACGTCTCGACATCGAGGCAGTAGACGACGGCCGTCTTCCACCAGAGGTCGCCGCGTGCAGTGACCTTCATGGGGTCGCCTCCTTGAGGCCTGGCAGCACGCGTTCGCCGAACGCGTGGATGAACGCGTCCTGCTCGGTGCCGACGTGATGGAGGAAGATGCGATCGAATCCGAGCTCGACGAGTTCGAGCAGTCGCGCGAGGTGCCAGCCCGGATCCGCCGACACCTGCACGGTCTCGGCGACCTCGTCGGGCGTGGCATCCGCCGTTCGCTCATCGAATGCCTCGGGGGTGTCGAGTTCCCAGGCGAGCGGCGCAGGCACCAGCCCGCTTCGCCACTGGTCATGGGCGATGGCGCGCGCCTCGTCGTCGGTCGGCGCCCAGCTGAGGTGCACCTGAACCGCGGTCGGCCCTCTTCCGCCGGCGTCCCGATAGGCCTCGATGACGGCGCGGAGGGCCTCCCGAGGCTGGTCGACGGTGATGAGACCGTCGGCCCAGTCCGCGCCGTCTGCTGCAGTCTCGGGGCTGACCGCGGCGATGAGGAGCGGGGGCGGCACCTCCGGCAGGCTCCAGATGCGTGCCCGATCGAGCTGCACGAGCCCATCGGCGGTCACTTCCTCGCCCGCGAGGAGCCTGCGTATCGCATTCACCGACTCGAGGAGCCTCTCGTCGCGCTCCTCCTTCGGGGGGAACGGATCGCCCGTGACGTGCTCATTCAGCGCCTCGCCACTCCCGAGCGCCGCCCAGAACCGTCCGGGGAACATCGACTCGAGGGTCGCTGCGGCCTGCGCCGTGAGCGTCGGGTGGTACCGCTGCCCCGGCGCGGTTACGACGCCGATCGGCAGCCGCGTCGCCTGCAGGGCGGCGCCGAGCCAGCTCCAGGCGAAGCCGGACTCGCCCTGCCGCACGCTCCACGGCGCGAGGTGATCCGAGCACATGGCCGCGTCGAACCCCGCCTCCTCGGCGAGCTGCACGGCCCGGAGCAATCGGGCCGGCGCGAGTTGTTCGTGCGAGGCGTGGAATCCCACGATCGTCATCCGCAGTCCTTTCGTCGAGTTCGAGGCTCTCGTGGAGGGTCGAGGGCGACAACCCCTTGCGTCATGGCGCACGACCGGTGTAGCCGCCGCCGCGCCCTAGGCTGGACGTATGGCAGAACGCGCATCCTGGTCGCTCGGATCCGCCCTTCGCGGGGTCTTCGGGGCCAAGACGATCGACGACGAGACGTGGGACGACCTCGAGGCTGCGCTCATCCGGGCCGATTTCGGTCCCGCCGTCACCGAGGAGATCGTCGAGTCGATCAGGGCACAGGTCGAGCGGTTCAAGACCACCGACCCTCGCGATGTGCAACGGATGCTGCGCGAGCTCATCGAGGAGCGTCTCTCGAAGTACGACCCCACGCTGAAGCTCACCGAGCGCCCCGCCGTGGTGCTCGTCGTCGGTGTCAACGGCGTCGGGAAGACGACGACGATCGGCAAGTTCGCGAAGTTCCTGCGCAACTACGACCGCAGCGTCGTGGTCGGTGCGGCCGACACGTTCCGCGCCGCGGCGGTCGACCAGCTCGCGACGTGGGCCGAGCGCGCCGGGGCCCAGGTGGTGCGGCCCGAGCGCGAGGGCCAGGACCCGGCATCCGTCGCCTTCCAGACCGTGGAGCAGGCCAAGCGCGACGGCACCGAGATCGTGATCATCGACACCGCAGGCCGCTTGCAGACCAAGGGCGGGCTCATGGACGAGCTCGGCAAGATCAAGCGCGTCATCGAGAAGCAGGCGCCGATCTCCGAGGTGCTGCTCGTGCTCGACGCCACGACGGGCCAGAACGGACTCGCGCAGGCCGAGGCGTTCATCCTGCACGCGGGCGTTACGGGGCTCGTGCTCACGAAGCTCGACGGATCGGCGAAGGGCGGCTTCGTGATCGCCGTGCAGGAGAAGACCGGGCTCCCGATCAAGCTCATCGGCCAGGGCGAGGGCATCGGCGATCTCACGGGATTCACCCCCCACGTCTTCGCGCAGAAGCTCGTCGGCTGACAGGAGAGGAACGACATGGCGATCGAACACGACTACTTCGGACTCATCGGCGACTACTGGTCGGAGCGCAAGGAGTACGGCGACCAAGACGTCGAGGTCGTGCTCGACGCCGACGACGACACGGTCTCGACGGCGTCGCTCGACGCCGCAGCCGGCATGGTCGGCGAGCTCGAGCTCATCGACGACGAACTGCGCTCGTCATTCGTGAACCAGATCGACTCGGGCGGCAGCGCGGTGATGCGCTTCCTCGAGGCGATCCTGAACGGCGAAGAGGCGGATGCCGCCCACTCGGCGGTCAACCGCGACTCGGGCGATCACGACATCGACGTGCTTCGCTCGCTGAGCCTCGTGCGCGTCGACCTGCGGCCCGACGCCGACGGCCCCGGCGAGGTCTTCGCCGAGTTCGAGTACGGGCTCGCCCCCGAAGACACCGAGGCCAGGCTCGTCGCGTCGATCGACATCGGCCGCGAGATCGTCGACGTGCGCTTCGACGCCTGAGCTCAGGCCCGCGAGCCGGCGCGCGCCGCGAGTGCGTCTGCGGCGTCGCGGTAGCGTTCCCGCAGCGCGCCATCTGGGCGCGCGGGCACCGATGTCGCGATTTCGGCCGACCACGCGGGGAGTGCCCCGCTGAGCGCCCAGGCGGCTTGGCGTGCGGCGCCGTCGGCGACGTACTCGGATGGCTCGGGCACGTCGACGGTGACGTCGAAGACACGGCCCGCGATCTCGCGGACCGCGGGATTCGCGGCAGCGCCGCCGATGAGGAGCACGCGCTCGACCACGACACCCGCGCGACGGATGCCGTCGAGCCCGTCGGCGAGTGCGCAGAGCATGCCCTCGACCGCCGCTCGTGCGAGGTTCTCGCGGGTCGTGGAGGCGAGCGACATGCCGCTGAGCTGGGCGCGGGCGTTCGGCACGTCGGGGGAGCGCTCGCCCTCGAACCACGGCACGAGCACGAGCCCGTCGGCGCCCGATTCGGCGGCGAGCGCGAGGGTCGCGAGCTCGTCGGCGTCGACGCCGAGGAGGGACGCGATCGAGCCGAGCACGCGCGCCGCGTTCAGGGTCGCCACCAGGGGGAGGAAGGCGCCGCTCGCGTCGGCGAACCCGGCGACGGCGCCCGTCGGATCGTGCACCGGTCGCCCGGTGACCGCGAAGACCGTGCCGCTCGTGCCGATCGACACGACGGCGTCGCCCTGGCCAGCGCCGAGCCCGAGCGCAGCGGCGGCGTTGTCGCCGGCGCCGGCCGCGACGAGCGCTCCGGCCGGCGTGCGTCCGGCCGCTTCGGCGGGACCGAGCACTCGAGGAGTGCGGGGCGTGCGGCCGAGCGCGAGGTCGAGGAGCTCGGCGTCCACCTCGCCGGTCTCGGGGTTCCAGTAGGCAGTGCCCGACGCGTCGGACCGGTCGGTCGTGAGTGCGTCGAGGTCGGGGCCGAGTGGGGCATCCGGGGCATCCGAGGGGCCGTAACCCCGAAGCCGCCACGTGATCCAATCGTGGGGGAGGGCGACTGCTGCGACGCGCTCGGCGTTCTCGGGTTCGCGGTCGCGGAGCCAGCGCAGCTTCGTCGCGGTGAACGAGGCGACCGGCACGAGACCCGTGCGCCGCGCGTACTCGGCGGCGCCGAGCTCCTCGGTGAGGGCCGCGGCGGCATCGGCGCTGCGCGTGTCGTTCCAGAGGAGCGCGGGGCGGATGACCCGGCCCGATGCGTCGAGCGCGACCATGCCGTGCTGCTGCCCGGCGATCGAGACCGCGGCGACGTCGGCGAGCCCGCCCGCGTCGTCGATCGCGGCCTGGAGCGCGACCCACCAGTGCTCGGGATCAACCTCGGTGCCGTCGGGGTGCGGCGCCCGACCGGTGCGAACGAGCGCACCGGTCGTGGCGTCGCGCACGACGACCTTGCACGACTGCGTCGATGAGTCGACGCCGGCGACGAGCGGCACGCTAGCGCCTCGCGCCCAGCAGGTGCTCGGTCGCGAGCTGCTGCAACCGCACGAAGCCGAAGCCGTGACCGCCGAGGTACGCCGCCGTATCGAAGTCCTCGAATGCGCTGCGGTCGGCGAGCAGGTCGTCGTAGGACTCGCCCTCGTTGAGCGTCGGCTGGCCGAGCTCGAAGACCTTCGCGGCCTCGAGCGCCTCCTGCACCTCGGGGTCGGCGCGGAAGGCCGCGGCGCGCTCCTTCAGCAGCAGGTAGGTGTGCATGTTCGCGGCGGCCGAGTCCCAGACGCCGGCCTCGTCTTCGGTGCGGCTCGGCTTGTAGTCGAAGTGGCGGGGACCGGTGTAGGTCTGGCCGCCGTCGGGGCCGCCGAACTCGAGCAGGTCAACGAGCGCGAAGGCGTTGTGCAGGTCGCCGTGTCCGAACACGAGGTCCTGGTCGTACTTGATGCCGCGCTGGCCGTTGAGGTCGATGTGGAAGAGCTTGTCGTGGTAGAGCGCCTGCGCGATGCCGGCGGCGAAGTTGAGGCCCGCCATCTGCTCGTGACCGACCTCGGGGTTGAGCCCCACGAGCTCGGGTCGCTCGAGCGAGTCGATGAACGCGAGCGCGTGGCCCACCGTCGGCAGCAGGATGTCGCCGCGCGGCTCGTTGGGCTTCGGCTCGATCGCGAAGCGGAGGTCGTAGCCCTTGTCGGTGACGTAGTCGCCGAGCAGGTTCACGGCCTCGCGATAGCGCTCGAGCGCCTGGCGGATGTCTTTCGCCGCGTCGTACTCGGCGCCCTCGCGGCCGCCCCACATGACGAAGGTCTTCGCGCCGAGCTCGGCGGCGAGATCGATGTTGCGGAGCACCTTGCGCAAGGCGAAACGGCGCACGGCGCGGTCGTTCGACGTGAACCCGCCGTCCTTGAAGACGGGTGCGCTGAAGAGGTTCGTCGTGACCATCGGCACGATGACGCCGGTGTCGGCGAGGGCCTGCTTCAGCCGGTCGATCTGGGTCTGTCGCGCGGCATCCGTCGAACCGAAGGCGAACAGGTCGTCGTCGTGGAAGGTGAGGCCGTAGGCGCCGAGCTCGGAGAGCTTCTCGACGACGTGCACGACGTCGAGCGCCTCGCGCGTGGGGCCGCCGAACGGGTCGGTGCCGTTGTAGCCGACGGTCCAGAGGCCGAATGAGAATTTGTCGTCGCGGGTGGGCGCGGTGGCCATGGAGATCCGCCTTTCAGCGTCTTCGGTGATTTGTTGGCAAGATCAACATAACCTTGCTCGAGGGGTGGATGCAAGCCGACGGTGGCAAGCCCTGGCCCTGCGCGCGGATCGCGTCGTCAGCGCGGAGGGACCACGTACAGGACCTCCGACACCGCCAGGTCGTCGCACGAGGGACCCGCGGCGATCCGGTACGCACCCGGCTGCACCCGCAGGGCCCCGGCGTGCACCCAGTCGTCGGGCGCGCCGGCGATGCGCATCTCGTCGTCCCACACGGCGAGCCGCTCGACCGCGAACCCGAGCTCGACCACGCGCACCTCGCCGGGCTCCAGGCGCACGCGCTCGAAGGCCACGAGCAGGCGGCGCGGAGCAGCCAGGGGCAGTGCCGGGTCGGGCAGCGCGTAGAGCTGCACGAGTTCCTCGGCCACCCGGTCGCCGAGATTGCGCACGGTGACGAGTGCGCGAACGTCGCGATCGCCCGGCGCGGCGGCGAGGGCGGGATGCCGGTGCGTCGGCGCCGGCGGCGTCGTTTCTGCGTCGACGAGCTCGACGCGTTCGTAGGCGACGCTCGAGTAGGTCAGCCCGTGCCCGAACGCGAAGGCCGCCCGGCCGGGCCGGTGCCGATACGTTGCCTGCTGGCGGAGCGTGTCGTAGTCGAACAGGTCGCCGGCCTGCGCCGGGTTGGCGGGCCACGACTGCGTGAGGCGTCCCTCGGGCTCCCGGTCGCCCGACAGCACGTCGACGAGCCCGTGCCCGAGCTCCTGACCGCCGTGGCTGCTCCACACGATCGTCGCCGCGTCATCGGCGTCGCCGAGCACGTATGGATAGCTCGACACGATCACGAGCACCGCCTGCTCTGAGGACCCGCTGGCGGCCCGCCACACGTCGACCGCCGCGTCGGGCAGCATGAGATGCGGGCGGTCCTCCGTCTCACGGCCGGAGAGGTGCGGATCGTTGCCGACGGCGACGATCACAACGTCGGCCGCGGCCGCGGCATCCGCCACCGCGTCGAGTCCGCTCCGCACGGTGCGCACGTCGAATCGCTCCGCTTCGGCGAGGGTCACCGCTTCGGCGACGAGCAAGCCGGCATCGCGCACCACCCGCACCCAGCGGCCGGAACCGCGGTGCAGCAGCGACCACGTGCCGTCTTCGTGCACGTGGCGGAGGAAGCTCTCCTGCACGACCCAGCCGCCGACCCGGGAGGCGTCGGCCCGCATCGGCCAGGACCCGCCCGTGAGCAGGCCACCGCTCGCATGCGAGCGCAGCGTCAGGATGCCGTCGCCCCAGTCGACGACGTCGAACAGCGATGCCGCCGACTCGCCGTCGCCCGCCGCCTCGACGACGGCGCCGGCTTCGTCGGCGACGACGTACCGGCCGTTCGAGGCGGCGCGCAGTGCGACCGTGTCGGCACCGGAGACGACCTCGACGGCAGCGTCGGGGAAGCGCTCCGCGAGCGCGGAGGCCAGTCCGACGGAGTACGGCGGCGTGCCCGAGTACCAGTCGGTGAACACGGCGTCGGCCATGGGCCCGACCACCGCGATCGACGCGGGCGGGCGCAGTGGCAGCGTACGCCGGTCATTGCGCAGCACGACCACCGAGCGACCGACGGCCTCCCGGGCCAGCTCGCGGGCCGCCGGGAGACCGATCGCGTCGGGCCCCATCGCCGCATACGGGTCGTCGTCGGCATCGAACTCGCCCGTGCGCACCCGCAGTTCGAGCAGCCGCAGCACGGCCCGGTCGACGTCGTCCTCGTCGAGCAGGCCGGCCTCGAGCGCAGCGGTCACGTTGTTGATGGTGGGCACGGCGTTCGCGCCGTCGTCGGTGAACGAGTCGACGCCCGACCGCACCAATGCCGCGGCGCCGTGCACGTGATCGGGTTGCGCGCGCTGGATGTTGACGAGGAACGACGGCGCACCGGCATCCGAGACGACCGCCAGCGATTCGTCCGACCAGCTGCGCGCCTCAGCCACCAACTCCGGCTGCGTATGCGCTGGTGTGCCGTTCACGCGGTTGTAGGCGAGCATCATGCCGCCGGCCACGCCCGCCTCGATGGGTTCGCGGAACGCCGGCAACTCCTCTTCGTGCAGCGTGCGCAGCGACATCTCCGACGAGGTGGCCGAGCGGTCGGTCTCGTTGTTGTAGGCGAGGAAGTGCTTGAGTGCCGGCACCGTGCGCCAGACCCGCTCGTGGTCGCCACGCATGCCACGGCAGTACCCGGTCGCCAGGTGGGCCGTCAGGTGCGGGTCCTCGGCGTATCCCTCCTCGTTGCGTCCCCAGGCGGGATGACGCAGGGTGTTCACGACGGGCGCCCACGCGTTGAGGCTGACCAACGGGTCGGCGGCCTTCTTCGCGCGGACCTCGGTGGAGACGACCTCGCCGACCCGACGGAGGAGGTCGGCATCCCACGAGGCGGCCAGGCCCACCGGCTGGGGGAACACCGTCGCCGTGCCGAGCCACGCCACACCGTGCAGCGCCTCGCAGCCGGTATGGAACTCGGCGATCCCGAGCCGCTCGATCGCGGGCGCAACCTGGTGCAGCATCGCAATCCGCTCCTCGCGGGTCAGGCGGCCGAGCAGGTCGCCGGCGCGCTCGGCGACCGGCCTGCTCGGGTCGCGGAACGCATCGCCCGTCATCACGCCGCGGGCAGGGGCGTCATGCCCGGTCTCGTCAACGTATTCATCCGTGAAGTTCACGCCGTTCGCCTTTCGCTCAGTACTCTCGCGTCTTCGGGTGCCACGACGACGGTGGCTCCGGTGCGCTCATCGGTCAGGAGGTCGACCGCGCCAGCCGGCACGGCGACCGAGACGGGTTCGTCCCCGTGGTTCAGCAGGAACAGGAGCGAGCCGCGACGCACCGCCTGGAGGCCTGGCGGGAGGAACTCGTCGCGCGTATCGGCCGGCGAGTCGTGTGCGTCGGCAGACGACTGCAGGGCGCCGCGCACCCCGGCGTGTGCGAGCACCTCGTGCAGCACCGCCGACAGCAGGTCGTCGGACGGCACAGCACCGACGTACCAGGCGACGCCGTTCCCGACCGCGTTCCGGGTGACCGCGGGACGGCCGGCGAGGAGGCCGGTCGCGAACGTCGCGCGGACCTCGGCGCCGTCGGCGCGCAGCTTCTCCGCGATGATCGAAGCCGCGAGCTCGCCGTCGGGAGTCCAGCCCGCCGCGGCGCGAATCGGCGTCGTGCCGGGCAGCGGGCACCATTCCTCGCCGCTCACGCCGACGAGCTCGCGCAGCAGCACGGGTGATCTGCCCTGCAGGATGTGACCCCGTGCGTCGGCGACGCCGCTGAACGGGCCGATCGCCAGCTGAGCGCCGGCGGCGACGGCCTCGTGCAGTGCCCTGGCGGCGGCCGGCTCGATCACGTAGCTGTGCGGCACGAGGATCGCGCGGTAGGCCGAGAGGTCGGCACCCGGCGCGACGATGTCCGCGGAGATGCCGCGTCGCCACAATTCGCGATACCAGCGCCTGAGTTGCTCGAGGGTGGAGAGCCGATCGGTGGGCCGGCCCTGTGTCTGCCCGGCCCACCAGCTCGTCCAGTCGAAGAGCAGTGCGACGTCGGCGGATACCGCGGTGCCGACCACCTCGCGCAGCGCGTGCAGCTCGGCGCCCTGCCGGCAGATCCCGGCGAAGACCTCGGTATCGGCGCCGGCGTGGGGCAGCATCCCGGAGTGGAAGCGTTCCGACCCCGCGCGGGACTGGCGCCACTGGAAGTAGCAGATGCCGTCGGCGCCGCGCGCGACGGCCTGCAGCGAGTCGAGCCGGGCGCGCGCGGGCGACTTCGGCACGTTGTGCGGCCGCCACGACATGGTGGCGGCCTGCTCCATGAGCATCCAGGGGCGACCGCCGCCGAGGGAACGCATCAGATCTTGCACGAGGGCGTAGTCGGCGGGTGAGTCCGGGTCGGTGGGGTCGGGGTACTGGTCGTCGGCGATGACGTCGACCTCGCCGGCCCATGACCGGTAGTCGACGTGCTCGAACAGCCCCATGAAGTTCGTCGTGATCGGATGCCTCGCGCCGGCGTCCCTGATCGCGTCGCGGAGTTCGACGTAGCAGCGCAGCAGCTGGTCGGAGGTGTACCGACGGAAGTCGACGGACTGCGTCGGATTGACGAGGTACGGCATGCGCCGCGGAGGCATGATCTCCTCGAAGTCGTCGTATCGCTGCGACCAGAAGGTCGTCGCCCAGGCCTCGTTGAGCTGCTCGACGGTGCCGTAGCGAGCGCGCAGCCAGCTGCGGAACTCGCGGGCGGCCTCGTCGCCGTAGTCGAGTTGTCCGAATTCGTTGCCGACGTGCCACATGTGCACGGCCGGATGATCGGCGTACCTCGCAGCGAGGTCGCGCGTGATCGCGAGCGCGTGCTCGCGATAGACCCTCGAGGCGGGGGAGAACTGGTTGCGCGAACCGGCGACGAGGCGCACGCCGTCGGGGTCGACGGGCAGGGTCTCGGGATACCGCACCCCGAGCCAGGGCGGCGGCGACGCGGTGGGCGTGGCGAGGTCGACGGCGATGCCGGCGGAGTGCAGCAGGTCGAGCACCTCATCGAGCCAGGCGAAGTCGCGCACGCCGGGGGACGGCTCGATGCGCGCCCAGCTGAAGACGCCGACCGTGACCAGGTTGACGCCGGCCTGCTGCATCAGCTCGACGTCTTCCCGCCAGACCGACGGCTCCCACTGCTCGGGGTTGTAGTCGCCGCCGAACAGGATGCCGCGTTCGGCCGTCAAGGTCCCGAACACGCCGGTGGCAGGTGTCTCCATCGACATTTTCTCTCTCATCGTTGCGATTGTCGAAGCGCTTCAACAACGAGACCATATACTAGCCACGTGCCGATGTCCACGATGCTTCGCGAAGGCCTTCACGTGCTGCGTTCCGATTGCACGGCCGCGCGGTCGACCGACGCCTTCCCGGTGGGCAACGGCGTGCGCGGGGCATCCTGTCAGGGCCGCACCGGCGCCGAGCGGCTGTGGCTGAACGTCGACATCGACTGGGAGCGCGGCGAGGTCGCGAACCTGCGGCTTCGCAGCGACCGGCACACCACAATAGAGATGAGCGGGCCGGTGATCGGCATCCGATCCGTCGTCCTCACCGCAGGACCGCCCGCTCACAGAGAACCGAGGGGGAACCGATGGTGACCATCGCAGACGTCGCACAGGCCGCCGGGGTCTCCATCTCGACCGTCTCATACGTGATGAGCGGCAAGAGAACGATCTCGCAGGACACGAAGGAACGCGTCGAGCGCGCGATCGACGCACTCGAGTACCGACCGCACGCGAGCGCCCGGTCTCTCGCGTCGCGATCCACGAACGTGATCGGCCTGCAGGCACCGCTGCGCTCCGGAGTCGACGTGCACGTCGTCATGGAGATCGTCGCCGGCATCGTGCGCGAGGCACGGGTGCACCACTACGACATCCTGCTGCTGACCAGCGACGACGCCGAGGGCCTGCACCGGGCGACCGGCGCCTCGATGGTCGATGCGCTGCTGCTGATGGATGTCGAGTCCGACGATCCCCGCATCGCCACGCTGCGTGAACTCGCCGCCCCGAGCGTGCTGGTCGGCCTGCCCCGTGGTGCTGAGGAGCTGACCTGCGTCGACTTCGACTTCGAGGCCGCCGGCCGCATGGCGGCCGAGCGGCTGATCGCGCTGGGCCACCTCCGGGTGGCCCTGCTCGGCTCGCCGCGCGAGGTGATCGACCGGCACACCTCCTACGCCGAACGACTCTCCCGCGGGTTCCTCGCCGCGTGCGCGGAGCACGACGTCCCGGCGACGGTGCATCAGTGCCCGACCACGCACGAGTCGGTCCGGGTGCTGAACGCCGTGCTCGCCGAGCATCCCGATGTGACGGGACTGTTCATCCACAACGAGGGTGCACTGGCCCACGTCGCGGCGCGCGCCGCGACGATCGACGGTCTGGAGGCGATCGCCCTCTGCCCGGCCGACATCGCGCGCACCGTGCCCACCCTGGTCGACAGCATCGACCTGCCGGCCGAGGGGCTCGGAATCGCCGCCACGCAGGCGATCATCGCGCTGCTCGCCGGTGAGAGCACGCCGAAGGTGCGCCTGCTGCCAGCGGTTCTCGCCTCGTCGCGCGGCGCGATCGCGCCCGAGCGGGCGGAGGTCACCGGCCGATGAGGATCGACCCGAACAGCCGCTCGGTGCAGGGGCTGTCGACGTTCATCGAGTTCGTCGCATTGAATCTGATGTACCTCGTCTCGTGCGTTCCGATCGTCACGATCGGCGCCGCGACGAGCGCGCTGTTCGAGGTCGCCATCCGCTATTCCGACGACGAGACCGGCCGGCCTGTGGCCGACTTCTTCCCCGCGTTCATGCGCAACTTCCGCCGCGGTGCGCTCACCGCCCTCGCGCTGCTGGTACCGATCGCGCTGCTGGCGTTCAGCGCCGTGTTCTGGATGTCCACGCCCACGGCGCTGGGCACCGCCGCCGGCGTGATCGCCGCACTCGCCGCCGTCTTCCTCTTCGCCGCGTTCCTCTACGCCATGGCACTTGTGGCGACCTTCGACGACGGCATCCGCCGCACCCTGAAGAACGCCATGCTGCTCGCCGCCGCAGAACCCGTGCGCACGTTCGGCCTGGTGATGATCCCGGTGGCGCTCGTGTGCATCAGCGTGCTCTTCCCGCCGTTCCTGGTGATCATGGGAACCATAGGCTTCTCGGTCGGCGCGTACGCCGCCGCTTTCCTCTTCCGCAGCGCCTTCGCACGGCACCGTCCGTAGCTTCCACGAGATCCCGTGGCCCGACGTCTTGGGCCGCAGGCATCTCGTCGGAGCCTGCAACACCATCGACATCCACCGAACACGAAGAAGACCCCCGGACGGCATGTCCGGGGGTCTTCTGCCTTTACGTGCGCGGGATCAGCCGAATTCCTTGGCCACCTTCTCGCGCTCCTCGTTGCGCTCCTTGGCGCGCTCGAGGTCGACCTCGAGGACCTTGTCGTACCCCAGGCCCTTCGCCTCTTCCTGCATGTCGGCCTTCAGCTGGTCGAACTCGGCGTCGGTGCTGGCGAACACCATCTTCCAGGAGTACTGAACGACGATCGGTTCGACCTGCTTGCGCAGGGTCTGGATCTCCGAGGAGTCCGTCGGCGTGGTGTAGCTGGCACCGGTCGCGACGAGCAGCTGGTCGTTGTCCCTCAGGTAGTCCATCGTGGTCGGCGCGCCGCCCATCTTGGCCTTCCAGTCCGCCGAGAGCGGCGTCTCCACGAGCGCCTGATACGTCGGCCAGGTCCTGTAGCTGAAGGGCAGGCCGGTCTCCTTGTCGATGTCGGCCGGGAGAACCGCCGACACGTTCATCTGAGACCCCCCGTCGACGAAGCTGCCACCGCCCCACTCGGCGGGAACCTCGGCATCGCCCCCGATGAAGATCTTCCTGCCGAGCTCGGTCAGCGCGGGCTGGCCGGAGTCGTCCAGCTCCCAGGTGAGACCCTTCGGACCTGCGGCTGCCATGACCTTGCCGTCGTTGGCGTGGCGCCCCTCCGGCGAGTACAGCCAGTCGATGAACGCGGCGATGCGCTCGGGGTCCTTCGCCTTCGAGCCGATCGCGAAGGTCTGCGCTCCGCCGTATACCTCGGCACCGAAAGTCAGCACGTTCATGTCCTTGAGCGGGACGATCTCGAAGCCCTTTCCGGCCTGGGTGTTGGCGTCGTTGTTGTACGCGGACTGTCCGAGCCACGGCCACCAGGAGAACAGCACCTGCCCGTTCTGCACCTTCGAGAACATGGTGTCGTAGTTCTGCGTCGTCGACTCGGGGTCGATGAGGCCGAGCTTGTTGGCCTCGTGATAGAACTTCAGCGCGCGCAGGTACTCGCTGTCGTCGTCGAGGAGCGCGTGGTAATCCGAACCATCCGCCTTGGCCACAGCGAAGCCCATGTCCTCATAGCCGTAGAACGCCGCCGGCTGCTTCGCCGTGACGATCCCGTTGCTGTCCCAGTCCTTGAACAGCGAGAGGGCATAGACCTTGGCGCCGTTCGGAGCCGTGGGCTCGAGGTCCTGCATCTGCTTCAGCACCGGAAGGATATCCTCGAGCGTGTTCAACTCCGGATAGCCGAGCTGCTTGTACAGATCCCAGCGAAGATACGGCCCGAACGACGGGTCGACCCCCCCATCGGGTTCGGTGGGCTTGATCGACGACATCATCGTCGGGAAGGCGAAGATGCCGTCCTTGCCCTCGTTGAGATGCGTGACCGCGGTGTCGAACTTCTCGACGTTGGTCATCGCCGGGTAGAACGGCGTGCTGTCCAGCACCAGGCCGCCCTGGACGAGCTCGTCGAGCTTCATCCCCTTGTCGATGACGATGAGGTCGCCGAGGTTGCCGGCCGAGACACGCGTGTTGTACAGGGTGTCGCCACCGCCGGCGATGTTCGGGGCGATGAAGTTCAGCTTCATGTTGAACTTCTTCTTCACGAGTTCGCCGAACCATCCCTCTTGGATGCCCATGTAGTTCGCGACCCCGTCGAAGACATCGATCGTGATCTCCTCGTCCCACTTGTCGGGGAACTCGGAAATGGCGGCGCGTTCCTCTGGGGCGCCGCCGATGCACGAGGTCAGCAGGCCGACCATCGCCAGAGCGGACGCAATCGCGACCGCTTTCTTTGGGAGCTTCATTGCTTTCCTTTCAGATTGTGCCCGGAGGCAGTCAGCCCTTGACCGCGCCGAGCATGATGCCCTTCACGAAGAAGCGCTTGGAACAGGGGATAGATGAGATGATCGGCCGCAGGTGTGCTCCGAGTGTCCGACTTCGATCGCTCATGAAGATCAAGGTGTCCTGGAAGGGATTCCACTGGGCGACTGCGGAGAAGATGACCCCAGCATCCCCGGGACATACGAAGAACGGCTGCACGATGAACGGCAGAACGTACACCACCGGGGGGAGTCCGGGTATTCAAGCGCCCGCTCATGTCACTCCTTTGTGATGATTGTGCGGTTCGAATTTGTTCGATGTTGCAACAATCGAATCGCTTCGACAATATCCAGTCCGAGCCGGATTCGTCAAAGCTTTGTCGATAACGCCTCGATAACGTTGGAGCGCTCTCACGCAGCCAGCCGGCAGGCTGCCTCGGCTCCCGGCGACGCAGGCTCTGCGGCCTCATCCGCCATCCAGGGCCGCAGAAGATCCCGTCGGCCCCTGAGCAACACCGAACACACCCGCCTCGCACGCAGAACACCCCCGGACGCAAGTCCGGGGGTGTTCTGCTTCACGCGGAGATCAGCCGAGTTTCTCGGCCACCTTCTCGCGCGCCTCGTTCTGCGCCTTGGCGGACTCCATGTCGAACTCGAGAACCTTGTCGTAGCCCAGGCCCTCGGCCTCCTCCTGCAGCTGGCCCTTCAGCTGGTCGAATTCCGCTTCGCTGGCGGCGAAGGACATCTTCCATGAGTACTGGACAATCACGGCCTTGACCTGGTTGCGCAGCGTCTCGATCTCCGATGGGTCGGTCGGCGGCGTGTAGCTGGCACCGGGCGCAACGAGCAGCTGATCGTTGTCCTTCAGGTAGTCCATCGTGGTCGGCGCGTCGCCCATCTTGGCCTTCCAGTCCTCCGAGAGCGGCGTCTTCACCAGTTCCTGGTACGTCGGCCACGTCTTGTAGTTGAACGGCAGTCCAGTCTCCTTGTCGACGTCGGCCGGAAGGACAGCCGACACGTTGAGCGTCGATCCGCCGTCGATGTAGCTGCCGCCACCCCACTCGGCCGGAACCTCGGCCTCACCGCCGATGAAGGCCTGCTGGCCGAGCTCGGTGAGCGCCGGCTGGCCGGAGTCGTCGAGATCCCAGGTGAGACCCTGCGGACCCGCGGCCCCCATGGTCTGGCTGTTGTTGGCGTAAGTGCCTTCCGGCGAGTACAGCCAGTCGATGAACGCGGCGATGCGCTCGGGATCCTTCGCCTTCGAGCCGATCGTGATGACCGGCTCTGCGCCGTACGCCTCGGCTCCGTACGCGAACACCTTCATGTCCTTGAGCGGGGCGATCTGGAAGCCCTTGCCGGCCTGGGTGTTGGCGTCGGTGTTGTATGCGGCCTGGCCGAGCCACGGCCACCAGGAGAACAGCACCTGCCCGTTCTGGACCTTGGACCACATGGTGTCGTAGTTCTGCGTCGTCGACTCGGGGTCGACCAGCCCGAGCTGGTTGGCCTCGTAGTAGAACTTCAGCGTGCGCAGGTACTCGCCGTCGTCGTCGAGGATGCTCTGGTAGTCCGAGCCGTCCGCCTTCGCCAGCACGAAGCCGCGCTCGTCGTAGCCGTAGAACGTGGTCGGCTGCTTCGCCGTGACCATCATGTTGCCGTCCCAGTCCTTGAACAGGGAGATGGCGTAGACCCTGGCGCCGTTGGGAGCGGTGGGCTCGAGGTCCTGCATGTCCTTCAGCACGGGAAGGAGGTCCTCGAGGGTGTTCAGCTCCGGATAGCCGAGCTGCTTGTAGAGGTCCCAGCGAAGATACGGCCCGAAGGTCGGGTCGATCCCCTCCGAGGGCTCGGTCGGCTTGATCGACGACACCGACGTCGGGAAGGCGTACACGCCGTCTTTGCCATCGTTGAGATGCGTGACCGCGGTGTCGAACTTCTCGACGTTCTTCATCGCAGGGTAGAACGGCGCGCTGTCCAGCACCAGGCCGCCTTCGACGAGCTCGTTGAGCTTCTTCCCCTTGGCGGTGACGATGAGGTCACCGAGGTTGCCGGCTGAGACGCGGGTGTTGTAGAGGGTGTCGCCGCCGCCGGCGACGTTCGGGGCGATGATGTTCAGCTTCATGTTGAACTTCTTCTTCACGAGGTCGCCGAACCAGCCCTCCTGAATGCCCATGTAGTTCGCGAGTTCGTCGAAGACGTCGACCGTGATCTCCTCGTCCCACTTGTCGGGGAACTCGGAGATGGTGGCTTGTTCGGCCTCCGGGGCGCCGCCGATGCACGAGGTCAGCAGGCCGACCATCGCCAGAGCGGACGCTACAGCGACCGCCTTCTTAGGGAGCTTCATTGCTTTCCTTTCAGATTGTGAGATTGTGCCCGACGGCGATCAGCCCTTGACTGCGCCGAGCATGATGCCCTTCACGAAGAAGCGCTGGAACAGGGGATAGATGAAGATGATCGGCAGCACGACCAGCACGGAGACGGTCATCCGGATCGACGTCGGCGTCTGGGTGGTCGCCGCCGTGATGATGCCGGAGAGGTTGCCGCCGGAGTTCTGCGCGGCCTGGGCCAGGCTGTTGGCCTGGTTGATGAACATGTAGAGCAGGTACTGCAGGGTGTACAGACTTTGATCGGTCACATAGATCAAGGTGTCCTGGAAGGAGTTCCACTGGGCGACCGCCGAGAAGATGGCCACCGTCGCGAGGATCGGCGTCATGTTCGGCAGGAAGATGCGGAAGAAGATCTGCACGATGTTCGCGCCGTCCATCTCGGCGGCCTCCTGGAGCGACTCCGGCATCGCCTCGACGTACGTCTTCACCAGGATGATGAAGAACGGCTGCACGATGAACGGCACGACGTACACCCAGAAGTTGTTGGTGAGGCCGAGGGTCTTCATCACGATGAACACCGGGATGAGTCCGGCGCTGAAGTACATGGTGATGATCACGAACCGGTACCAGAACTGCCGACCCCACATCTTGCTCTGCGAGAACATGAAGCCGAGGAAGGCGGAGGCGAGCACGGCGGCCAGGGTGCCGATCGCGGTGCGCGCGATGCTGACGATGGCCGCCATGGGCAGGCCGTTCAGCTGCAGCACCTGCGAGTAGTTCTCGAGGTGGACGTCGACCGGCAACCAGCGCACCTGCCCGAGGGCGGAGACGTCGTTGGCGCTGATCGAGTTGATGATCAGGAAGTAGAACGGGTAGGCGCACAGGAACGCGAGTGCGATGAACACCGAGTAGTTCGTTATCGCGAAGATGATGTCGCCGCCACCGCGCCGGCGTACCCCGAAGGTCGTGTTGCTCATGGGTGTCTCCTTCTCAGACGATCGACTGGCCACGGACGCGCTTGGCGATCCAGTTGACGGTGAGCAGGAGAGCGACCGAGATGACGCTCTTCAGCATGCCGATCGCCGTGGCCATCGAGAGGCTGTTGCCCGTGATTCCGATGTTGTAGACGTACAGATCGAGAACCTGGATGGTCTCCTTGTTGAAGGCGTTCTGGAACACGAAGTACTGCTCCATTCCGTTGTTCAGCAGGTTCGCGACCGACAGGAGAAGGAGCACGAGGTAGGTCGGCATCAGCTGCGGGATGGTGATGTACCGCATCAGCTGGAATCGGCCGGCGCCGTCGATCTTCGCTGACTCGTACAGCGACTGGTCGATGCCGGCGATCGCGGCGAGGTAGATGATCGCACCCCAGCCGAGCCCCTTCCAGACGCCCCAGAGCGTCATCGTGAGCCAGACGTTCTGATCGGTGTCGAGGAACTTGAGCGGCTGGGTGATGAGTCCTGCGTCGTTGAGGACGTTGTTCACCAGACCGGAGCTGGAGAACAGGGAGAACGCGATCATGTAGACCAGCACCCAGGAGATGAAGTTCGGGAGCGTGGTCAACGTCTGCACGGAGTTGCGGAACCACGGCGCCCGCACCTCGTTGAGGAAGATCGCGAAGATCAGCGGGAGCACCGAGGTGGCGATGCCGAGGAAGCTGATGGCGAGGGTGTTGAGCAGCACCTGCCCGATCTGAGCCACCTGCGTCGGCGAACTGACCAAGAGCTCGAACCATTGCAGTCCGACGAACTCGCTGCCGGAGAGCCCGAGGGCGGGCCGGTAGTCGAACAGCGAGTAGATCCAGCCGTAGAGCGGGAAGTAGGAGAAGACGAAGACCAGCACCATGAACGGCACGATGCACAGGAACATCCCGATCGAACGGCGGCCACCGGCTTGACGCCGCTGCTTGCGCGACGCCTTCTCGGCCGCCGGGCTCTCCTCGAGTTCGGTCGCGGCGACCTCCTGCAGCACGAGCTGGCTGGTCATGTCGTCGCCCGCCGCGCCGTTGCTCGTCGGGTATTCACGCACCCATTCATGTCACTCCCTTGTGATCGTGTGTGGTTCGGCAATTTGTTCGGTGTTCCAACAATCGAATCGCTTCGACAATAACCAGCCGAGCCCGATCCGTCAAACCCTCGTTGACAACTTGTCGATAACGGCGCGAGAACGCTCGGAGCGCTCTCACAGGTGCCGGGGCGAGGCCGGGGTCGGGGCTTCATTCGGGACTTCACGACTCGGTGATCGCGATGCGGCGCACGATGGCGACGCCTCGCTCGACGCGCACACCGGCGACCCGTCCCGTGAAGCCGGCCGCGATCTCGGTCGAGAGATACCGGCCGTCGATCGCCCCCAGCGACCGTCCGTCCGCGGTGAGCACCACGTCGTCGGGGCCACCGGTCGCGGATGCGACGGATGCGATCTCCACGCGTCCGCGCGTCGCGTCGACGCTGCCGAGCTCGACCACCGCGCCGCCGACCGTCCACAGGGCCGTGGCGGTCCCGGCCGCGATCCGTACACCGACCCGGTGCCGGTCATCGAGCCGTATCTCCGAGTGCACGATCGAATCGGCGTTCGCGGTGTCGACGTCGAACACCGCGGTCCAGTGGAACGCCTGGAGCCGGGCGTATATGCCCGAGCCGTCGGCGTCGCGCACCTCGAGGCCACCGCGCACCGGCCTGGCGAAGTCCTCGATGCGAGCGCGCGGCGAAACCCAGCGCGGATGCAGGCGATCGAACCGGTCGTCGACGTCCCAGGCGCCTGCGGGCGGAATGGCGTCGGAGGGCCGGAACGCCGGCCAGTCGTCGACCCAATCGACTTCCGCGAGGAACGTCTCCCGGCCGTTCACATGGAACGAGGGCGTCATGCCGCGCGGCCGGACGCCGAGGTGGACGGCCGCCCAGGTGCCGTCGGGCCGCTCGACCAGGTCGGCGTGTCCGACGTTCTGCACGGGGCGCTCCGTGCTCCGATGCGTGTAGACCGGATTGTGCGGTGCCGACTCGAAGGGCCCGCGCGGACTCCGCGACCGGGCGACGGACACGCCGTGGCCGCGCTCGGTACCGCCTTCCGCGACCACCAGGTACCACCAATCGCCTCGGCGGTACAGGTGCGGAGCTTCGGTGTGGCCGAGCTCGGTGCCGCCCCACAGCAGGCGTGGGGGATCGAGCACGCGACCCGTGTCCGCGTCGATGGCGGCCTGCCAGACGGCCGACGGGCCGTCCGTCCACGAGCAGTAGGTGACCAGGCATTCGCCCTCGTCGGTGAAGCACAGGTCGGGGTCGATGCCCCGGAGTTCGGACAGTTCGATCGCGTCCGACCACGGCCCCTCGATCGCATCGGCCCGGAACAGCCGCTGGCCGCCATGCGGATCCCCGACGTCGGAGGTGATCAACCAGAAGCGTCCGCGATGGTGGCGCAGCGTCGGCGCGTAGATGCCGCCGCTGTCGCCTGCCCGTGCAGCGGGGAACTGCTCGTCCCGCACGAGCGCGTTGCCCACTTGCGTCCACGCCACCAGATCCCGCGAATGCCAGATCGGCACCGCAGGCACGTATTCGAACGAGGAGTTGGCCAGGTAGTAGTCGTCGCCGACCCGGCAGACGCTCGGGTCGGGGTGGAACCCCGGGATGACCGGCACGGTCGCGGCGGTGCGGCTCATCGTGCGGCTCCGCTTCCCTCGCCGGTGCGGGCATCGATCACCGGCGCGAGGCTCAGAACGAGTCGGAGCACGTTCCGCGCACCCCGCTGGAGTTCGCCGAGCGTGAGTCCATCGGCTCGCGTGATCGAGTCCTGGATGGTGTCATCGGCGTACGCCTCCGGCCCGTCCTCGGTCTTCACTCCGCCCGGCATGAGCACGTCGACCTGGGCGCGGACCCGATAGGCGTTGTCCTCGAGCGCGGGGAAGTCCGGGTCGACGGCGGACTCCATCCACCAGTCGGTGATCACGCAGCCGTCGTAGCCCCACTCGTGCCGCAGCACCGCCGTGACGAGGTCGTGGTGGTAGTGCGACCACACGCCGTTGACCTTGTTGTACGAGGTCATGATGGCCATGGGCCGCGCCTCGCGAACGCACAGTTCGAACCCGCGCAGGTAGATCTCGCGCAGCGCACGCTCCGAGACCTGTGAGTCGTTTCGGGTACGGGACTCCTCCTGGTTGTTGGCGGCGAAGTGCTTGGGACAGGCCGCGACGCCCTGCGACTGCACGCCGGCGACGACGGCGACCGCCATCCGTCCGGTCAGCAGCGGATCCTCGGAGAAGTACTCGAAGTTGCGCCCGCAGAGCGGGTTTCGGTGGATGTTCATGCCGGGGCTGAGCAGCACGTCCGAGCCCTTGCGCACCATCTCCTGCCCGTGCAGGGCGGCGAGCTCTCGCACGAGTCCTGGATCCCACGTCGAGGCGAGCGCCGTTCCCGAGGGAATCAGCGAGGCGAACGCGGACAGCCGGATGCCGCTCGGCCCGTCGGTGGCGGTGACGGGGCGCACGCCCTTTGCGCGCAGCGACTCCGAGATGCCTCCGAGCACTCCCGCGTTGCCGGGCGTGCCGAGGGGGCTGTCCATGGTGAGGTCGCCGCGAGACAACAGTGCGAGCTCGTCGACCGTCAGTTGCGCGACGAACTCGTCGAGCGAGGCGGTGCCCGCGGCGACCGCGTCGAGGACGATGCCGCGATCCCCGGTGAGCGGGATGGCGGCGGGCAGATCGCCCAGTACCCGCTCGCGCCGGTCGACCGTCGCGACCGGCGCGTCCTCCCAGCCGACCAGGGCGCCGCCGTCGACATCGCGCTGCACGATCATGCGGCGGAACGGCGTCGTCGGGTCGACAGCGGCCGCTTCGTGCACGCGACGCACCACGCGCAGCGTGTCGAGGGTGAGTGATGCGACCGGTGCCGCTCGGCGCACGTCGGTGCCGACGAAGAAGCGGTATTCGCCGGGCTCGAGCACCCAGCACGAGCGCTGCCCGGTCGAGCCGCCGTCGTCGTACGACGTGAGGTCGGCGAGATCGATCGCGACGGTGACGCGCTCGCGCTGTCCGGGCGCGAGCAGTGAGGTCTTCGCGAAGCCGGCGAGTTCGCGCGCTGGTTGCGCCAGTGTCGTGCCCGGCTTCGAGACGTATGCCTGCACGGTCTGGCGGCCGGAGTGCACCGCGCCGACGTTCGCGACCTCGATCACCAGCTCGACGCGGTCTGCGCCGGTCGTGGCGCGAATGACGGTCTGCTCGAACTCGGCGTAGTCGAGGCCGAATCCGAACGGGAACAGCACGCGCTCGGGCGCGAACGTCTCGAAGTACCGGTAGCCGACGAAGATGTCCTCGGCGTAGACGGTCGCGTCGGCGTCGCCGAAGTGCCCGGCGCTGGGGTAGTCCTCGTACGCCTCGGCGATGGTGTCGGTGAGGCGGCCGGTCGGAGCGATCTCGCCGGCGAGTACGGCCGCGACGGCACGGGCGCCCTCCATGCCGCCCTGCCAGGCGTAGACGACGCCGGCAATGCGGTCGCCGTAGCGGGCGAGCCATCCGAGATCCATGACGTTGCCCGCGTCGACGACCACCACGGTGCGCTCGAAGGCGGCGGTGACCCGATCGAGCAGGTCGGTCTCGGCGGCGGTGATGTAGTAGCTGCCGGGTTCGAGCACGCTGTCGCGGGCCTCGCCGGCGGCGCGACCGACGACGACGAGGGCGACATCGTTGCGCCCCGCGGCGGCGGCGGCGAAGTCGTCGTCGATCGGCATCTCGGGCAGGTGGTGCGGCCAGCGCCCCCACACCTCCGACGACGCCGGTCGGTGCGCGGCCGTCCAGCGCGCATATGTCTCGGCGACCTCGTCGTCGACGCGCACGCCGGCGTCGCGCAGGCCGGCGAGCAGGTTCCACACGTAGGGGACCTTGACGTCTCCGCCGGAACCGTAGCCCACGGCGAACCAGTCCATCTGCACGCGCCCGAACACGGCCACCCGGCTGTCGGGGCCGAACGGCAGGACACGGTCGTTCCGCAGCAGCACGGTGCCGTCGGCTGCGGCCTGGCGGGCGAGCGCGGCGAGCCGAGGGTCGAGGGTCGGGTCGGCGTCACGCAGGGCGCTCGAGATCTGGGCGACGGATTCGACGGGCACGAGCGTGTGCGAACGGGCGCCGGATTCGACGGCTGGGGTGAGGGTCATGTGGGCATCCCGTGGAGAGAGGAAACGAGGTCGGCTCCAGTATGGGGTCGAAGCGCTTCGAAGCAAAGGGTGGAACGCGCATCCGAGACGCCATGTTTCGAAACATGTCAACGGATGTTGGCGGAGATCGATTCATTCTTGAGCTCGACGCCATCTGGTCGATGGTGCTTTTGTTCACAAAAACGACAAACCAACTTGCGGTCGCCTCGGGCCTCTGCGTAGAGTCCATTGGGGTGCAGTCGAAGCGTTTCACCAAACGCCCCCGCACAGTGAGGTAGAGATGGCGAGCATCCACGAGGTGGCGAAGGCCGCCGGCGTGTCGATCAGCACCGTGTCGTACGCGCTGAGCGGCAAGCGATCGATCGGCGCCGACACTCGGCGGCGCATCGATGCGGCGGTCGCCGAGCTCGGCTATCGCGCGAACGCCGGTGCGAGAATGCTCGCCGGCAGCCGCACGAACATCCTCGCCCTCACCGCGCCGCTGCATGAAGACACGTATCACCCGGCGCACATGCGCTTCGTGATGGCCGTCACGAAGGCGGCGAGGGCGCGCGACTACGACACACTCCTGCTCGTCCAAGACGATGCCACCGCGGGGCTCGAGCGCGTCACCTCGAGCGCGCTCGCCGACGGGGTCGTGGTGCTCGACCTCGACATGCACGACGAGCGCATCGAGCGGTTGCGCTCGCTCGGCGCCCGTTCGGTGTTCGTCGGCATCCCCGAGGACACGACGGGGTTGCGCTGCGTCGACCTCGACTTCGAGGCCGCGGCGGCGCTCGCGGTCGACCGGCTCGCCGACGCCGGCCGTCAGAGTATCGGGCTCGTCGGGCACCCCGAGGGCCTCTACGGGCGCGGCTCGAACTTCCCGCTGCGATTTCGCCGAGGATTCGGCGAGGCCGTCGAGCGACGTGGCGTCGCCCACGCCGAGGTCTACCCCGAGGAGACCCGGGCCGCGACACGCTCGGCCGTCGCGACCCTCGTCGAGCGGCTTCCCGAGTTCGACGGCCTCGTGCTGAACTGCAACGAGCCGGTGGCCCGCGCCATCCTGGCGGAGCTGACGTCACGGGGCATCGACGTGCCGGGTGCCGTCTCGGTGGTCGCCGGCGGCGCCAACTACAGCACTCGCGACTTCGCTCCGCCCCTCGACGTGATCCCGCTCATCGCCGAGGAATCCTGCGAGCGCGCCATCGAGTTGCTCGTCGAGTCCATCGAGCACGGCGACGCCGGCGAGCTCGTCGAGCTCATCGCCCCCCGATACGTCACCCGAGGCTCGGTCGTCGCCCGCGCGGCATCCGAAGCCAGCCCACAAACGGGCGCCCGAGTGTGACGGCCCCCGAAACCCGAAGCACCCAACAGCATCGAAGCGCTTCGAGAACCCAGCAACACGAAATGCATCAATAGCCGCACCCGCGGCACTACAAGGAGGTAGCAGAAATGAAGAAAACGACCACGGCATTCGCGGCGGTCATCGCCGCGAGCGCGCTCGTCCTCTCGGGATGCGCGGGCGGCGGCGACACTGCAGACGACAACACGCTGACCCTCTGGCACTTCGAAGGTGAAGACAGCGCGATGGGCAAGGCCTGGGACGAGGCGATCAAGGTCTTCGAGGAGGAGACCGGCGCCACCGTCGAGTTCGAGGCGAAGGGATTCGAGCAGATCCGCTCGACCGCGAGCCAGGTGCTGAACTCCGACGAGGCACCCGACATCCTCGAGTACGCGAAGGGCAACGGCACCGCCGGGCTGCTCGCGAGCCAGGGCCTGCTCACCGACATCACCGATGCGGTCGAGGAGCACGGATGGGACGACAAGCTCGCCCCCGCGCTGCAGACCACCGCACGCTATGACGAAGACGGCATCATGGGCTCGGGCCCCTGGTACGGCGTGCCGAACTACGGCGAGTTCGTGACCGTCTACTACAACAAGGACGCATTCACCGCCGCCGGCGTCGAGGTTCCGACGACCTACGACGAATTCGTGGCCGCGATGCAGACCTTCAAGGATGCCGGCACCACGCCGCTCGCCGAGGCCGCGCTCGAGTACCCGCTCGGCCAGCTCTGGTACCAGCTCGCCCTGAGCAAGGCCGACCGGTCGTTCGTCGACGACTACCAGCTCTACAAGGGCGAGGTCGACTGGCACGGACCCGAGCTCACCGAGGCGACGCAGACCCTCGTCGACTGGGTCGACGCGGGCTACATCTCCAAGGACATCACGGGCCTGAAGGCCGAGGACGCCGGTGTCTCGTTCATCAGCGGCGAAGCGCCGATGTTCGTGTCGGGCAGCTGGTGGTACGGCCGATTCCAGGAGGAGATCGACGGCTTCGAGTGGGGCATCTTCGAGTTCCCCGAGTCGCAGCTGAACCTCGGCTCCGCGGGCAACATGTGGGTCGTGCCGACGAACGCGAAGAACCCCGAGCTCGCCTACGAGTTCATCGAGATCACGATGCGGCCCGAGATCCAGGCGATCCTCGGCAACAACGGCGGCCTGCCGGTCGCAGCCGACATCGAGGACATCACCGACGAGAAGAGCAAGGAGCTCATCGAGCAGTTCAACACGATCAACGAGCGCGACGGCCTGTCGTTCTACCCCGACTGGCCCACGCCGACCTTCTACGACACGATCGTCGCCGAGCTCCAGGAGCTCGTGAACGGCACGAAGTCGCCCGACGACGTGCTCACGAGCCTCGGCGAGGAGTACGACGGGTACGTCGCGGACTTCCGCGAGTGACCCTCCTGCCCGGCCGGTCGGCTCGACCGGCCGGGCAGCCTCCGCGCCCGCCCGAAAGGAGAACTCCCGTGGCAACCATCCCGCTCATCCGAGCGCCGCGCACGCGCGCACCGGCGCGAGCCGCCGAGGAACCGCTCATCCCGCATCGCGGTGACCGCGCGAGCCTCGGGTACTGGCTCTACCTCGTGCCCGGACTCGTGCTCGTCACCGTGATCGTGCTGATCCCGCTCGGCTGGAACGTGTACCTCAGCTTCACGGAGTGGCGCGGCATCCGCCCGCCCGAGTTCATCGGCCTCGAGAACTGGGTCGAGCTGTTCGGCGACCAGACCTTCTGGGCATCGTTCCGCAACTCCGTCGCGATGATCGTCGCGATGGTCGTGCTGCCCACCGTGGTCGGCCTCGTGCTCGCCGCCCTCCTCTTCGACCTCATCGGGCGTCGCTTCAGCGGCCGACTGGCGAGCTTCCTCCGAGCCACCTACTACCTGCCCCAGATCCTGCCGGTCGTCATCGCGGGCATCGTCATCGGCTGGGTGCTGCGGCCCGGCGACGGCGCACTCAACCAGATCCTCGAGGCGGTCGGGCTCGGCTTCCTCGCCCAGAACTGGCTCGGCAATCCCGACACGGCGCTCGCGAGCATCATGGTCGTGCTCGTGTGGGTGCAGCTCGGGTATCCGATCGTCGTCTTCATGGCGGCGCTCCAGCGAGTGGACCCCGAACTCTACGAAGCCGCCGAACTCGACGGCGCGAACTGGTTCCAGCGGTTCGGCGCGATCACCCTCAGCATCATCCGTCCCGAGATCTTCGTCGTGACCCTCACCTGCACGATCGCGGCGCTGAAGGTCTTCGGTCCGATCTACGTGCTCACGCGTGGTGGGCCCGGCGACTCGACGATCGTGCCCGCGTACTACGCGTACAGCGAGTTCTTCCAGGCGCAACAGGTCGGCTACGGCGCGACCATCGCCACCGCCCTCACGATCGTGATCGGTGTCGTCGCCTTCGTCTTCATCAGGTTCCAGCTCTCCTCCGAGCGGAAGGAGTCGGCATCGTGACCGCCACCTCGACCTCCGGCCAGCGGCCCGACAACGCGAACCGGGTGGTGCCGAAGCGGCGCCGCCGGCCGCACACCGTGACCGAGTGGGTGCTGCTCCTCGGGGCGGTGCTCGTCGCGATCGTCATCGCCTTCCCGTTCCTGCTCATCCTCATCAACTCGTTCAAGTCGCCCTCCGACTATTCGAGCGGCGGGCCGCTGCAGCTGCCGGCCGAGATCTACCTCGACGGCATCGTGGCGTTCTGGGAGCGCGTCGACTTCCCCCAGAAGCTTTGGAACAGCGTGCTGATCTCGGGCCTCGTCTCGGTGTTCGCCGTCGTCGTGAGCGTGCTGAACGCCTTCGCGATCGGCATCGGGCGAGTGCGCGGGCGCACGTGGGTCATCGGGCTCTTCCTGCTCGCGAACATGCTGCCGCAGGAGGCGCTGCTCTACCCGCTGTACTACATGTTCAAGCAGGTCGGCCTGTACAACAACGTCTGGGCGGTCATCATCATCTTCACGGTCATCCAGAGCGCGTTCGGCACCTACCTGCTCTCCGCGGTGTACGGGACGTTCCCGAAGTCGGTGCTCGAGGCGGCCGCGATCGACGGCGCCGGGCGCTGGCGCATCCTCTGGCAGGTGATCGTGCCGATCTCCCGTCCGACGATCAGCGTGCTGCTCATCTTCTTCTTCATCTGGACGTGGAACGAGTTCCTGATCCCGCTCACCTTCCTCGTGAGCAACGAGAACCAGACGGTGCCAGTGGCGATCAGCGTGCTGCAGGGCGATCGGCTCATGGACGTCACCACGACGAGCGCCTCGGCACTGCTCGGCCTCGTGCCCACCCTCATCTTCTTCCTCATCTTCCAACGCACTCTCACCAGGGGCATCACGGCAGGAGCAGTCAAGTAATGAAGTTCACCGACGGGTTCTGGCAAGTTCGCCCCGGCGTCACCGCGCTCTACGCTCAAGAGGCGTACGACCTCGATGCACGCGGCGACCGGCTGGTGGTCACCGCGCCCACCAAGGTCATCGAGAAGCGTGGCGACGTCCTGAACCGTCCGGTGCTCACCGTCACGCTCTCCTCGCCGCTCGAGGGCGTCGTGGGCGTGCGCATCGAGCATCACCGCGGCGGCAAGTCCTCGCCGGGCTTCGACCTGCCCGGCGCCGTCGAGGGAACCGGTACGGCGGAGACGGATGCCGCAGGCGGCACGCTCACGACCGGCGGTCTCACGGCACGCGTCAGCGCGGGGCATCCGTGGCGCCTGGAATTCTCCCATGAGGGCCGCCTGCTCACTGCGAGCGGGCCGAAGGCCGTCGGATACATGAGCCTCGGCGCAGGCGCGCCGGTCATGGCGGAGCCCACGGGCGTCACGGGCATCTCGACGACGGGACTGGCCACCGCCGCGCACTACGTGCACGAGCAGCTCGACCTCGGCGTCGGCGAGCTCGTCTACGGCCTCGGCGAGCGCTTCGGCCCGATCGTGAAGAACGGCCAGACCATCGACATCTGGAACGCCGATGGCGGCACTTCGAGCGAGCAGGCCTACAAGAACGTGCCGTTCTACCTCTCGAACCGCGGCTACGGCGTGCTCGTGAACCACCCCGAGCATGTCTCGTTCGAGGTCGGCTCCGAGGCCGTCGAGCGAGTGCAGTTCTCGACGGCGGGGGAGTCGCTCGAGTACTTCGTCATCGCCGGCCCCACCCCGGTCGAGGTGCTCGAGCGCTACACCGCGCTCACCGGGCGCCCCGCTCGCGTGCCCGCGTGGTCGTACGGGCTGTGGCTCTCGACGTCGTTCACGACCGACTACGACGAGGAGACCGTCGCGTCGTTCGTCGACGGGATGCGCGAGCGCGACCTGCCCTTCTCGGTCTTCCACTTCGACTGCTTCTGGATGCGCGAGTTCAACTGGACCGACCTCGAGTGGGATCCGCGCACCTTCCCCGACCCCGAGGGCATGCTCGCCCGCCTCCGCGATCGCGGGCTCAAGGTCAGCGCGTGGATCAACCCCTACATCGCCCAACGTTCGGCGCTCTTCGACGTCGCCCGCGACGCCGGCTACCTCGTGCGCCGTCCCGACGGCAGCGTCTGGCAGTGGGACCTCTGGCAGGCCGGCATGGCGCTCGTCGACTTCACGAACCCCGACGCGACGGCGTGGTTCCAGGAGCAGCTCCGCGGGCTGCTGCGCCAGGGCGTCGACGCCCTGAAGACCGATTTCGGCGAGCGCATCCCGATCGACGTCGTCTGGCACGACGGCTCCGACCCCGAGACGATGCACAACCTCTACACGCAGCGCTACAACGAGGCGGTGTTCGCGGTGCTCGAGGAAGAGCGCGGCGAGGGCGAGGCGGTGGTCTTCGCGCGGTCGGCGACGACGGGCGGACAGCGGATGCCGGTGCACTGGGGCGGCGACAACTCGTCGAGCTTCGTGTCGATGGCCGAGAGCCTTCGCGGCGGCCTCTCGCTCGCGATGTCGGGCTTCGGGTTCTGGAGCCATGACATCGGCGGATTCGAGGGGACCCCGGATGCCGCGGTGTTCAAGCGCTGGCTCGCGTTCGGGTTGCTCTCGAGCCACTCGCGGCTGCACGGCTCGACGAGCTATCGGGTGCCGTGGTCGTTCGACGACGAGGCCGTCGACGTGGCCCGCGGGTTCACCGAGCTCAAGATGTCGCTCATGCCCTACCTCTACCGGGCTGGGATCGAAGCCCACGAGCGGGGGATCCCCGTGATGCGGCCGATGCAGCTCGCGTTCCCCGACGACCCCGGTGCCGCCTACCTCGACCGGCAGTACCTGCTCGGCCCCGACCTGCTCGTCGCCCCCGTGTTCTCGGAGCACGGCGAGGTCGACGTCTACCTGCCGGCCGGTACGTGGACGTCACTCCTCAGCGGCGAGGTCGTCGAGGGTGGCTGCTGGCGCCGCGAACAGCACGGGTTCGACTCGCTGCCGCTCTACGTGCGTGGGGGTGCCGTGCTGCCGCTCGGGGCGCGCCGCGATCGGCCCGACTACGCCTATGGCACCGGGCTCACGCTCGCCGTCGCGCCGGGCGGAGTCGACGGCGTCGAATCCGTGCAGGTCGTCGAGCCCGATGGAACCCTGATCGCGTTCGAGGCGGAACGACGCGGCGATCGGGTGCGACTGCGCTCGCTCGACGGCCGCGACTTCGTCGCTAAGGTGATCGGGACGCCCGGCGAGATCGAGTCGGTCGACGGTGAAGTGGAGTTGCAGAGATGACCACGGGCAACGCGGACTACCGCGACGCAGGCCTCGTCTTCCCCGACACGTTCGTGTTCGGGTCGGCGACGGCGGCATACCAGATCGAGGGGGCGGTCGACGAAGACGGTCGCGGGCCCTCGATCTGGGACACGTTCAGCCACACTCCCGGCAAGATCTGGAACGGCGACACCGGCGACGTCGCCGACGACCACTACCACCGTCTCGAGTCCGACCTCGACCTCATGAGCGACCTGGGGCTCGAGGCGTACCGGTTCTCGATCGCCTGGCCGCGGATCCAGCCGACGGGCCGCGGGCCGGCGAACGAGGCGGGGCTCGCGTTCTACGAGCGCCTCGTCGACGGGCTCATCGCCCGCGGCATCCGTCCCATCGCCACGCTGTATCACTGGGACCTGCCGCAGGCCCTCGAAGACGAGGGCGGCTGGACGAATCGTGCCACGTCCGAGGCGTTCGCCGAGTACGCGCGCCTCGTCGGCGAACGCCTCGGCGACCGGGTCACCGTGTGGACGACGCTCAACGAGCCGTGGTGCAGCGCGTACCTCGGCTACGGCTCGGGTGCGCACGCCCCCGGGCTCACCGATGGTGCCAAGGCGCTCGCCGCCGTGCATCACCTGAACCTCGCGCACGGACTCGCGGTGGCTGCGCTGCGCGAGGTCGTCACGAACGACCCCGGGTACTCGATCACGCTGAACCTCCACGTCGTCCGTCCGTCGGGCCCGACGGGCGCCGAGGCGGCACGCCGCATCGACGGGCTCGCCAACCGGGTGTTCCTCGGACCGCTCCTCGGCGACGGCTATCCGGCCGACGTCATCGCCGACACCGCCGACGTGACCGACTGGTCCTTCGTGCGCCCAGGCGACACTGAGCTCATCGCCCAGCCCATCGACCTGCTCGGCGTGAACTACTACTCGACGGTCACCGTGCAGATGTGGGACGGCACGTCGCCGAAGGCGAACGCCGACGGGCACAAGGACGTGGGCGGCACCACGTGGCCCGGATCCGGCGAGGTGGAGTTCCTCGTGCAACCGGGGCCCTACACCGCGATGGGCTGGAACATCGACCCCTCGGGCCTCGAAGACCTCCTCGTCTCGCTGCACGAGACCTACGCGTCGCTGCCGCTCATGGTCACCGAGAACGGCGCCGCCTTCGACGACGTCGTGACCGAGGGCCCCGATGGGCCGGTCGTGCAGGACGACGACCGTATCGACTACCTGCGCCGGCACTTCACGGCTGCGCACCGGGTGATCCAGCGCGGAGTCGACCTGCGGGGCTACCAGGTGTGGTCGCTCATGGACAACTTCGAGTGGGGCTACGGCTACTCGAAGCGGTTCGGCATCGTGCGGGTCGACTACGACACCCTCGAGCGGCTTCCCAAGGCGAGCGCGCACTGGTACGCCGAGCTCATCCGCACGCGCACGATTCCGGAGTGACCATGAGTGCACGGGGCAACAACCTCGACCACGTGCGGCGGCACAACCTCGCCACCGTGCTGCGCCTCGTGCACCACGACCGCGGGTCCGCGCGCTCGCAGCTGACCCGGGCGACGGGCCTCAACCGCTCAACGATCGCCGCGCTCGTGGCCGAGCTCGTCGAACTCGGGCTCGTCGCCGAGACCGAGCCCGAGTCGACGAAGCAGGTTGGCCGGCCGTCGCCCGTCGTGGCGCCCCGGCCGGATGTCGCCGTGCTCGCGCTCAACCCCGAGGTCGACGCCGTCGAGCTCGCGCTCGTCGGACTCGGCGGTGAGATCCTCCGCAGGGAACGCCACCTGCAACGCGAGGTGCCGTCGGTCGACTCCGTCGTGGCACTCGTCGCGGGCCGGCTCGCTGAATGGTCGGCGGCCGAGGTCCCTGCCGGCGGCGGCGCAACGGTCGCCGGCATCGGCGTCGCGGTGCCGGGGCTCGTGCGGGCCTCCGACGGACTCGTGCGGCACGCCCCTCACCTCGGCTGGCGTGACGCTCCGCTCGCCGCCGAGCTCGCCGCCGCCACGTCGCTGCCCGCCTACTCGGCCAACGACGCGAGCCTCGGCGCGCTCGCCGAGCGGCTCTTCGGCGCCGGGCGCGGCATCGGCGAGCTCGTGTACATGAACGGCGGCGCGAGCGGCATCGGCGGCGGCATCATGGCCGGCGATCGTCTGCTCGGCGGTCTCGACGGGTACGCGGGGGAGTTCGGGCACTTGCGGGTCGGCGGCTCCGACCACGTCGACACGGCCGGCCTCTCCGGCACCCTCGAGTCGGAGGTGCGCCGAAGCCGGCTGCTCGAGCTCGGCGAACTGGGAACGGTCGACGATGCGGAGCTCGAGCGTCGCGTGCGCGCCGACGGCGGTGGCCTGAGCGCCGAGATCGAGCGTCAGGCCGGCTACCTCGGCGTCGCGATCGGCGGCATCGTGAACGTGCTGAATCCCGAGCTCGTGCTGCTCGGCGGCTTCCTCGGCATCCTGCTCGATGCGGCCCCCGACACCGTGCGGGCAGCACTCGCGGCCACGTCGCTCGATGCACCGCTCGCCTCGGTGCGACTCGAGCGACCTGCGCTCGGCCGCGACATCCTCATGATCGGTGCCGCCGAGCTCGCATTCGAACCGGTGCTCGCCGACCCGGCAGGCTTCGAACGCGGCCGCGGACCAGCGGTCGCCCGATCGGCGAGCGGGTTCGGCCGGCTCGCTTAGAATCGATGGATCATGGCTACCTTCGGAACCCTCTCTGACCGGCTCGCAGAGACCTTCAAGAACCTCCGCACCAAGGGCAAGCTCTCGGCATCCGACGTCGACGGCACCGTGCGCGAGATCCGCAGGGCCCTGTTCGACGCCGACGTCTCGTTCGACGTCGTCAAGCAGTTCACGGCCAAGGTGCGCGAACGCGCGCTCGGCGATGAGGTCAATCGGGCGCTGAACCCCGCGCAACAGGTCGTGCAGATCGTCAACGAAGAGCTCGTCGGCATCCTCGGCGGCCAGCAGCGTCGACTGCAGTTCGCGAAGAACCCGCCGACGGTCATCATGCTCGCCGGCCTCCAGGGAACCGGTAAGACCACGCTCGCCGGCAAGCTCGCGAAGTGGCTCGTGAAAGACGGGCACACGCCGCTCCTCGTCGCAGCCGACCTCCAGCGCCCGAATGCCGTGAACCAGCTGCAGGTCGTGGGCGGACAGGCCGGGGTCCCGGTCTTCGCGCCCGAGGTCGGCAACGGCGTCGGCGATCCCGTGAAGGTTGCGAAAGACGCCGTGAAGCATGCCGAGCGCAGCCACCACGATGTCGTCATCATCGACACCGCGGGTCGTCTCGGCGTCGACGCCGAGCTCATGAAGCAGGCTGCGAACATCCGCAACGCCACGAAGCCCGACGAGGTGCTCTTCGTCATCGACGCGATGATCGGCCAAGACGCCGTGAACACCGCGAAGGCGTTCCAGGAGGGCGTCGACTTCACGGGCGTCGTTCTCACGAAGCTCGACGGCGATGCCCGCGGCGGCGCCGCGCTCTCGGTCGCGTCCATCACGGGCCGTCCCATCATCTTCGCGTCCACCGGCGAGTCGCTCGACGACTTCGAGCCGTTCCACCCCGACCGCATGGCGAGCCGCATCCTCGACCTCGGCGACATCCTCACCCTCATCGAGCAGGCCCAGCAGGCCTTCGACGAGGAAGAGGCGATGAAGGTCGCCGAGAAGTTCGCGACCGACCAGTTCACGCTCGAAGACTTCCTCGCCCAGATGCAGCAGTTGCGCGGCGCCGGCTCGATCAAGAAGATGCTCGGCATGCTCCCCGGCGCGGGCGGCATGAAGCAGCAGCTCGAGAACTTCGACGAGCGCGAGATCGTGCGCACCGAGGCGATCATCCAGTCGATGACCATCGCCGAGCGGCGCAATCCGAAGCTCCTGAACGGATCACGACGGCTTCGCATCGCGAGGGGCTCCGGCATGACCGTGACCGACGTCAACCAGCTCGTCGCCCGCTTCGAGCAGGCCGCGAAGATGATGAAGACCGTCGCACGAGGCGGCATGCCGCAGATCCCGGGCATGGGTCCGATCCCGGGCGCGGGCTTCTCCGGCGGCGGAAAGCGGCCGCCGAAGGGCAAGAAGTCTTCGGGCTCCCGTTCGGGCAATCCCGCCAAGCGAGCGGCCGAGAACGCGGCGCTCGCCTCAGGCGCGCCCGCCGGGCCGGCAGCTCCCGCCGGATCGGGCTTCGGCCTCGGTGCGGGCGCGGGTGCCGGAGCGGCAGGGGCGAAGGGCGCGCCGAGCGAGGAGGAGCTCGCGGCGCTCCAGAAGCTCCTCGGGCGATAAGTCGCCTCACTCCGAGTCGAGCCGCGCCTCGATCTCGAGGAGCCGATCGACCTCGAGCGCCTGGGCGGTCGCGATCGCGCGCGCCCACCGCCCGACGGCGGGGTCTCCCTGCTCCGCGAGCCGAGCCTCGGCCATCTCGATCGCACCACGGTGATGCGCCACCATCGTGTCGATGAACAGCTCGTCGAAGGCCGCCCCCTCGAGCTCCGCGGCGCGGTCGAGGGTCGAGCGGCTGATCTCTCCCTGCATCGTCTCGTCGTGATCGTGCTCGTGGCCGGGCAGGTCGCGCGTGCGTCGCCGGTCGAGCCATGAGCGCATCGCCTTCGCCTCTGCCGCCTGCACCACGTGCATCCGGCCGGCGAGGTCGGCGAGCTCCTGGTCGGCTGTGCGCCCGTGCGCGAGGGCGGTGAGCTCCACGGCCTGCTCATGATGCGCGATCATCGCCTCGATGAATTCGAGGTCGACCGCGGTCGTCCCAGATTCCGAGGTGACGTCGTCGCCGCGCTCATCGTCGGTGCGGGTTCCGCCACCGGGAGGAGACGGGGTCACGAACCCGGTCGCCGTGCCGGTGTCGTCGGGCGCGTGCGCCGTGCACCCCGTCACGGACAGCGCGGCCGCGAGCACGCCCGCGAGGGCGGCGCTGAGGGCGAGGCCGTGCCGCGGCATCCGCTCGCTCATGTCGCCGTCCTGCGGCGCCGCAGCACCGCCCTTCGGCGCAGCACCACCACGACGCCCGCCGCGATCAGGAGCACCACGGCCGGAACGACCACGAACGGCCACCACGACGCGTCGTCGCCGTCGGCGGGTGCGGGTTCGGGGGTCGGGGCAGGTGCCGCCACCTCCACGCTCGCGAGCGCGATGCGCGGCGCCGACGCGTCGCCGCGCACCACGAGGTCGTACCGTCCGGGCTCGAGCGGACCGGGCACGGTCACGTCGGCAGCGGCGAGGGATCCGTCGTCGCCCGCCGTGAGGGTCGCCAGCACCGCTTGCGTCGGCATCCACCAGACGTCGGCCGTCTCGCCGGGCGTGAGGGAGCCGGGGGGCAGCGAGACGGTCACGGTCGCCGTGGCTGCGGGCTCGAGCTCGGCGGGCTCCACCGAGAGCGTCTCGAGCGGGGCGCGCTCGGCGCTCGCCGTCGGCACCACGGGCGCCTCGCGCCACACCCACGCGTACTCGGGCTGGGTCTGCGGGTTCAGGCCGGCGCTGTCGTACCGGGCGGCGTCGGCGAAGAGCGGATCCGTGAGGCGCAGCACCTCGAGCCCCTCGTACATGTCGCTCGCGTAGAGGTACCCGTCGTACGCGTACACGGCCCAGATGCCCGCCGTGTAGTCCATCGAGTAGCCGTAGCCCGGGCGGTCGAACCACGTGAGCTCGACCGGTGCGGCCGGGTCGGTGAAGTCGATGATGGAGACCCCGCCCTCGAGCCACGCCTGCGCCACGATGAAGCGCCCCGGCACGGGCACGAGTCCTCCCGAATGGGCGACGCACTTCTCGAGGTCGGACTGGGTGCGCGGCAGCTTGAAGGTGCCGACCTTGGTGAGGCCGCCGGGCTCGATGAGCCAGACCGCGTCGGCGCCGCGATCGGCGCCGAAGGCGGGCGAGCACGTGTTGATGAAGCCATCGCCGAGCTCGTCCTGGAACACGATCCGGGTCGCGTCGTTGTCGAAGATCCCCGAGTGCCAGAATGCGACGGCGGGGTCGCGCACGCGGTGCAGCACGACGGGGGCGAGCGGGTCGGCGATCGAGAGGAGCAGCCCGTCACCCCGGCACGCCGCCACCGCGAGCGCTTTGGCCGGGTAGGCGGTGATGTCGTGGCATCCGGTGGTCGACCGGGTCTCGGCGCCGCCCGCGACGCGATCCTCGGGCCCGAACGCCGTGGCATCGTCGAAGAGGTCGAGGGCTCCCACGACGGCGGCGTCCTCGGGGGCGTCGAGCGGGACCTCGACGATCTGCAGCGGGTTCCGGCCCGTGCAGTCGATGGATGCGCCGCGGCTGTACGAGCTCACGTAGACGAACACCCGCGCCGAGCTCGCGGGATCCGGCACGACCGTGTGCGTGTGCGAACCGCAGCGCGTGCGCACGGCAGCGACATAGCGGGGCTCGCTCGGATCACTGATGTCGAAGATCCGGATGCCCTCCCAGTGCTCCACGGTCTCTGGCACGCGCGCGGCCTCGCAGGAGTCGTCGGACATGGGCTCGTCGATCGAGACGAACACGAGGTCGCCGACGGCACTCACATCGCCCTGGCCACCGGGGCACGAGACGGCGCTCGCGAGGGTGGGCGCCGCGGGGTCGGCGATGTCCCAGAGGGAGAACCCGGCGAAGTTGCCCTGCACGAGGTAGTCGCCCGTGAACGCGAGATCCGCGTTGATGAAGTTCGGATCGTCACCCTGCCGGAAGGGATTGTCCCGGTGGGCGACCCACTCGAGCCCCGGCCCGATCGAGGGCTCACGATCGGCTGGCTGTGCCGTGGCGGGCGACGCCATCAGGGCCGCGCCGACGGCGACGGCCACGGCTCCCAGCGCGACCGACCTCGCCCGCTGCACGGCGCCGCGGCCGGGCATGGCTCAGTCCAGGGTGTCGTCGTCGCGGCGCACCGGAGCGCCGGCGATGAACGCGTCGAGCGCGGCGGCGCGCAAGAGGTCGATCGGGCGCGGGCCGCTGTTCGCACCTCGTTCGATCTCGTCTTCGGCCAGCGGGGCTCCGGATGCCGCGAACACGACGTTGCCGGGACTCGCGTCGGCGACGACGGAAGGAGCGGCGAGGGCGATGACCACGGGATGGAGCGACGCGAGCGTCGCACCGACCTCCCGGCTCATCACGAGTCCGGGTGCGGCGAGCGTGTTGACCACGATGATGCCGTCGGGCGCGAGGAGCTGCCGGAGCTCGGTGAAGAACTCCGCCGTCGACATGTGCCGGGGAGCCACGCTGCCCGAGAAGACGTCGACGATCGCGAGGTCGTAGCCGCCGCCGGTGCGCGCCGCGCGCTCGACCGCGGCGCGACCGTCGTCGAACTCGACCGTGAGCTCGATCTCGTCGTCGAGCGGCAGTGCGTCGAGCACGAAGTCGAAGAGCTCCCGGTGCAGCTCCACGACATGCTGCACCGACCCCGGGCGGCTGGCGCCGACGTAGCGCGGGATGGTGAGGCCGCCTGCGCCGAGGTGCAGGACCCGGATGGGGAGCCCGCGCTCGCGGCATCCGTCGATCACCGATGCGATCACGCGCGTGTACTCGAGCTGGAGATCGAGGGGATCGAGCGGATTGACGTGCGATTGCGTCGTGCCCTCGATCATGAGGGTGTATCCGCCGTGAGTTCCGCGCTCGGGCAGCAGCCGCGCGCTCACCTGCTCGCCGTCGAGTTCAAGCCGGGGTTCGCCCATGTCCACCACACTAGGTCGGCTCGGGCCGGCAGGCCAGACGACGCGGCGGCGATATCCGAACTATCGGGGTGGAGTCCGCCTGCCGGACGCGTCCACGCCCTAAACTGTGCGCCAAGAGCCGTACATCCCAAGGGCGGGGCGGATCGATCTGGGATGTCCGGGGATGGGGGCACAGTGCGAACGGCTCAAACGGAGAATGTCTCGGTGGAGTGGGACGATCGTGTGCTCGCAACGCACACGTCGCCGCATTTCATGCAGAGCAGCACGTGGGGTACCGTCCGGTCCGATGGCCCGTGGCATGCGTCCCAGCGCGGTTTCGGCACCGAGTGCGACTACCCCGTGCTCGTGTTCGAGCGCCACGCCGAGGGATTCGGCACCCTGCGGCACCTGGCCCGCGTGAGCGGTCTCGCTCCCGACGATGTAGGACCACTCACCGAGCGCATCCGCGCCGACCGGGGCACGGCGTTCGCGACGAAGATGGAGGTGTACCAGCCGCGCGAGGAGCGGCTCGTCGCCGCCTTCGAGTCCCACGGATGGCTCCCCACGCGCGCTTCCCAGTACCGGTACGCCGTCGTCGTCGAGACCGCCGGGGGCGAGGAGCGGATCCTCGCGGGCATGAAGAAGCGCGCGCGCAATGAGATCCGGATCGCCGAGCGGAACGGCGTCGTCACGGGCCGCGTACCGCTCACCGACGAGAATCGACGGTGCATGCTCAGTCTCGTGCGGGAGACCGAGGAGCGGTCGGGCGCGTTCTTCCGGCCGACCGACTACCTCGATCGGGTGTGGCATACGTTCGTCGACGACGACCGCGGCCGGTTGTACTTCGCCTGGCATGACGGTCGGGCCGTGGCTGGGGCGTTCGTCACCCTCTTCGGCAGGAGTGCGTGGTTCAAGGACGGCGGCTCGCTGCGCGACCAGCCGCAGCTCATGGCCTCGCGCCTGTTGCAGTGGGCGATCATGCGCGACCTCGCGGCATCCGGCATCGAACGCTACGACCTCGGGCACGTGCCGCCACCAGCCGAGCCCGAAGCACCCGGCCAGGGCGTGCTCACCTTCAAGAGCGCATTCACGAACGACGTGATCGAGTACATGCCGGCGTTCCAGCTCTCGCACGCCGACGGTGCCGAGGAGTGGCGCCTCGGCGAGAGCGGGTTCGTCGCCCGTTACCGGGAGCGCACCGGCGACGACTGGTACTGAGCGCCCGCCGGCGCCGCCGGCACCGCTGCCACCGACGTCGCCGACGTCACACGACGGATGCCGCAGCGCCCGTCGTCGGCGTGACCCCGTCGCGGAGCTCGCGCGCGAGGTGTCCCACTACTGCCCTGAGGTCGCCGCCGGCCGCCTCCGCGACGCGGAGCTGGCGCTGGTAGCTCGCGCCGCCGTCGAGCGTCTCGCGCACGCCCTGCAGCTCGGCGGCGCAACCGAGTCGCTCGGCGATCGGCGCGAGGGTCGTGAGAAGCTCGCGCAAGTCGTCGGTGACGAGTCGCTCGGTGCCCGCGATATCCGTGATCACCTCGGCCTCGAGACCGTAACGTGCGGCTCGCCACTTGTTCTCGCGCACGTACCAGGGCTGCAGCACCGTGAGGGTGTGGCCCTCGTCGAGGCGCGTGCTCATCCACTCGACGAGGCACTGCACGAGTGCGCCGATCGCCGCGATCTCGGCCGCCGTCGAGACGCCGTCGCAGACGCGCACCTCGACCGTGCCCCAGCGAGGGGAGGGGCGGATGTCCCAGCGCACCTCGCTGTGGTCCTCGATCACGCCGGTGCGCACGAGGTCGTCGACGTAGCGCTCGTACGCCGCCCAATCGGCGAGCGGGTAGGGGAGCCCCGCCGTCGGCAGCTGCTGGAACATGAGCGCCCGGTTCGAGGCGTACCCCGTGTCGACGCCCGCCCAATACGGGCTCGAGGCCGAGAGCGCCTGCAGGTGCGGCAGGTAGGCGAGCAGGCCGTCGAGGATCGGCAGCGCCTTGTCGCGCTCCTCGATGCCGACGTGCACGTGCACGCCCCAGATCATCATGTTGCGGCCCCACCACCGGGTGCGCTCGATGAGCTTGTGGTAGCGCGGCTTGTCGGTGAGGTGCTGGTCGTACCACTGGCTGAACGGATGCGAGCCGCTGCAGACGAGCTCGTAGTCGCCGAGCTCGTCGATCACCGCCCGAACTTCCGCGAGCTGGCCCTCGAGATCGGCGACGGCGCCTGCGACGCGTTCGTGCACGCCGCTCACGAGCTCGACGGTGTTCGTCAGCAGTTCCGAGGTGATGAACGGATGATGCCCCGACGGGCTGCCCGCGTCGAGCACGCGGAGCACCCGGTCGGCGACCGAGGCGAGCTCGCCGGTGGCACGGTCGACGATGGCGATCTCCCACTCGAGTCCGACCGTGGAACGGGCGGATCGGGCGAAGTCGATCTGCATGGCGGGGCCCCCATCCGGGCAGGGCTCGTGGGCGTCTGTCGGCCCATCATGCCATGCACGCCGGACGATTATCCTTGCGGCCGGATTTCTGCAAGAATGGTCAGTCGAGTTCAGTATCGCCCGACCCTCTATCCGGCGCGCAGAACCCCATAGAGCTTCCGCCGAGTGTGCACCCCACGCTCACGGCTGTCAGTTCGCTTACCTCACAACATTTTTCAGGAGAATTGTGGCTGTCAAGATCCGTCTCAAGCGCCATGGCAAGATCCGTGCGCCGTATTACCGCATCGTCGTCGCCGACTCGCGCACCAAGCGCGATGGTCGAGTGATCGAGGAGATCGGCAAGTACCACCCCACCCAGGAGCCCTCGTTCATCGAGGTCGACTCCGACCGCGCGCAGTACTGGCTCTCCGTCGGCGCGCAGCCGACCGAGCAGGTCGCCGCGATCCTCAAGCTCACGGGCGACTGGGGCAAGTTCAAGGGCGACAAGGACGCCGTGTCGACCGTGCGCGTCGCCGAGCCCAAGCCCGCCTTCCAGGTCGACGAGACCAAGAAGCCGGTGCTGAAGCCCAAGGCCGAGAAGCCCGCCAAGACCGAGGCTCCGGCCGAGGCCGCAGGCGAGACCGCGACGGACGAGGCGTAAGCCTTGCTCCAGTCCGCGCTCGAACACCTCGTCAAGGGGATCGTCGATCACCCTGACGATGTGAAGGTCGTCTCCGCGTCGAGCGCACGCGGCGAGGTCCTCGAGGTTCACGTGAACCCCGAGGACCTCGGTCGCGTCATCGGCCGTGCCGGCCGCACCGCGAAAGCGCTCCGCACCCTCGTCACCGCCCTCGCCGACGGCCGCCGCGTTCGCGTCGACGTCGTCGACACCGACGACTGACGTGTCCGACGCACCAGGCACGCAGCTCCGAGTCGGTCGTCTCACGAAGGCGCACGGGCTCAAGGGCGCCATCAAGATCGAGCTCTACACCGACGACCCCGACCGACGGTTCGTGCCCGGCGCGGTCTTCACCCTGCAGGTGCCCGACACGTCGCCGTGGCACGGCAAGAGCCTCACGCTCCGTGAGCTCCGCTGGTACAACGGGCACGCCGTCGGCTTCTTCGAGGGCATCGACGACCGCACCGCCGCAGAGGGTCTCGCCAAGGCGATCCTCTGGGTCGAAGCGAGCGGTGAAGAGACCCCCGAAGACGACGCGTGGTACGACCACCAGCTCGTGGGGCTCGCCGTCGTCCGCGACGGCGAGCGCATCGGCGAGGTCAGCCACGTCGAGCATCTTCCGGCGCAAGACCTGCTGATCGTGAAGGCGCGCGGCCGTGAGGTCATGGTGCCGTTCGTCTCGGCGATCGTGCCCGAGGTCGACCTCGCCGCCGGCACGCTCACCGTGACGCCGCCGCCGGGGCTCTTCGAGGAGCTGCCCGAAGCTGAGGCTGAGCCCGAGTCCGACGTCGGTGCTTCCGAGGTCGGTGCTTCCGACGACGCGCAGCAAGCCGAGGCATCCGAGTCGACCGCGGCTGGCAGGGGCGACGACACCGGCGACCACGCCGGCGCGTAGGCTCGCCCCATGCGGATCGACATCGTCACGATCTTCCCCGAGTTCTTCTCGGTGCTCGACGTGTCGTTGCTCGGGCGCGCCCGGCAGGCCGGCATCCTCCAGGTCGCAGCCCATGACCTGCGCGAGCACACCCACGACCGTCACCGCACGGTCGACGACACGCCCTACGGCGGCGGTGCCGGCATGGTCATGAAACCCGAGCCGTGGGGCGAGGCGCTCGACGCGCTCGTCACCGACGAGTCGGTGCTCATCGTGCCATCGCCCGCCGGTGAGCCGTTCACGCAGCAGATCGCCCGCGAGCTCGCGCACGCGCCGCATCTCGTGTTCGCCTGCGGTCGTTACGAGGGCATCGACCAGCGGGTCGTCGATCACTACTCGAGTCGCATCCCGGTCCGCCTCATCAGCCTCGGCGACTACGTGCTGAACGGCGGGGAGGTCGCCGTGATGGCGATGATCGAGGCCGTCGGACGACTCGTGCCCGGTGTCGTCGGCAACCCAGAGAGCCTCGTCGAGGAGTCGCACGAAGACGGCCTCCTCGAGTATCCGAGCTACACCAAGCCGGCCGTCTGGCGGGGGCTCGAGGTGCCTCCCGTGCTGCTCTCGGGCAACCACGGCGCCGTCGCCGCCTGGCGGCGCGAGCAGCAGATCGAGCGCACCCGGCGCGTGCGTCCCGAGCTGCTCGACGACCGAGGCTGACTCGGGCCGACCGGCCGCCGCCGACCGACCGTGCTGCCCCGCAAGGTGCATGATTCACGTGCGTGAAACATGCGGGTGTCCGCTCCGAAACACGCCGTCCCTATGTTCGTAACGACGGACGCGGCTCCGTCGATGCGCAACGACGGGAGCGGCGATGAGCGGGACTGGGCCTGACGATGGCAACGCGATCGTCGACCCGCCGCTCACGCTCCTCGCGGTGACCCACGGCGCGCCGTCGGCCGACAACCGCTCGGCCATCATCGGCCTCGTCGACGCCGTGGCCGCCGAGGTCCCTGCGGTCCAGATCGGCATCAGCTTCGTCGACGCGCAGAACTCGGATGTCGCTGCAGCACTCGCGCAGCACGCCAGCACGCCCGCCGTGATCGTGCCGCTCGTGCTCTCGGCGGGCTTCCACGTTCGAACCGGGCTCTCACAGGGCATCAACCAGCTGCCCCCAGGGGGCCCCGGACTCGCCGAGCCGCTCGGACCCGACCCGAGGATCGTCGAGGTGCTCGCCGAACGGCTCGAGGCCATCGGTCTCGGTCCGTCCGACGCCATCGTGCTCGCGGCCGCCGGCTCGAACGACCCGCGTGCGGTGCGCGAATGCTTCGAGACCGGGCGCCTGCTCGGTGCCCGGCTCGGTCGCGCCGTCACGGTCGGGTTCATCGCCGCAGCGATCCCGCGCCTGCCCGACGCGATCGAGATGATCCGCGAGGTGCATCCGGGGTCGCGGGTCATCGTGGCCACCTACCTGCTCGCGCCCGGTGCGTTCAACGACGCCGCGAACGCGGTCGGCGCCGATGCGGTCTCCGAGCCGCTGATGCTTCCGGGCCGCCCGGCACCCGGCCCGATCGTCGAGCTCGTCGTCGACCGGTACCTGGCGGCGGTCGAGCGCCTCGGACGGCACCTGTCCTGAGTCGACGACCGGCCGGCTCGCCCTGTGGTCAGCGTGCGCCGATGCCCGCAGTTCGATTCGCGCCCGTGAGCGGGAGCCGGGCGGAGCGGTAGCGGTCGATGGCGAGCTCGGCGAGGCGGGGATCCGGTGCGAGCGGCGCCGAGACGACGTCGGCGCCGGCTTCGAGCAACCGGTCGTGGAAGTAGCCCGGGGCGAGCAGGTACGACGCGATCACGACGCGACCCCCACTCGTCGCGCGAGCGGCGGCGACCGCGGTGGGAACGCTCGGGGTGGCGCTTGCGCCGTAGCCGATGGTCACGGTTCCCGGCCAGGACGCCCGAAGCAGCGTCGCGAGTCGTTCGACGTCGTCGGCGGCCCGCGGGTCGCTCGACCCGGCAGCTGCGAGCACCACGTGGTCTGCCGGCGTCGCTCCGGCCTGGACGAGCCGCTCGACGAGGATCTCGGCGAGCACGGGGTGCGGCCCGAGCGAGGCGGCGACGCCGACCTGCGAGGCCGCGGCCCCTGCCGCCCGCGCGATGTCGACGCGCACGTGGTATCCCGTCGAGAGCAGGAGCGGCACGATGATCGCGTCGCCTTCGGGGTCGAGCAGGGAGACGACCTCGCCGACGTCGGGTCGCTGCACGTCGACGAACGCCTCGTGCACCGAGAGCGCCGGCCGGGCGCGACGAATCCCGTCGACGATCGAGCGGATCGCCATCCGCCCGGCCGCGTCGTTCGTTCCGTGCGAGCACGCGATGAGGGTGGTCATGCTTCCTCCCGGCTGGTCACCGCGAGTCGGTAGCCCCGCTTCACGATCGTCTGGATGAGACCCTTCGCCCCGCACGCCTCGCGGATCCGCGCGACGGCGACCTCAACGGCATGCACGTCGCTCGTCGCGCCCGGAAGCGATGCCAGGAGCTGGGAGCGGTTCACGACGTCACCGCCCGCTTCGGCGAGTGCAGTGAGCACGGCGTGACCGGTTCGTGTCAGGGGCATCAGCTCACCATCGAGCAGGGCACCGCCGCGCCGCACCTCGAGCACTCCGGCGGCCGTGTCGATCGCCGAGGATCGGCGCTCGGCGAAGTGCGAGACGACCGAGCGCACGAGCGACCCGAGCCGACCGCGGTCGGGCACTCGAGGCGACATCCCGGCGAGCTCGAGCGGACCCGCTGTGATCGGGCCGACCGCGGCGATCAGCAGGGTGCCGCGCGCCTCCTGATCGAGGATGCCCTCGAGCGTGTCCTCGGCGATGGCCGCGTCGAGCCACGCGTCGGCGCCCGGCGCTGACGTGAAGAGCACGGCGTCGTAGGCGCCCTCCGCGGCGCTGCGCACCGAACGGGCGACAAGCCCGGGATCGGGCGGAGGACCCCAGCGGTAGACGACGAGGCTCGTCACGTCGGCACCCGCGCCGCGGAAGGCCTCGTCGAGCCCGTCGGAACCGGAGCCGTGGTGCTGGACGACGACGCGGAGTCCGGAGATGCCTTCGTCGAGCAGGTACGTACCGAGCTCCGACGAGGTCTCGGACTCGGCGACCCAGTCGGCACTGAATCCGGCCTGCTGGATGGCGCCGCGGGCCTTCGGGCCTCGCGCGATGAACCTCGCGCCCGCGAGTGCGGCGTGCAGGTCGTCGAGGAGGCCGGCAGAGTCGGCGGTCTCCATCCAACCATGGAACCCGACGCCGGTCGTCGCGACGACGACGTCGGGAGGAGTGGCGATGACCTGGAGCGTCTGCTCGATGAGGGCTTCGTCGCCGATGTGCGGTTCGATCGTGAGAGCCGGGGCGTGCACGACACGCGCTCCACGCCGCTCGAGGGCGGCGCCGAGTTCCGCCGATCGGCGATCGGCGGTGATCAGGATGACGCAACCGAGCAAGGGCGTCCCAGGCGTGGGAGGGGCGTTCGTCATCCGGTGCGGCTCCGCGCGGGGTCGGAGAGTCGAGTGAGGAGTCCGGCTGCGGCGACCTCGCCTACCACGATCACGGCTGGCGCCTGCACACCGGCTGCAGCCGCGGCGGCGGCGACGGTGCCGAGGGTCGCCCGGGTGGTGCGCTGCGACGACGTCGTGCCGCTCTCGACGATCGCGACGGGCCGGTCATGCGGAGCACCCGCGGCGATCGCTGCCTCGGCGAAGCCGCCGAGCCGCTCGACGCCCATGAGCACGACGGTCGTCGTCGTGTCGTCGGCGAGTGCCGCGAGGGTCGCCTTGGTGGGGTCGTCGTGACCGTTGACGAGCAGCATCGACGCGGCGGTGCCCCTGTGCGTGACCGGGATGCCGGCGGCCTGCGGCACGGAGATCGCGCTCGAGATGCCGGGCACGACCTCGACGGCCACTCCGGCGTCGAGGCATGCGGCGACCTCCTCGCCGCCGCGGCCGAACACGAACGGGTCGCCGCCCTTCAGGCGCACGACGTGCTGGCCTGCGAGCGCCCGTTCGACGAGGATCCGATTGATCTCGTGCTGCGGAACGGGATGCCGCCCGGGGGCCTTGCCCACGTCGACGATCTCGACGCCGGGCTCGAGCTCGGCGAGCAACGCCCGCGGACCGAGACGGTCGGTGACCACGACATCCGCTTCGGCGAGTGCGCGCCGACCGCGCAGGGTGATGAGGTCGGCGGCACCGGGGCCGCCTCCGACGAGCACGACTCGACCGGGGCCGCCGGTGCGCCGGCGCCGCACGGGCAGTCGTCCCTCGGCGAGGGCGTCGGCCACGGCGTCGCGCACCGCGCCGCTGCGCCGGGGATCGACGCCGCCCTCCGAGACGACGCCGACGATGAGGTCTCCCGAGCGGGTCTCCGCCGTCATGCGAGCGGTGCCGTGGTCGCCGTGTCCGGCGTTCACGCAGAAGATCCGAGCCTCGTCGGCCCAGGCGGCGACCGCGTGATCGACGGCGGGCACGCCGGTCGCGGTGTGCACGAGCCACGCGTCGGCGAGGTCGTCGCGCACGACCGGGCGCGCTGTCCACGTGATGCGATCTTCATCGACGAGCACCGCGAGCGCCGGATCGAGTTCAGGTGCGACGACGACGACCTCGGCGCCCTCATCGACGAAGCGCGCGACTCGACGTGCCGAGACGGGGCCGCCGCCGACGGCGACCACGCGCCGTCCGGTGACGTCGATTCCGATGAGCATCAGCGTGGGTCCTTCCGGATGTGCACGATCCCCTGCTCGACCGCGACTGGCCAGGTGCGCAGGTCGTGCCGCTCCTTGCCGAGGGTGTCGAGGCACGTTCCCGTGCGAAGGTCGAAGACCTGCTTGAACATCGGGGAGGCCACGGTCGGGGCGTCGCCGCGGCTGCCCACGATGCCGCGCGACATGACGTACGCGCCGCTGTACGGGTCGCGCTGCTGGACGGCGTGGATGCTGCCGTCGTGCAGCAGGAAGAGGGCGAGCTGGTCGCCCTCGATGAGCGCCGCCGCGCCTCGTTCGACCTCGAGGTCGTCGACCCGGCACACGGGCACCCAGCTGCTCGTGCGACTCGGCTCCATGGTTCGGGCAGTGTCGGCGATGGTCATCGGCGTACCTCCAGGGTGGTTCCGGCGATGAGCACGCCACCGCTCTCGCGCTCGGCGTCGGTCGCCGGTCGGGGCTGCCCGCGCTCTGCGGTGTAGGCGAGTGAGGGGTCGGGCGTCGTCGGCGCGTTGACGAACGAGGCGAAGCGCTTGAGCTTCTCGGGGTCGTCGAGCGTCGCCTTCCACTCGTCTTCGTAGGCGTCGACGTGGAGCGCCATCGCGGCGTCGAGGTCGTCGGCGATGCCGAGCGAGTCGTCCATGATGACCGCGCGGAGGGCATCGAGGCCGCCCTCGAGCTCCTCCAGCCACGGGGCGGTCCGCTGGAGACGGTCGGCCGTGCGGATGTAGTACATCAGGAACCGGTCGATCGTGCGGATGAGGGTCTCGGAGTCGAGCCCTTCGGCGAGCAGCTGCGCGTGCCGCGGCGTGAACCCGCCGTTGCCGCCCACGTACAGGTTCCAGCCCTGTTCGGTGGCGATGACGCCGACGTCCTTTCCGCGGGCCTCCGCGCATTCGCGGGCGCATCCCGAGACGCCGAGCTTCAGCTTGTGCGGCGACCGCAGGCCGCGGTAGCGCAGTTCGAGCTCGACGGCCATGCCGACCGAGTCCTGCACGCCGAAGCGGCACCACGTGGAGCCGACGCACGACTTGACGGTGCGCAGCGACTTGCCGTAGGCGTGGCCCGACTCGAAGCCGCCGTCGACGAGTCGCTGCCAGATCTCGGGAAGCTGCTCGAGGCGCGCGCCGAACAAGTCGATGCGCTGGCCGCCGGTGATCTTCGTGTAGAGCCCGAAGTCCTTCGCGACCTGTCCGATCACGAGGAGACCCTCGGGCGTCACCTCGCCGCCGGGGATGCGGGGGACCACGGAATAGCTGCCGTCCTTCTGCAGGTTCGCCATGACGTGGTCGTTCGTGTCCTGGAGCGAGGCGCGGCCGCCGTCGAGCACGTGTCCGGCACCCTGCGACGCGAGGATGCTCGCTACGACGGGCTTGCAGATGTCGCAGCCGCGCCCGGTGCCGAACCGCGTGACGATCTCGCTGAACGTCGTGAGTCCCGCCACGCGCACCTGGTCGAAGAGTTGCGCGCGAGTGGAGGCGAAGTGCTCGCAGAGCGCGCTGCTCAGGGTCACGCCCGCGGCCTCGAGTTCGGCGCCGACGAGGCGCTTGACGAGCGGGAGGCACGAGCCGCACGCGGCGCCGGCCTTCGTGCACGCCTTGACGCCCGCGACATCCGTGCATCCGTCGTCGGTGACCGCAGACCGGATGCGCCCGGCGCTGACGGCGTTGCAGCTGCAGACGAGCGCCTCGTCGGGCAGCGGGCCGGTGGCCGGGCGGGCGCCGTCGGTCTCGGGAAGGAGGTAGGCCGACGGGTCTCCGCCGAGCTTCGCGCCGATGAGCGGCCGGAGCGAGGCGTAGGCCGTGGCATCGCCGACGAGGATGCCGCCGAGCAGGATCGAGGCGTCGTCGGAGAGCACGAGCTTCTTGTAGACGCCGGCGACCGGGTCGGCGTAGACGACGTCGAGCGCGCCGGGCGTCTCGCCGAACGCGTCGCCGAAGCTCGCGACATCGACGCCGCCGAGCTTGAGCTTCGTCGAGAGGTCGTACCCGGGGAACTCGGCTTCGCCGCCGAGCAGGCGGGTCGCGACGACCTCGGCCATCGCATATCCGGGGGCAACGAGGCCGACGCAACGGCCCTCCATCGCGGCGACCTCTCCGATCGCGTGGATCGAGGGATCGGAGGTGCGGCATCCGGCGTCGACGACGATGCCGCCCCGCTTGTCGACCTTCAGGCCGGAGATCCGTGCGAGCTCGTCGCGCGGGCGCACGCCGACCGTGAAGATGACGACGTCGGCCGGAGCGAGGCTGCCGTCGCGGAACTCGAGCTGCGCGACACCGCCGTGGGGGCCGGGGTCGAGCCTCGTGGTGATCGTCTCGGTGCGCACCTCGATGCCGCGGGCGCCGATGAGGCGCGCGAGCGCTTCGCCGCCGGCCGCGTCGAGCTGGGCCGACATGAGGCGATCGGACGACTGGATGATGGTGGCCTCGACGTCCATGCCCTGGAGTGCTCCCGCGGCCTCGAGGCCGAGGAGCCCGCCGCCGACCACGATGCCGCGAACCGGCCGGTCGAGGGCGTCCTGGCGCTCGGTCACCCACGAGGAGAGGGACTCGAGGTCGTCGAGCGTGCGGTAGACGAAGACGCCGGGCAGGTGGAAGCCGTCGACGGCGAGGGATGCGGCGTACGAGCCCGTGGCGAGCACGAGCTCGTCCCACTCGACAAGGGTGCCGCTCGCCGTGCGCAGGCGCCGCTCGTCGCGATCGAGCGCCACGACCGCGTCGCCGCGGAGGAAGGTCACGCGCTCGTCGTCGACGAAGTGCTCGCGTGAGAGGGTGAGGTCGTCGACGGTCGCACCGTCGAAGAATGCGGTCAGCCCGACGCGGTCGTAGGGGAGGCGGTCCTCCTCGCCGATCACGGTGATGCGCCAGCGGCCCTCTGGGTCGCGGGTGCGCACGCTCTCGACGAAGCGGTGGGCGACCATTCCGGCGCCGACCACCACGAGGTGACGCGTGAGCGTGTTGTCCGACATGCCGTCACGGTAAACGCTCGGCGTTGCGTCGCCGTGGCGGGAGTGTTTCGGGGGTGTGTCGTGGGCCATCCGGGTCTCCTCGTTCCGTCTCAGACGCGGGCGTGCAGGAGGCCGATGGTCGTTCGGGGCCCCCTGATCACGGACCGAGCTGTGTGACCAAGACGGTACGGAACTCGTGTTTCCTCGTCGGACGTGAGGTGTTACCCCGATGCAAACCTCTCCGCACTTCGTGCGCGAGAGGATTGTGAGAAGGCGCTCAGCTGCGCGCGGTGAGCACGATCGGCTCGCCTTCGGTGACGGCGATGGTGTGCTCGGAATGGGCGCCGCGCGATCCGTCGGCGCTCTTCAGCGTCCAGCCGTCGGCATCCGTCACGATGCGGTCCGTCGTCTCGAGGAACCATGGTTCGATCGCGATCACGAGCCCCGGCTTCAACGGCAGGCCTCGGCCCGGGCGGCCGTCGTTCGGAATGTGGGGGTCGCCGTGCATGGTGCGGCCGACGCCGTGCCCGCCGAAGTCGGTGTTGATCGAGTAGCCCTCGGCCTTCGCGACATTCGCGATCGCTCGGGAGATGTCACCGATGCGGTTGCCGGGGCGCGCGGCCGAGATTCCGGCGGCGAGGGCGCGCTGGGTGGTGTCGATGAGCCGCAGGTCTCCGCCTCGCGGCGTGCCGACGACCATCGAGAGGGCCGAGTCGGAGACCCATCCGTTCACCGACGCCGCGAAGTCGAGGGTCAGCAGGTCGCCGTCGCGGAGGGTGTAGTCGCGGGGGAGGCCGTGCAGCACCGCATCGTTCACCGAGGTGCAGATGACCTTGCCGAAGGGGCTCCCGCCGAACGAGGGGTGATAGTCGATGTAGCAGCTCTCGGCGCCGGCCGTCCTGATCATCTCGTGCGCGATCGCGTCGAGCTCGAGCAGGTTGACCCCGACCGCGGCGGCTCGCGATGTGGTCTCGAGCACGCTCGCCACGAAGCGGCCGGCAGGCCGCATCTCCTCGACCTCGGCAGGGGTTCTCAGTTCGATCACGAGTCCATTCTGTCGTCTCCGCCCTGAGTGAACACCCGGCGGCCTCGAAGGCACCGCCGTTACGCTGGAAGCATGCTGATCCGGCGTGCGTTCTACCGATGGCTGTTCATCGCGATCGTGGCGCTGCCCGTGTGGCTCGCCGTCGGATGGGCCATCTTCGGCGGTGGCGGCTGGGGCACGCTCGGGCTCGTCGTGGTCGTGCCGGTCGGGTTCCTCGCGCTCGGCGTCGTCGCGCTCCTCACGTCGCTCCGGCCGGCCGTGCGCGAGCAGCGAGCGGTGTCGTGGATGGACCTCGGCGTCATCGGCGCATGGCACGCCGCCATCGTCGCGACGGGCTTCTACGGCGCGACCGCGACGCTCTTCGCGGTGCTCGCGATCCTGCTCGCGATCGCCGCCTTCTGGATGGTCGTCTGGCAGCTCGTGCACGACGGCGCGCGGCGGGTGCAGGCGTCGATGGCAGAGTTCGAGCGACTCGCCACCCAGCAGCAGGGCGCCGCACGGCGTCCGGATGCCGCGGGCACGCGTCGCCCGCCGTTCGACGACGGCGACGACGAGGTCATCATCGTGCGCGAGGTTCGCGACTGACGGGAGCGGCGCTGCAGCGGCATCCGGGGTCCCGCTTTGCCGGGGAGTGCCGTGACATGGCACAATAGAGGATTGTGCCGCCGCGGGTCTCTGCCTCCGGGGAGCTAGCACAGCGCGACCTGGTCGCGCGGGCGGCACCATTCACTTCAATCCATGATCCGCGTTCGACCGGTGGCGGGCGCAGAGAGCGAACCATCATGCACATCCTCGACCAACTCGACGCAGCGAGCCTGAGGTCGGATGTCCCCGACTTCCGGCCCGGCGACACCGTCAAGGTGCACGTCAACATCATCGAAGGCACGCGCAGCCGCGTGCAGGTCTTCCAGGGGGTCGTCATCGGCCGTTCAGGAGAGGGCGTGCGCGAGACCTTCACGGTGCGCAAGGTCAGCTTCCAGGTCGGCGTCGAGCGCAAGTTCCCGGTGCACTCGCCCGTGATCGACCACATCGAGGTCGTCACGCGCGGCGACGTGCGCCGCGCGAAGCTCTACTACCTGCGCAAGCTCCGCGGCAAGAAGGCCAAGATCAAGGAGAAGCGCGACAACTAGTCGCCGCTGCCAGTCGCGGATCGCGAGTGTCTGGCATCCCATCGAGCTCCCCGCCCCTAGACTGGGTGGGGAGCTCGGGCGGTTAAATGACAGAAGAAACTATCACCACGCGATCAGATCGCGCGGGCTCGGCATTGGCGCGCAGAAAACGAGGCACTCTCCTCTTCCTGCGCGACCTGCTCGTCATCTTCGTGGTGGCCGTGCTCGTCTCGTTCCTCATCAAGACGTTCCTCATCAGGTCGTTCTTCATCCCATCGCAGTCGATGGAGGAGACCCTCGTGAAAGACGATCGCATCATCGTGAACCAGCTGGTTCCCGACCTCACGCCACTCGAGCGCGGCGACGTCGTCGTGTTCAAAGACCCGGGCGGATGGCTCCCGGCCCGCGTGGAGACGCCGCAGCCGCCACTCGTGGCCGCCGTCGACTGGTTCCTCGCGTTCGTGGGACTCTCGGCGCCCGACTCGAACGACCACCTCGTCAAGCGCGTCATCGGACTGCCAGGCGATCACATCGTGTGCTGCAACGCGCTCGGCCAGATGAGCGTGAACGGCGTGCCGCTCGACGAGACGTATGTGGCGCTGCCTCCGGGCGAGAGCAAGGTCTCCCGCGACGACTTCGACGTCGAAGTACGCGACGATTCGCTGTGGGTGATGGGCGACAACCGCTACAACTCGAAGGACTCGAGATACAACACCGAGACCCCGCTCGAGGGATTCGTGCCCATCGACAACGTCGTCGGCCGCGCCTTCGTCGTGAGTTGGCCCATCGACCACTGGATGTGGCTTGACAACTACCCCCAGGTGTTCGATGGTGTCGATGAGGGAACGGGCTGACATGGTTCCACCACCGGTCGCGGTGCCGACATTGCGGGCGGAGCGCGAGATCTTCGCCGGAGGCGCTTCGGTGCTGCTCGCGTGCGACGAGGTCGGCAGGGGCGCGCTGGCAGGCCCGGTCACGGTCGGGCTCGTGCTCATCGATGAGAGCGTGCGCCGCATGCCCGCGGGCCTGCGCGACTCCAAGCTCCTGAGCGAGCCGCGTCGTGAGCAGATGGCGCCGAAGGCAGCTGCATGGGTCCGCGCATCGGCGGTCGGCGACGCCTCGGCGAAGGAGATCGACGAACTGGGCATCATGGCGTGCCTCGGCCTCGCCGGAGCTCGCGCCTTCGCCGCGCTCGCATTCGCGCTCGGCGATGAGGTGAACGATGCGCCGCTCCTGCTCGACGGCAACCACGACTGGCTGAGCATCGCCATCGAGCATCGCGCCCGCGTCGTCACGCGGATCAAGGCCGACCGTGATTGCGCGTCGGTGGCTGCGGCATCCGTCATCGCCAAGGTGCATCGCGATCGTGGCATGCGTCGTGCTCACGACGACGTGCCCGTCTACAGCTGGGACGAGAACAAGGGCTACGCGAGCCGCGCCCACTTCGCCGCGATCGACGAGCACGGACCCAACGAGCTGCACCGGTCGACTTGGCTGCACGATCGCTCGGCAACGGCGCCGGCGCTCTTCGACCTCGGCGTAGGATGAGTCACGATGGATGAAGACGAGTTCGAAGACTACGACCGCGAAGTCGAGTTGGCCCTGTATCGGGAGTACCGCGACATCGTGTCGCAATTCCAATACGTGGTCGAGACCGAGCGACGCTTCTATCTCGCGAACGAGGTCGAACTCGTGCGCCGTGATACCGAGCACGACTTCTATTTCGAGCTCACCATGAAAGACGTGTGGGTGTGGGATGTCTACCGCGCCGACCGCTTCGTGAAGTCGGTGCGCGTGCTCACCTTCAAAGACGTCAATGTCGAAGAGCTCGCGACCCGGGAGTTCGAACTCCCGAAGGAGCTCGCGCTCGACGAGTAGCACTCGTCCTCGACAGCGCCGCTCCCTGCTCCGCCTTCGCGGCTGAGCGCCGCTTCGGCCCGCCCGGCGCCGCCATCGCGCGACGCTGTTCGCGGAGGTGGTGCGGATGGCGCACAACGCGGAACTCGGCCGACGCGGTGAAGAGCTCGCGGTCGATCATCTGGTCGGCCGCGGCATGGCGGTGATCGACCGCAATTGGCGGTGCCGACTCGGTGAGATCGACATCGTGGCGCGCGACGGGCGCGACACCGTCTTCATCGAGGTGAAGACCCGCACGACGAGCGACTTCGGGCACCCGTTCGAGGCCATCACCCCGGTGAAGCTCGCGCGCATGCGCCGGCTCGCGATCGCCTGGTGCGAGGCGACGGATGCCGCGGTCTCGCGAATCCGCATCGACGCCGTCGCCGTGCTCGCCCCCACCGAGGCGCCGGCACTCATCGAGCATCTCGAGGGGATCAGCTGATGCCCGTCGCCCGCACCCGCTCGGTCGCCCTGCTGGGGCTCGCCGGCTCGATCGTCGAGGTCGAGGCCGACCTCTCGTCGCAATTGCCCGCGTTCGTCATCATCGGCCTGCCCGACGCCGCACTCGCCGAGGCCCGCGAGCGAGTGCGTTCGGCTGCCGTGAACGCCGGATGCCCCCTGCCGCAGCGCCGCCTCACGGTGAACCTCTCGCCCGCGGCCCTGCCGAAGCACGGCTCCGGCTTCGACCTCGCGATCGCGATCGCGTGCCTCGCCGCCGCCGGCGAGATCGCACGCGAATCGGTAGACCGTGTCGTGCACCTCGGTGAGCTGGGGCTCGACGGCCGGCTGCGACCGATCGACGGCATCCTCCCCGCGGTGCTCGCGGCATCACGAGCCGGCCATGACACGGTCATGGTGCCCGCGGGCAATGCCGCCGAGGCGTCGCTCGTGCCCGGGGTGACGGTGATCGGGGTCGCCTCGCTCCTCGAAGCCGCCATCTGGCACGGCGGCGCCTACGAGGTGCGTGAGATCGACGCGGTCCCCTCAACGGATCGCGCCGACGAGCCCGAGCAGGTGCCCGGCGATCTCGCCGACGTGGCGGGCAACGAGGAAGCGGTTGAAGCGCTCCTCGTGGCCGCTGCCGGTGGCCATCACATGTTCCTCCTCGGCCCGCCAGGAGCCGGCAAGACCATGCTGGCGTCCCGGCTGCCGGGAATCCTGCCCGATCTCGATTCCGACGCCGCGCTCGAGGTCGCCTCACTCCGATCGCTCGCCGGGGGGCGGCTCGTCAACGGACTGTCACTGCGTCCGCCGTTCGAGGCTCCGCATCACACGGCGACCGCGGCGGCGATGGTCGGCGGCGGCAGCCGGCTCATCCGTCCTGGTGCTGCAGCACGGGCGACCCACGGCGTGCTGTTCCTCGATGAGGCACCTGAGTTTCCGGCATCGGTGCTCGACGTGCTCCGTCAGCCGCTCGAATCGGGCAGCGTCAGCATCCATCGTGCGACTGCCGTCGCCTCGTTCCCTGCGCGATTCCAGCTCGTGCTCGCGGCGAACCCGTGCCCGTGCGGGGGATATGACTCGCCGGGCAACGAATGCACGTGTCCGCCGTCCATGAGACGACGGTACCTCGGCCGCATCTCGGGGCCGCTCCTCGATCGCATCGACGTGCAACTGAAGGTGCCCCGCGTCACCGCGGCCGGGCTCCGCTTGATGGGCGAGCGCACCGGCATCACGAGCGATGAGGCCCGCGCCCGTGTCATCGAAGCTCGCGCTGCGGCATCCGACCGACTGCTCGGCACCCCCTGGCGCACGAACGCCGAGATGCCGGGCCCGTGGTTGCGCGGCGCTGGCGGGTTGCATCCCGGCGGCAAGGCGACCGCGGCACTCGATCGCGCGCTCGAACGCGGCGGCGTCACGATGCGCGGCTACGACCGGGTGTTGAAGGTCGCCTGGACCATCGCCGACCTCGACGGCGCGATGCGCCCCGGCGCCGACCAGGTGGGTCGTGCGTTCTATCTCAGGAAGGGAATCCCCGCATGAGCATCGTGAAGCATTCGGCGGCACGACTGGCCGCCGAGGTCTCCGCCATCCGCCGCGGCGACGGTGCGTCGCTCGAGGCGTTCGCCCGCTCGCTGCTCAGTTCGGTCGCTGAGCCCGGCGACGGGCTCCTCGGTCGCGTCGTCGCTGCGCTCGGCGCGGCCGAGAGCGCCGAGCTGCTGCTCGAGTCCGTGCCGGCCGAACGGCTCGCCGCTCGTGTCGCGGAGGCCGGCGAGTCGCTCGATGAACGCGAGGCGGCGGCGGGCCTCGAGCGATGGCTGCCCCGCGTCGACCACGCGGCGTTCGTCCGCTCGCTCGCACAAGCTGCGCGCGTCGACGCGCGCCTGCTCATTCCCGGCGATCCCGAGTGGCCGTCCGGCGTCGACGAGCTCGGGGTGCACGCGCCGCTTGTGCTGTGGATTCGCGGCCGCGCCGACGCCCTGAACCACGGCCGGCCGTCGCTCGCCCTCGTCGGGGCGCGTGCCGCCACGGGCTACGGCGAGCATGTGGCGATGGAGGCATCCGCAGGGCTCGTCGATCGCGGGTTCACCATCGTGTCAGGCGGCGCCTACGGCATCGACGGCATGGCGCACCGATCGGCGCTCGCGAGTGATGGTGTCACCGTCGCGTTCCTCGCAGGCGGGGTCGACCGCTTCTACCCGATGGGCCATGAAGCGCTGCTCTCACGCATCGCCGCGACCGGCGCGGTCGTCTCCGAGCTCGGATGCGGTGCGGCTCCGACGAAGTGGCGCTTCCTCCAGCGCAATCGACTCATCGCGGCCGCGAGCGAGGCGACGGTCGTACTCGAGGCGGGGGTTCGCTCGGGTTCGCTCAACACCGCCGGTCACGCCGCAGCGCTCGGGCGCCCGCTCGGCGCGGTGCCCGGACCGGTTACGAGTCCGGCGTCAGGTGGTTGCCACCGCCTCCTCCGCGAGTACAACGCCGTGTGCGTCGTCGACGCCGGGCAGATGGCCGAACTCGTCGGCGATCACGGATCCGGCGTGCGTCCGAGCGGCGAGGCCGTGGCGAATGTGCAGCGCGGGCAGGCCGCGGCCGGTGGGCATGCCGGTACGAGTGCCGGCGGTGGCCGGCGATACGCCGCCGCTGCGTCGCCCGACGCCGTGCGCGTCCTCGATGCGCTCAGCGTGCGGAGCCCGCGCTCGCTCGGTGAGGTCGCGAAGCGCTGCGGCATGGCCGCGACGGCGGTCATGAGCGTGCTCGGTGCCCTCGAGGCAGATGGGGTGGCCGTGCGACACTCCGAGGGCTGGCGGCGGGCCCGCGCGAGATGAGGGGTCGTCCGCGCGAGATGAGGGGCCCGCCCCGACATGAGGGGCCCGCCCGCGCGGCGTGACGGGGCCGTGGCGCGCCGTGAGGGCACCCGTCGGAGGCTCGGCTTAGGCTGGCCCCGAAGGGGGTCGGCATGCAGTATCCGCAGTTCGGGAGGTATCCGGCAGCGCGTCAGGTGATCGCCCACGTGAGCGACACGCACTTGCTCCAAGGCGGTGCACCGCTCGGCGGAGTCGCCGACACCGTGCGCGCGCTGGAGCAGACGGTGTCGCAGCTGCGCCGACTTGGTGACCGCCTCGACGCGATCGCCGTGACCGGCGATGTCGCGGATCTCGGGGAACCCGACGCGTACCGCATCGCCCGCGAGCTCCTCGAACCGCTCGCGAGTTCGGCCGGCGCCGAGCTCAGCTGGGTGATGGGCAATCACGACGAACGCGGTGCGTTCCGGCGCGACCTCCTCGGCGAGGCGCCGAGCGATTCCCCGGTCAATCGCATCACCGACGTGTCGGGGCTCCGCGTCATCGCGCTCGACACGACTGTGCCGGGGTACCACCACGGCCTGCTCGACGCATCGACGATCGCCTGGCTCGATGCCGCTCTCGCGGATCCCGCGCCACTCGGCACGGTACTCGCGATGCACCATGCTCCGATCGCGACGCCGCTCGCCCTCATGGACCTGCTCGAGCTGCGCGGGCAAGACGAACTCGCCGAGGTGATCGCCGGCCGTGACGTGCGGCTCATCCTCGGAGGCCACCTGCACTACGCCACCAACGGCATGTTCGCCGGCGTCCCGGTGTCGGTCGCCGGAGCAACCGCCTACACGATGGACCTCTCAGCGCCCACCCGCGAGCTCGCGGGTATCGACGGGGGCCGCTCGTTCACCCTCGTGCATCTCTTCGACGACGGCTTCACCACGTCGGTCGTGCCGATCGGTGCGTTTCCCGTGGTCACGAACTTCAGTGCCGAGTTCCTCGCCGAGATCGAGGCGCTCTCGCCAGAGGCCAGGCTGGAGCGCTTCTCGCGAAAGCCTCCCGGCGTCGCATGACCGGCGATCGCGCGCTGTTCGTGCGAGCCTCAGCACGGTATAGGCCATCGAGGGGCAGGCTGGAGCCGTGAATCTCGACACCCTGCTCGACGACTACCTCGCGCACGTGCGAACCGAGCGCGGGTACTCCGAGCACACCGTGGCGGCATACCGCGGCGATCTCATCGAGCTCGTCGCGTTCGCGGGGGAGCGGGGCGCCACCGAGGCCTCCGCGATCGATCTCGCACTCCTCCGCGACTGGCTGTGGGGCGCCACCGAGCGCGGACTCGCGCGAGCGAGCATCGCACGGCGAGCGGCATCCGCCCGCGGATTCACCGCGTGGCTCCTGCGTCGCGGCCTCATCGCGGCCGACCCGGGACTTCGCCTCAGGGCGCCGCGCGCGCAACGCACCCTGCCGAGGGTGGTCACCCAGCAGGCGCTTGCCGCTGCGCTCACTGCACTCGAGCGCGCCGCCTCGACCGACGATCCCATTGCGATGCGCGACAGTGCGATCGTCGAAGTGCTCTATGCGTCGGCACTTCGCGTCTCGGAGCTCGTGGGTCTCGATCTCGCGGCGATCGATCGTCGGCGCAGGACGGTACTGGTCGTCGGCAAGGGCTCCAAGGAACGCGTCGTGCCCTACGGCGCCCCGGCGGCCCGAGCGCTCGACCGCTATCTCGACCAGGGGCGACCCGCCATCCTCGCTGCGGCGAACGCTGCGGCTGCCGCTGCGGCGGCTGAGCCCGAGCGCGGTGCGCTCGCCGCGACGAATGCGGTGTTCCTCGGGGCGCGCGGCGCTCGGATGGGCGTCAGGAGCGTCTACCGTGTCGTGACCGAGGTGCTCTCGTCGATTCCGGGCACGGGACCGAGCGGACCGCACGCCTTCCGTCACAGCGCCGCGACGCACCTCCTCGACGGGGGTGCCGACCTGCGCGCGGTGCAGGAGTTCCTCGGTCACGCGAGCCTCGGCACAACTCAGATCTATACCCACGTCTCGGCCGAACGGCTGAAGCAGAGCTATCGCACGGCGCACCCGCGCGCCTGACGCTCACGGCCTAGGCAGGAGCACCGCTCGCGGGAGGCCGCCGAGGAACAGGAACGGCGACACGTACTCGCCGTGCACTCGCACGCCGAAGTGCACGCATTCCGACGCGCAGTGCCCGCCAGAGGCGACCGTGCCGAGCAGATCGCCCGCCGCCACGGGGGTGCCGGCCGCGACGAGCGCGTCAACGGGCTCGATGGCACTCACGACGCCGTCGCCGTGATCGATCGCGACGACCCCTCGGCCGGCGACCATGCCGGCGTAACTCACGGTGCCGGCTGCCGGAGCGGTGACGACGGCACCTGCCGCCGCCTGGAGATCGATGCCGCGGTGGCCGGCCGCATAGGGCGTCGGCGGCGCGCGGAACGGAGACACGACCTGGATGGGCGGCGGGACCGGCCACCTCCACATGTGGGGATGGCTGACCGGCGGCGATGAGGCCTCGGCCGGCTCGCCGGTACGGAGGCCGAGTGCCTCCGCGGCGGGCGGCGTCACGGCGGTGAACGCGGCAAGGGTGCCGACGATGAGGACGGATGCCGCGGCGACCGACAGTGCCGTGCCTGAACGGGCGCTGCGAGGAGGTGCCGTGACGGGGAGCTCGGTCATGTTCCGATGCTCGATGAGCGCGGAGGCATCCGTCGCGAAGGAATCGAAACGGTGGCGACCGGGCCGCCGCGCGCGGTTGGGGAGGACGAGTGCCGATGATAGAGTGTCGAGAGCACCTCGGTCCGCCGGGGTGACTACGCGTGCCATTTCGGCCGACGACTCCATTCAGTCCCCTCTTCGGAGCGGGCGGAGCCGTGCCGGGCACCAGGGCTCTCGGCCGCCGGCCGGAGCGACAACTGAGAACAAAGGAGTGCGGCTCATGGCCGTCGTCACCATCCGCCAGCTGCTCGACAGCGGCGTTCACTTCGGGCACCAGACCCGCCGTTGGAACCCGAAGATGAAGCGATTCATCTTCACCGAGCGTTCCGGCATCTACATCATCGACCTGCAGCAGTCGCTCGGCTACATCGACAAGGCCTACGACTTCGTCAAAGACACGGTCGCCCACGGCGGCACGATCCTCTTCGTCGGCACCAAGAAGCAGGCCCAGGAGTCCATCGCCGAGCAGGCGACGCGCGTCGGCCAGCCCTTCGTCAACCAGCGTTGGCTCGGCGGTCTCCTCACGAACTTCACCACGGTCTCCAAGCGCCTTGCGCGCATGAAGGAGCTCGAGGAGCTCGACTTCGAAGGCACCACGAGCGGGTTCACCAAAAAGGAACTCCTCATCAAGAAGCGCGAGCTCGACAAGCTGCACAAGTCGCTCGGCGGCATCCGCAACCTGTCGAAGACGCCGTCGGCCCTCTGGGTGGTCGACACCAAGAAGGAGCACCTCGCGATCGACGAGGCCAAGAAGCTCGGCATCCCCGTCATCGGCATCCTCGACACGAACTGCGACCCCGACGAGGTGCAGTACCCGATCCCGGGCAACGACGACGCGATCCGTTCCGTGAGCCTGCTCACCCGCATCATCGCCGACGCTGCGGCGGAGGGCCTCATCGAGCGTCACCAGAAGCCCGAGGCCGAGGGCAACGTCTCGGCCGTCGAGCCGCTCGCCGAGTGGGAGGCGGAGCTCCTCCAGGCTCAGACCCCCGAGCAGTCCTCGCCCGAGACCGCCAAGGTCGACGCCGCGACCGCTGAGGCCGAAGAGGTCTCCGAGGTCGTCGAGGCTGTTTCCGCTGAAGCCACCGACGAGGCCGCGACCGAGTCGGCCGCCGACGTCGAAGCTGCTGCACCTGAGGCCGCCGAGGCCGAGGTCGCCGCACCTGAGGCCGCCGAGGCCGAGGTCGTCGAGGCTGAGGCACCCGAGGCCGCCGAGGCCGAGGCCGCTGCACCCGAGGCCGCTGAGGCCGCCGCCGAGTCCAAGTAAGACCACGAGCCAGGAGACATCCGGATATGGCCAATTTCACTCTCGAAGACGTCAAGAGCCTGCGCGAGCGCCTCGGCACCGGCATGGTCGACACGAAGAACGCACTCGTGGAGGCCGACGGTGACATCGAGAAGGCGGTCGAGGTCCTCCGCCTGAAGGGCGCGAAGGGCAACGCCAAGCGCGCCGACCGCTCCACCGCCGAGGGCCTCGTGGCCGCCGTCGACAACGGCGACGGCACCGCGACCCTGATCGAGCTCGCGTGCGAGACGGACTTCGTCGCCAAGGGCGACAAGTTCGTCGGCCTGGCCGACCGCGTGCTCGCGGCCGTCGCCGCAGCCCGTGCGGACTCGGTCGAGGCGGCACTCGCCGCTCCGGCCGACGGCAAGACCGTCGCTGATGTGATCAACGAAGAGGCTGCGATCCTCGGCGAGAAGGTCGAGCTTCGACGCATCCGCCTCGTCAAGGGCGAGCAGTTCTCGATCTACCTGCACAAGACGTCGAAAGACCTGCCGCCGCAGGTCGGCGTCGTGCTCGGATTCGCCGGTGACGACGCTGAGACGGCGCGCAGCGTCGCTCAGCACATCTCGTTCGCCAACCCCGAGTACCTCGCACGCGAGGACGTCCCGGCTGACGCGGTCGAGAAGGAACGCGCGATCGTCGAGCAGATCTCTCGCGAGGAGGGCAAGCCCGAGGCTGCGCTCCCGAAGATCATCGAGGGCCGTCTCGGCGCCTACTTCAAGCAGGTCGCACTGCTCGAGCAGGACTACGCCAAGGACAACAAGCTCTCGGTCAGCAAGGTGGTCAAGGATGCAGGCCTCACGGTGAGCGACTTCGCTCGCTTCAAGGTCGGCGCGTAAGTGCCACAGGGGAGTCCGGATCGCAGCAGCGATCCGGACTCCTTTGCTGTCTGCGGTGCGAACACTCGTGAGCCATCCGTGAGACGGCACCACCCGGCACTGCGCCGCAGCGCACGAAGCAGTAGTTTTGACAGCCACAGTGGAAGGAACGGTCGGGCATGACTGAACACAAGCGCAGGGTGCTCCTGAAGCTCTCAGGTGAGGCATTCGGCGGCGGGTCGCTCGGGGTCAATCCCGATGTCGTCGGCGCACTCGCTCGTGAGATCGCGGATGCCGCTCGCACCGTCGAGGTCGCGATCGTCGTCGGCGGCGGCAACTTCTTCCGAGGCGCAGAACTCTCGCAGCGCGGGATGGACCGGGGCCGCGCCGACTACATGGGCATGCTCGGCACCGTGATGAACGCGCTCGCGCTGCAGGACTTCCTCGAGCAGGCGGGCGCCGAGACGCGCGTGCAGTCGGCGATCGCCATGACGCAGGTCGCCGAGCCGTACATCCCGCGCCGGGCGGAACGTCATCTCGAGAAGGGCCGGGTCGTCATCTTCGGCGCAGGCGCTGGCCTGCCGTACTTCTCCACCGACACCGTGGCAGCCCAGCGCGCCCTCGAGATCGGCGCCGAGGTCGTGCTCGTCGCGAAGAACGGCGTCGACGGCGTCTACTCCGACGACCCCCGCACCAATCCCGAAGCCCACAAGATCGACCGGATCAGCTATCAGGAGGCACTGCAGCGCGGCCTGAAGGTCGTCGACTCGACCGCGTTCAGCCTCTGCATGGACAACGGCATGCCGATGCAGGTGTTCGGCATGGAGCCGGGTGGCAACGTCACCGCGGCGATCCTCGGCGCCGAGCTCGGCACGGTCGTGAGCAACGGCGTACACGCGTCCACTCGATAGACTGTCCCGAGTAGCGAACCAGAAGGAGTTCCCGTGATCGCGGATGTACTTTCCGATGCCACCGCACGTATGAAGAAGGCTGTCGAGGTTGCCAAAGACGACTTCGGATCCGTACGCACCGGGCGGGCGAATCCCCAGCTCTTCCAGAAGATCATGGTGAGCTACTACGGCACCCCGACGCCGCTCGCACAGCTCGCGTCGTTGCAGAACCCAGAGGCCCGTACCCTCCTCGTCACGCCCTACGACAAGGGAGCGCTCCGCGACATCGAGCAGGCGATCCGCGACACCCCGAACCTCGGCGCCAACCCGTCGAACGACGGCAACATCATCCGGGTGACGCTGCCCGAGTTGACCGAGGAGCGTCGCAAGGAGTACGTCAAGATCGTGCGCGGAAAGGCGGAGGACGCCAAGGTGTCCGTTCGCAACATCCGTCGCAAGGCGAAAGACGACCTCGACTCCCTCAAGGGCGAGGTCGGCGATGACGAGGTGTCGCGCGCCGAGAAGGAGCTCGAGCAGATCACGAAGACCAACGTCGACTCGATCGACGACGCGCTGAAGCGCAAGGAAGCCGAACTTCTCGAGGTCTGAGGGAACATCATGTCGGGCGTCCCAGAAGAGGATCAGTCGGACGCCGGGGGGCATGAGCGAACCTCGCGTGACGAGTTCCGCGCGCAGGTACACGCCAGGAAGGCCGATCTCGAGCGTCAGTTCGAGGCGTCGAAGGCGCAGTTCGACCATGCGCAGGAGAAGATCAACGCCCGCACAGGCCGCAACCTGATCCTCGCCGTGATCATCGGCCTCGCCTTCGGCGGCGCCCTGCTGCTCAGCCTGCTCGTGATCAAAGAGCTCTTCATGGTCTTCGCGGTCGTGATCGCCGGCTTCGCGAGCTACGAACTGGCGCAAGCGCTTCGCAAGGGCGGCTTCCTGGTTCCCCGCATCCCGACGGTCATCGCCGCCGTCGTCGCGGTTCCGATCGCCTACTACGGGGGAGCCGGCGGACAACTGCTCGCGGTGCTCGGCGGCGTCATCGTCGTGACCATCTGGCGGCTCGCCGAACAGGCCCTTCCCGCCTTCCGGGCGACCACACGGCGAGCACTCGTGCGCGATATCGCGGCCGGCGCGTTCGTGCAGGGCTACGTCACGTTCCTCGCGACCTTCGCCGTGGTACTCACGGCGGCCGAGGGCGGCCAATGGTGGACGCTGGCATTCATCGTCACCGCGGTCTCGGCCGACACCGGCGCCTATGCCTTCGGGCTCATGTTCGGAAAGCATCCCATGGCGCCCGTGATCAGCCCGAAGAAGACGTGGGAGGGCTTCGCGGGTGGCGCCGCGACGAGCCTTCTCGCCGGGGTGCTCCTCTCGACGCTCATGCTCGGCAACACGTGGTGGTTCGGCGTCATCTTCGGAACCGCGATCTTCCTGAGCGCGACGCTCGGAGACCTCGTCGAGTCGCTCGTCAAGCGCGACATCGGCATCAAGGACATGAGCTCCTGGCTCCCGGGCCACGGCGGATTCCTCGATCGGCTCGACTCCATCCTGCCGTCGGCCGCAGTCGCGTTCGTCGCCTTCCGGATCTTCGGCTGATCGTCCGCGATAATGGTGCGGTGAACTCCACCTTCCCTCGCACACGCAAGCCCCGCCTCGGGTATGACACGAGGGAGGTCGAGGAATTCCTCCAGCTCGCTCGTCGCGCCTACGACGGCACCGCGCGACCGAATGACCCGCCCCTGACGTCGGAGCGAATCCGCCTCACCGCATTCGCCATGCAGAAGGGCGGCTATTCCACCGCGCACGTCGACGCAGCCCTCGAACGCCTGGAGGACGCGTTCGCGGCCCAGGAGCGGCAGGTGGCGGCCCGGCTCCACGGCAACGAGGCTTGGCTCCGCGAGGCCCGCACGACGGCGCAGGTCGTCGCCAACCGCCTCGCGCGCCCACAGGGCCAGCGCTTCGATCGCGTGAACCCGCTGGTGCTCGGGTACAGCACGCGCGAGGTCGATCGATTCGCCGACAAGCTCACTCGGTACTTCCGTGACGGATGGCCGATCTCGCTCGAAGACGTGCGCACGGTGGTCTTCAAGACACAGCGGGGCGGCTACCGCGAGTCGCAGGTCGACCTCGTGCTCGACGCCGTCGTCGACGTGATGCTCGCCGTTCGATGACTCCCCGCCGATCGGTTCGACGCGTCAGCGCGCCCTCCGATACACTCGACGAATTGTGGCTACGGATGCTGGGAGTGACGAGATAGGCGAAGCGCGGCGCCCGCCGTCATCGGGCACTCGAAAGCAGGGCGGACTCAAGCAAGCCGCCTCGGTCACATTCGCGTTCCTCGCGTCGGTGAGCTTTCTGCTCGTGAACGTCGTCGATCCGTACTCGGGCGCCACCGCCTCGTCCGATTTCAACCGGGACGGCGATCGCTTCGGCGGGGAGCAGCCGCAGACGGTCGAGGTCGGCGACGCGCACACGATCGCAGTCGGCCAGGAGACCTACGTCGTCGAGAAGAAGCCCGAGCCCGTGAAGCTCGCGCCGGCGAGCACCGATAGCGAGAGCGGCTGGGCGCCGCCTGCCGTGACGCCCGATCCCGGCTCCGCGCAGGCATATGCCGCAGGAGCCGTCGCGGCTCGAGGGTGGGGTTCGTCGGAGTTCGACTGCCTCGTGGCGCTGTGGAGCAAGGAATCGGGCTGGCGAGTGAACGCGTATAACGCGGGGAGCGGTGCCTATGGCATCCCGCAGGCGCTTCCAGGGTCCAAGATGGCCGTCGCCGGCGCGGACTGGGAGACGAACGCGGGAACGCAGATCGAGTGGGGTTTGATGTACATCACCGATCGCTACGGCACTCCTTGCGGAGCGTGGGCGAAATCGCAAGCAGGCGGCTGGTACTGATCCCGTCTGTGTCCGGCGCCGTGCAGGGCGCGGTCAGAGCCCGCCTAGACTGGAACCATGGTGCGCGCGAACCGATCCCGGGGCCGCGCGGCACGTGCGCGTGAGGGGCATCCCGAACTCGACGTCGAACGGCTCACGACGGGCTGGCGCCGCACCGAGGTTCGCGGCGGGCGTGAATGGAACGTGCAGCCCGTCTCCGAGGCGCAAGCCGCGAAGGCATATCTCTGCCCGGGATGCGGCCTCGAAGTCGCACCGGGCGTCGCGCATCTCGTGGCCTGGCGCGGCGACGGGGTGCTCGGCGATGCAGCCGACCTCGCGGCGCGTCGGCATTGGCACATCCACTGTTGGAGGATCGAAAGCCCGTGAGCGACAACGAAGCACCCGTCGAGATCCGCGCGGGCGTCGAACTGCCCGCCATCCGCGAGGAGATCGAGTTGCAGACCAGCGACGGACTCACCCTCGTCGGTGAGCTCGCCACGCCTGCACAGCGAGCGCCCGTCGCTACGCTCGTGACGCTGCATCCGCTGCCCACTGCCGGCGGCTTCATGGACTCGCACATCCTGCGGAAGGCGGCCGCCCGGCTCCCGGCGCTCGCCGATCTCGCCGTGCTTCGCTTCAACACGCGAGGCACCTCTTCGCCTCGCGGCACGAGCGACGGCGAATTCGGCCACGGCATCGAAGAGCGAGCGGATGTCGCAGCGGCGATGTCATTCGTCGAGCAGCGACACCTGCCGCATCCATGGCTCCTGGGCTGGTCATTCGGCACCGAGCTCGTACTGAAGTACGGACTCGAGCACCGCATCGACGGCGCCATCCTGCTCTCGCCGCCGCTCCATCGCACGAGCGAGGCGGAGCTGCACAAGTGGAACGACGCCCTCACCGCCGCTCGTCGCGCTCATCCCCGAGCACGACGACTACCTGCGACCAGCCGAGGCGGCAGTGCGATTCGCGGCACTCCCCAAGATCCGGCGTATCGACGTGGCAGGGGGCCGGCACCTCTGGGTGGGCGAGGCGCAGACACGCCGCGTACTCGACGAGATCGTCGCGACGGTGAATCCTGCCGCGGCGCCGCTGCCGACGACGTGGCCGGCCACGACCGCGTGACACCGGTCGCCTGACGTCACGACGGCACGTGGGGGGCGACGCCGGCCGAATGAGACCGGGGTCACCGCTCGTTCTGCAGCGGTACGACGACTTGCTTGATGATGAGCAGAATCGACGCGGCGACGGGGATCGCGATGAGCGCCCCGAGGATGCCGAGCAGTGAACCGCCGGCGAGCGCCGCGATCACGACGATCGCGCCCGGTACCTTCACCGCGCGGTTCATGATGCGAGGGCTCAGCACGTAGGCCTCGACCTGCATGTAGACCAGGTAGTAGATCGCGGCCACGAGGGCGGTGAGCGGCGAGCCGAGCCCGGGGATGAGGCTGACGAGCACGATGATGATCGAGCCAGTCAGCGTGCCGACCAATGGGATGAGCGACAGCAGGAAGGCGATGAACGCGAGCACGGCCGGGAACGGCGCCTGGATGATCGACAGGAAGATGAAGCTCAGGATGCCGTTGACGGCGGCGAGCGAGACCTGCCCGAGCACGTAGCGGCCGACCGATTGGGTGATCTGCTCGGTGAGATCGGCGAACCGCTCGCGGTTGGACGCCGGAACGAGCTGGTAGGTCGCGCGCTTCATCGTGTTGAGCGACGCCGCGAAGTACAGCATGAGGATGAACACGATGATGACGGCGAACACGCCGGTGCCGATGGCGACGGCCACTTGGAGCACGCCGCCGGCGAGCTCGCTCAGCTTGTCGGGGTTCGTGAAGAAGTCGGTGAGTCCGCTCGTGATCTGCGCGTTGATCTCGTCGATCGGGACCTGCGGGAACTGCTCTTTGAGCGCCTCGATCCAGTCTTCCGAGTTCACGCGAGCGACGATTCGGGGCAGCTCGTCGACGAGCTGGCTGACCTGGTCGACGATGATCGGCACGACCGCGAGCACGAGCGCGGCGACGAGGAGGCCGACCCCGGTCATGACGATGATGATCGCCGCCCAGCGCGGCAGCCCTCGGCGCTCGAGCCAGCTCATCGCTGGATCGAGGCCGAGAGCCAGGAAGAGTGCCGCGCCGATATAGGTGATGATCGTCGACAGCGTCGCGAGCGACGTGAGGATGAGCAGGCCGAGGCCGACCCCGAGCGTTCCGACGAGACCGATGCGGAACGCGTTCTGGATCTTCACTGGGGCGACGCGGTCTCTCGGTCTAGCGGCGACTCTGCGCGGCCACCTGCTCGGCCTGCGTCAGCACGCCGCGCAGGCTCTCGAAGTACCCGGCGACCGCGTCGCGCTCGATCTTGATCTGCGACAGACGGTCTTCCGCGTCGGCGACGAGGGCGCGGGTGCGTTCCTCGGCGTCGGAGATGAGCTTGCGAGCCTGCTGGTGCGCGGCGGCGATGCGGTCGCGCGCCTCGTCGTCGGCCTTGTCGCGGACCTTGGCGATCTCGGTGCGCACCTGGGTCTCGAGTCGGTCGGCCTCGGCGCGGCTCTCCGCCGTGCGGGCGACCGCCTCGGCGAGCTCGGCGTTGGCGTCGTCGAGGAACTTCTGCGTCTGGGCGACGGCCTCCTGGTGCGCTTCGAGCAGCTCCTGCTCGGCCTCGTCGCGCTTGGTGGCGAGCTCCGACTCGAGGTCGAGGTGGGCCTTCTCGATCTCGCGACGCATGCGGTTGACCTCGTGCGTGGTCTTCTTGCGCATCGCGGTGAGCTGGTTGTCGAGATCGATGCGGGCCTGCTCGGCCTCGGCGTCGAAGTCGGCGCGAGCCTGCTCCTGCTCGAGCGAGAGATCGGCGCGCATCTGCTCGAGGTCAGCGGCGTGCTTGGCGCGGATGCGCTCGAGCTCATGCTGGATCTTCAGGCGAGCCGCCTCGGCTTCACGCTCACGGTCCACCTTCGCCTGCTCGCGCTGCTCGGCGAGTTCGGCGCGGCCGGCCTCGAGCTCGCGGTCGAGGTCGGTGCGGGCCTGCTCGAGTTCGTGGACGAGGGCGGCCCGACGCTCGGCGATCTCGGCATCGATCGCGGCGCGGGCCTCGGCCGACTCGCGGGCGAGGTCGAGTCGCGCCTGCTCGGTCTCGGAGGCGAGGTCGATGCGGGCCTGCTCGGTCTCGCGAGCGAGATCTGCGCGAGCGCGGTCGAGTTCGATCGCGACCTCGGCGCGGGTCTGCTCGGTCTCCTGGGTGAGGCCGGCGGCAGTCGCACGGGCTTCGGTGGCTTCTGCGTTGGCGGCGACGAGGATCTCGGACGCCTTGCGCTCGGCTGCCGCGACCATTGCCGCGGACTCGCGCTTCGCGCTCGTGCGCAGCTCGGCGGTCTCGGTCGCGACGGCGCCGCGGATGGCTGCCGCGTCGCGTGCCGCGTCCTGGCGGAGCTGCTCGCTCGACTCCTGCGAGCGGGAGATCATGTCGTCGGCTTCGGCGCGCGCGTTCTCGAGGATGCGGCTGGCCTGGGCACGTGCCTCGGTGAGCGTGCGCTCTGCGAGCTCGTGCGCGTCGGAGCGCATGAGGTGCGCTTCGTCTTCGGCGGCGCGACGGAGCTTCTCAGCATCGATGTCGGCTTGCGCGATGAGCCTCGTGGACTGCTCTTCGGCGACCCGGAGCGTGTTCTCGAGCTTGGTGCCGAGTCCGGAGAACGTGGGACTGCCGACCTCTTCGAGCTCGGCGGTGAGCTCTTCGATGCGGGCCAGGAGCCGCTTGTTCTCTTTGGCGTTCTCAGCAGACTGATTGTTCGCGGCGATGATCTCGCGACGAAGACCATTGATGCTGTGGTCGACTTCGTCTTTGTCATACCCGCGGAACACCTGCGTGAACTCGGTCTCTTCGACGGACATTCTTCCTCCGGGATCGTGTCCCGCGTTCGTGGGGGCGCATGCGGGATGTGATCCGATTGTACGGGCCCGCGGCTTTCGCCATGACACGTCCTCCACAGGCCCCAATGACACCTCATGCACAGCTTGCGGTTAGGAGACTCCCAGACGCCGCCAGTAGTGTGGAATGTCTTTGTCGGAAGCCGCCCCCACCGCGGCACTGGAGGTAATTCGTGCGCTTCGTCTTCGCAATCGTGGCGTTCATCGCTGCGGCCGTGATGATCGGGCTCGGTATCGCCCAGCGCACCGTGCTCCTCGATCCCGACCGGGTCTCGCTCTCAGCCGAAGTCGAGGGCGACGCCGACTACATCGTCCTCGAACCCGAGGTGCTCGCAGCGCACCCGGGCAAGCAGACGCTCACCGTGTCTGGCGCAGACACCGTCTTCCTCGCCTACGGTCGCAGCTCCGACGTCGAGGCATGGCTCGGAGAATCGCCGTACATCGCCGTGCAGCACGACGCCGAGTCCGATGAGCTCGTGAGCGAGGTCGTCACCGCGGAATCCGCCGACGACGAGACGGTCGACGAGGAGCCGACGCCGACGCCGGCAACCGATGCCCCCGTCGAGACCGAGGAGGCCGCGGTGTCGCCTGCAGGCTCCGACCTCTGGCTCGACGAGTTCACCAACGAGAACAGTCTCACGACCACGGTCGACATGCCCGACGGCATCTCGGTGATCATCGCGTCCGACGGCATCGAGCCCGTACCGTCACGGTTGTCGATCGCCTGGCCGCTCGACAACTCGACACCCTGGGCAGGACCCCTCATCGCCGGTGGCGCGCTCGTCTTCCTCGCCGGTTCATGGCTCCTGATCTCCGGGTTCGCGCGGCATCGCCGCTCCCGCGGCCCGCGCCGCAACCTTCCCAAGGGGCCGCGCGGCAGGCTTCCGAGTGCACCAAAGCCGCCGTCGATGCGCCGCAGCCAGCTGACCGGCGGCCGACGCGCGATCGGGCGCTCGAAACGAGTTGCGCTCGTGCCGCTCCTCGTGCTCCCCGCGTTCGTGCTCAGCGCCTGCTCCGCCGACTACTGGCCGAGTTTCGACCAGGGCGGCGACGCCCCGGCCACGAGCGCGCCGGCGACGCCCGTTGTCACGGGCGAGCCGGCCGAAGAGTCCGAAGATGAGGGCGCCCAGCCCGCGGTCACCGTGCCCCAGATGGAGCGCATCATGCGCCGCATCGCCGTGTTCGCGAACGAGGTCGACGCTGCGGGGAATGCCGACGCGGCAGCGCAGCGCTTCACGGGTCCCGCGCTCGAAGCAAGAACGGCGAACTACGCCATCCGTGGCGCACTGCCCGAGCACCCCGCGCCGCCGGCGATCCCCGCCTCGCCGCTCACCCTGACCCTGCCGCAGCAGGCCACCGGATGGCCGCGAACGGTGCTCACGATCGCGAAGAACGCCGACGACCCCACGGTCGCGCCGACTGCGCTCGTGCTCACACAGGAATCGCCTCGCGAGAACTACCGGATCGAGTACGCGATGGCCCTCGCTCCCGACGCCGACGTTCCGGCGGTCGCGCCCGCGGTCGTCGGTGCGTCGCCGATCAGCCCCGAGTACAAGGGCCTCGTGATGCCGACGGGCCAGGTCGCCTCCGCATATGGCGACGTGCTGCTGCACGGCGACGAGTCGGCGTTCGCGCCGATGTTCGACCCAGAGGGCGACGTGCTGCGCGAGCAGCTCGGCGTCGCCGGCCAGCAGGCGATCCGTGACGGCCTGCCGCCCACGGCCGACATCAACTTCTCGAATGTGGTCGGCGACAGTCCCACCGTCGCGCTCGCGACGAACAATGCGGGAGCGCTCGTCACCGTGTCGATCGAGCAGACCGAGAAGGTCACGCCGAACGACGGCGGCACGATCGCCTTCGAGGCTGGTGCCCCAGGCGCCGCCCTGTCCGGGTTCACCGAGGCCAGTGCCAAGGGCGTGCAGCGCGTGATCGGTATCCAATTGCTCTTCTACGTCCCAGGCGTCGGCACCGGCGAAGGCGAGCAGATCCGCTTGCTCGGCTGGTCCGAGAGCCTCATCGGAGCCTCGGAGGTCCCATGACGAACCCCATTTCCCCGAACGGTCCGGGCTTGCGCGGAGCCGTCGACCTGTCGGCGCTCGTGCAGCGCCAGCAGGAGCCGGCCGGCCCGGCCGGCCCGGCGTCCGGCGACGCCATCGTCTTCGAGACGGATGACGCGGCCTTCGGCTCCACGCTCGAGCTCTCCCGTACCGTGCCGGTCGTGGTCGCGCTCTGGGCCTCGTGGAGCGAGCAGTCGCGAACCCTCGTCGAGTCGCTCGAACGACTCGTGCGAGCGCGCGACGGCCGGATCGTGCTCGCCACCGCCGATGCCGACCGCAGCCCGCAGCTCGTCCAGGCGTTCCAGGCGCAGGCGATCCCCACGGTCGTCGCCGTGATCGCGGGCCAGCCCGTGCCGCTCTTCGCGGGCGTGCAGCCCGATGACGTGATCGACCAGGTGTTCGACCAGCTGCTCGAGCTCGGTGCGCAGCACGGCGTCGCCGGGCGAGTCGAGTCGAGCGACGCCGCTGCAGAAGGCGAGGCGCAGGAGCCCGTCGAGGAGCCGCTGCCGCCGCTGCACCAGGAGGCGTACGACGCGATCGAGCGCGGCGACTTCGAGGCCGCGGCATCCGCCTATCGCACCGCCATGGCGCAAGATCCGCGCGACACGCTCGCCGTCGCGGGCCTCGCCCAGGCGAACCTGCTCGGCCGGCTCGCGGGCAAGACGCTCGACTCGATCCGCAACACCGCCGCGGCGGCGCCCCGCGACCTCGACGCGCAGCTCGACGTCGCCGACCTCGACCTGTCGGGCGGCCATGTCGACGATGCGTTCGATCGGTTGCTCACGCTCTTCCCGACCCTCGACGCCGACGGCAAGAACCGGGTGCGCGAGCGCCTCATCGAGCTCTTCGAGGTCGTCGGCACCGAGGAGCCTCGAGTGATCGCCGCGCGCCGGCGGCTCACCAACCTGCTCTACTGACGGGCAGCACGCCGAGCCGCGACGTCGCCGGCGCCGCGGCTGTGGTTTCGATACACGTCCGGCTTCGCCGGACGCTACTCAGTCACCGGAATCGAGCGTGAACCAGACCGCCGCGAGCGGCGGGAGCGTGAAATCGCCGGAGGCCGGGCGCCCCGCCCAAGGACGATCGACGGCGTCGACCCCGCCGAGGTTGCCGACGCCCGAACCGCCGAACTCCGCGGCATCCGAGTTCAGGATCTCGGTCCAGCGGCCCGCCCGCGGCAAGCCGAGTCGGAAGCCATCGTGGGGCACGCCCGCGAAGTTCACGACGCAGAGCAGCGGCCTGTGGGCGCGATCGTAGCGGAGGAACGCGATGATGTTGTGCGCCGCGGCCCCGCCCTCGATCCACTCGAAGCCTGCGGCGTCGTCGTCGAGTTCCCAGAGCTCGGGCCTCTGCCGGTAGCAGCGATTGAGCGCGCCGACGAACTCGGCGAGCTGCCGGTGGCTCGGCTGGTCGAGGATCCACCAGTCGAGGCCGCGTTCCTCGCTCCACTCGGAGAGCTGGCCGAACTCCTGCCCCATGAAGAGCAGTTGCTTGCCGGGATGCGCCCACATGTACGCGAGGTAGACACGCACGTTGGCGAGCTGCTGCCAATGGTCTCCCGGCATCTTGCGAATGAGCGAGCCCTTGCCGTGCACGACCTCGTCGTGGCTGATCGGCAGCACGAAGTGCTCGCTGAACGCGTAGAGGAACGAGAACGTGAGGTCGTGGTGATGGTGCGAGCGGTACATCGGGTCTTTCGAGATGTACTGCAGGGTGTCGTGCATCCAGCCCATGTTCCACTTGAAGCCGAAGCCGAGGCCGCCGCTCGTGGTCGGGGCGGTGACTCCGGGCCAGCTCGTCGACTCCTCGGCGATCATCACGATGCCCGGGTTCCGCTTGTAGGCGGTGGCGGTGACCTCCTGCAGGAACCCGATCGCCTCGAGGTGCTCGCGGCCGCCGTAGATGTTGGGCGTCCACTCGCCCCCTTCGCGGGAGTAGTCGAGGTAGAGCATCGAGGCGACGGCGTCGACGCGCAGGCCGTCGACGTGGAACTCCTCGAGCCAGAAGAGCGCGTTCGCGACGAGGAAGTTGCGCACCCGCGGGTTGCCGTAGTCGAAGACGTAGGTTCCCCAGTCGAGCTGCTCGCCGCGGCGCGGGTCGGCGTGTTCATAGAGCGCCTCGCCGTCGAAGCGCGCGAGCGCCCAGTCGTCTTTCGGGAAGTGGCCGGGGACCCAGTCCATGAGCACGCCGATGCCGGCCTGGTGCAGCCGGTCGATCAGGTAGCGGAGGTCGTCGGGGTGCCCGAAGCGTGAGGTGGCCGCGTAGTAGCCGGTCACCTGGTAGCCCCACGATCCGCCGAACGGATGCTCCGCGAGGGGCATGAACTCGACGTGCGTGTAGCCGAGCCACTCGATGTACTCGATGAGCTCGTCGGCGACCTCTCGGTAGCCCCTCCCGGGCCGCCAGGAGCCGAGGTGGAGCTCGTAGACGCTCATCGGCAGCTCGTGCGCGTTCGTCGACGCTCGCCGCGCCATCCACTCGCCGTCGCCCCACTCGTGGCTGCTGACGCTCACGACGGAGGCGGTCGCGGGGGAGACCTCGGCCTGCCGGGCCATCGGGTCGGCCTTCATCACCCAGTGGCCGGCGGAGGTGAGGAGCTCGAACTTGTACACGGAGGCGGGCTCGAGGTCTGGGATGAACAACTCCCATACGCCGCTCCCGCCCATGCTGCGCATCGCGTGCGCCGTGCCGTCCCAGCGATTGAACTCACCGACGACGCGAGCGGCGCGGGCGTGCGGTGCCCAAACGGTGAACGCCGTGCCGTGAACACCGCCGCCGACGCCCCAGTGCTCGCGGTGGTGTGCGCCGAGCACGCGCCAGAGCTCCTCGTGCCGGCCCTCGCCGATGAGGTGCAGGTCGAGCTCGCCGATCGTGGGAGCGAACCGGTACGGGTCGTCGCTCGTCCATTCCGACCCGTCGCCATAGCTCGCGCGCACGCGGTAGCCGACGGGACCGAACGCTCCTGCGCCTCCCCAGACGCCATACCCGAGATGCTCGAGCGGCAGGGCGATGCCATCGTCGAGCACCGCCTCGACCGATTCGGCGAGAGGACGGCGGGTTCGGATGACGGTGAGCGGCCGAGGATCGGCCGGAGCCGTGAATCCGTGCTGGCCGAGCACCGAGTGCGGGTCGGAGTGCCGCCCCTCGGCGACGGCGGCGAGCACCCAGTCGTCGATGACGGGCGTGGCGATCGTTTCAGGCATCGGGGCCCCTTCTCACGTGCAGGATATGCGCGGGGCGCGTGAACGCATCGAGCCGCACGTAGTTCGAATCGCCCCAGTCCCAGCGTTGACCGGTGACGAGGTCTTCCACCTCGAATCGGGTGCCGGGCTCGAGCCCGAGCGCGGCGAGATCGAGGTGCACCGTCGTCTCCCTGACCGAGTGCGGGTCGACGTTCGCGACGACGATGACGGTGTCGTCGACGCCGGTCGACGTGAATCGGCCCTCGAGGTGCTTCGAGTACACGAGCACCGACTCGTCGCTGCTGGAGTGGAATCGGATGTTGCGCAGCTGCCCGAGTGCCGGGTGCGCCGCGCGGATGGCGTTGAGGATGCCGAGGTACAGCGCGAGCGAGCGGCCCTCCTGGCGCTCGGCGCCGGCGAAGTCGCGCGGCTTGTACTCGTACTTCTCGTTGTCGATCGCCTCTTCGGCACCGGGCCTCGCGACCGATTCGAAGAGCTCGAAGCCCGAGTACACGCCCCAGGTGGGCGCCGCCGTCGCGGCGATCGTCGCTCGCACCGTGAAGGCCGCAGGGCCGCCGAACTGCAAGTACTCGGTGAGGATGTCGGGGGTGTTCACGAACAGGTTCGGCCGCATGAAGTCCGCGGTGTCCTCGGCGACCGAGGAGAGGAACTCCTCGAGCTCCTGCTTCGTGTTGCGCCACGTGAAGTAGGAGTACGACTGCTGGAATCCGACCATCGCGAGCGCCTGCATCATGGCTGGGCGCGTGAACGCCTCGGCGAGGAACACGACGCCGGGGTCCTCCGCATTGACCGTCGCGATCAGCTGCTCCCAGAACGCGAGCGGCTTCGTGTGGGGGTTGTCGACGCGGAAGATGCGCACGCCCTGCTTCATCCAGTGCCGCACGATGCGCAGCACCTCGTCGAAGATGCCGTTCGGATCGTCGTCGAAGTTCACCGGGTAGATGTCCTGGTACTTCTTCGGCGGGTTCTCCGCGTAGCGGATCGTGCCGTCGGGCAATTGCGTGAACCACTCGGGATGCACGGTGACCCACGGGTGGTCGGGGGAGGCCTGCAGCGCGAGGTCGAGGGCGATCTCGATGCCGAGCGCAGCGGCGCGGCGCACGAATGCGCGGAAGTCGGCGAGGGTGCCGAGGTCGGGATGCACGGCGTCGTGCCCGCCGGCCGTTCCATCGGCGAGCGGCCCGCCGATGGCCCAGGGCGAACCGGGATCGTGGGGGCCGGGATTCAGCGTGTTGTTCGCGCCCTTGCGGTTCGTGACCCCGATCGGGTGGATCGGCGGCAGGTACACGACGTCGAAGCCCATCGCGGCGACGCCGTCGAGCCGCTTCGCCGCCGTCCGGAAGGTGCCGCTCTTCCAGCCGCCGTCTTTCAGGCGCCTCGCGCCTTCGGAGCGGGGGAAGAACTCATACCACGAGCCGACCCCGGCGCGACGTCGCTCGACGAGGATCGAGTGCTCGGGGGAGTCGGTCGAGATGCGAGCGAGCGGGCGGCTCTCGAACTCGACGAGTGCGGGGTCGTCGATGAGGGGGCGGCGGACGGCGATGGATGCCGCGGCGTCGCGAAGTCCGCTCGCGATCGACGTGAGGCGCTTCCGCGCGGCGAGCGGTCGTGACTTCTCGGCGATCGCGCGGTCGAGCAGCCGCGCGCCGATCTCGAACATGAGCTCGACGTCGACACCGGCGTCGACTTTGAGCGCGGCATCGTGACGCCACGTGGCGATCTCGTCGTCGAAGCCGGTGACGTGCCAGCGCCACTCGCCGGTCTCGCCGAGGAGCACTCGCGCCTCCCAGCGATCGGTGCCGGGCGCGAGCGGAGACATCCGTTCACGCCGAGTCTCACCCGAGGGGCTCGTGAGCACGAGCATGGCGCCTACCTGATCGTGCCCCTCTCGGAACACCGTGGCACGGAACGGCACGACCTCGCCTTCGTAGGCCTTCGGCCGCCAGCGGTCGTCGGGCAGGGCGGGGGTGAGCCGCGTCACGGGAATTCGGCCTGCGAGGGTGATGCTGGTCGTCACGTTTCGACCGTAGCGCGGAATCGCGCTCGCGTCGCGACCGGCCGTTCACACATTCGACATGCACCCCACCTAATCTTGACCCGTGAAGCCGATCCGTAAGTTCACTGTCCGAGCCGTCGTTCCCGCGACGCTCGCCCCCCTGGAAGAACTCGCCGGGAACCTCCGCTGGTCGTGGCACGAGCCCACCCGCCGGCTGTTCGAGCACATCGATCCCGAACTCTGGCGAAGCTCCCATCGCGACCCCGTGGCATTCCTCGGCGAAGTCGACCCGGCTCGGCTCGACGAGCTCGCGGGCGACGCCGGGTATGTCGCGTGGGCCGAGCGCGAGCGCGCCGCCCTGCAGGAGTACCTCTCCGAGCCGCGTTGGTTCCAGACTCTCGGCACAGCGGCGCCCCGCACGATCGCGTACTTCTCACCCGAGTTCGGCATCACGGCGGCCCTGCCGCAGTATTCGGGCGGGCTCGGCATCCTCGCGGGCGATCACCTGAAGGCGGCATCCGATCTCGGCGTGCCGATCGTCGGCGTCGGGCTCTTCTACAAGGCCGGGTACTTCGCGCAGGCCATCGGCGACGACGGCTGGCAGCAGGAGCGCTATCCCGTGCTCGACCCCGACGGGCTGCCGCTCTCGGTGCTGCGCCGTCCCGACGGCGCGCCCGTGCAGCTCGCGCTCGCCCTGCCCGAAGATCGCGTACTGCACGCTCGCGTCTGGAAGGCGTCGATCGGGCGCATCCCACTGCTCCTGCTCGACACCGACATCCCGACGAACACCGACGAGCTCCGTTCGGTCACCGACCGGCTCTACGGCGGCGGCGGCGAGCACCGGCTGCTGCAGGAGCTCCTGCTCGGCATCGGCGGCGCGCGTGCCGTGCGGGCATGGACCGAGCTCAGCGGATGCCCCGTTCCCGATGTGTTCCACATGAACGAGGGTCACGCGGGGTTCCTCGGCCTCGAGCGCATCTCGACGTACATCGCAGAGGGCCTCTCGTTCGCCGAGGCGCTGCAGGTCGTGCGCGCCGGCACGGTCTTCACCACGCACACGCCCGTGTCTGCCGGCATCGACCGCTTCGACCGCGAGCTCGTCGAACGGTACCTCTCGAGCTCGCTCCTGCCGGGCGTCGACCCCGCCGACGCGCTCGCGCTCGGTGCCGAACCCGGTGCAGATCCCGAGACGAGCGCCTTCAACATGGCCGTCATGGGCCTGCGGCTCGCGCAGCACGCGAACGGCGTCTCGAAACTGCACGGCGAGGTGAGCCGGCGCATGTTCGGTGACCTCTGGCCGGGATTCGACGCCGCCGAAGTGCCGATCACCTCGATCACGAACGGGGTCCACGCGCCCACCTGGACCGATCCCGCCCTCCTCGGCCTCGCCGAGTCGAGGCTCGGCACCGGTGACACCGAGCACGCCGACTGGCTGAGCGGTGCGCTCAGCGACGGCGAGTTCTGGGCGGTGAAGCGCGGAATGCGACTGCAGCTCGTGGAGGACGCGCGCCGACGCCTTGCCGAGGCGTGGGCGGCGCAGCATCCGGGCTCCCCGGTTCCCACGTGGATCTCTCGCGTGCTCGACCCCGACACGCTCACCGTCGGCTTCGCCCGCCGGGTGCCGACCTACAAGCGGCTGACGCTCATGCTGCATGACCCCGAGCGGCTGACGGCGATCCTCACGAACCCCGAACGGCCCGTGCAGCTGGTGATCGCGGGCAAGTCGCATCCCGCCGACGACGAGGGCAAGCGGCTCATCCAGCAGCTCGTGCAGTTCGCCCAGCAGCCTGAGCTGCGCGACCGCATCGTGTTCCTGCCCGACTACGACATGGGCATGGCCGAGGTGCTCTACCCGGGCTGCGACGTGTGGCTCAACAATCCGCTGCGGCCGCTCGAGGCGTGCGGAACGTCCGGCATGAAGGCCGCGATGAACGGCGCACTCAACCTGTCGATCCTCGACGGCTGGTGGGCCGAGTACGGGGGCGACGACTACGGCTGGGTGATCCCGTCGGCGGATGCCGCGGGCGACGCCACCGAGCGTGACGCCCTCGAGGCGGCAGCACTCTACGACCTGCTCGAGCACCGCGTCGCGACCCGCTACTACGAGCGCGACGGCGACGGCGTGCCACGCGAATGGGTGCGCCGGGTGCGGCAGACGCTCGCGACGCTCGCCCCCGAGCTCGGCGCCGACCGCATGGTGCAGCAGTACGTCGAGGAGCTCTACCGCCCGGCGGCGGAGCATGCTGCTGCCGTGACGGCCGACAACGCTCGCGGCGCCCGCGAGCTCGCGGCGTGGAGTGCCAGGGTGCGCCAGGCGTGGCCCGGAGTGCAGGTGGTGCACGTCGAGTCGGGCGGCGTCGAGGAGCCGCACGTCGGCGACGAGCTGCAGCTGCGGGCATACGTCGGGCTCGACGGACTCGCACCCGACGACGTCTCGGTCGAAGTCGCGTACGGGCGCAGCCGCGACGACGACACGATCGACGGGGTGCGGCACGCAGTGCTCACGCCGGCGGTGTCGAACCCCGGGTCACCGGATGACGCAGGCGACGCGACGTCCGGCGGGCCGCGCCTCTACACGGGAACGGTCGTGCTCGACCGCGCCGGCGCGTTCGGCTACACGGTGCGCGCCGTGCCGCGGCATCCGCTGCTCCTGAGCACCGCCGAACTCGGCCTCGTGGCGGTCGCCGGCTGACGCGTCGGCGCCGGCCGACCGACGTCCGCCGGGCGCCTGCGTCACTCGTCGGCCCGTCAGTCGTCAGCCCGACGAGGCGCGAGATCGGGCGATCGCCGCGAAGCGCCCGCCGGTCACCGCGAGGAGGTCGTCGGGAGCGATCCCGAGGTCGAGGCCGCGGCGGCCCCCCGAGACGTAGATCGTCTCGTGGAGGATGGCCGACTCGTCGAGCACCGTCGGGAGCGCCGTCTTCTGCCCGATGGGACTGATGCCGCCCACGACGTAGCCGGTCTTTCGCGCGGCGAGCGCCGGATCGGCCATCTCGGCGCGTTTTGCGCCGAGGGCGTGCGCGAGCGCCTTCACGTCGAGCTGCAGCGCGACGGGAACGATCGCGACCGCGAGCTCGCCGTCGACGTTCGCGAGCAGCGTCTTGAACACCAGCGCCGGGTCGAGGCCGAGCCTCTCGGCGGCTTCGAGGCCGTACGCGGCGGCGCGGGGATCGTGGTCGTAGGCGTGGGTCGAGAACGCGATGCCCGCGCGGGCGAGTGTCGCGGTGGCCGGGGTGCCGGCCGAGGCATCCGCTCGCGTGGCCATCAGTCGCTCGCGTGCGCTCGGAACAGCCGCATCGACGGGCCGGTCATCGTGATGCGATCGCCGGGAGCGTGGTCGATCGCGGCGTCCGTCGGCGCCTCGTCGGCGGAGTCCCACAGGAGGGTGTACCCGGACACCCCTGCATGCTCGGCGAGCACGACCTCGACGTCGGACTCGTGCGCGTGCACGACGAGGAGGATGCGGTTGAACGCCTCGAACTCGGGGGTCGACGCCGCGAGGTACTGCAGCGTGCGCTCCTCGGGGGAGTTCCAGTCGTCGATTGTCATCGTGGTGCCGTCGGCGTTGAACCAGTCCATCTGCGACGCGCTCGGCGTCGCCTCGCCGAAGCGGCCGAAGCGCACGGGACGCAGCGCGGGGTTCTCGGCGCGCAGGCGGATGAGGCGCCTCGTGGTCGCGAGCAGGTCAGGCGCCGAACGTGGCCGGCCGGCGGCATCCCAAGCAAGCCAGGTGAGCTCGGAGTCGTGGCAGTACGCGTTGTTGTTGCCGCGCTGGCTGCGGCCGAACTCGTCACCGGCGGTGAGCATCGGCACGCCGGCCGAGAGCAGGAGCGTGCCGAGGAGGTTCCGGATGCTCCGCCGCCGCGCCGCACGGATCGCCCGGTCTGCCGTGTCACCCTCGACGCCGTGGTTGTAGGAGTTGTTGCTGTCGGTGCCGTCGCGGTTGTGCTCGCCGTTGCCGAGGTTGTGCTTGACGTTGTACGACGTGAGGTCGGCGAGGGTGAACCCGTCGTGCGCGGTGATGAAGTTGAGGCTCGCGAGCGGTCCGCGCTCGGTCGAGAACGTGTTCGCCGAGCCGGCCAGTCGCGTCGCGAAGCGGCCGATGCCGCTGCCGGCAGTGCCGGTTTCGCGTTCCCGGCGCAGGTCGCCGAGCCAGAAGTCGCGCATGCGGTCGCGGTAGCGGTCGTTCCACTCGGTGAAGCCTGCGGGGAAGTTGCCGGTCTGCCAGCCGCCGGGGCCGACGTCCCACGGCTCGGCGATGAGCTTCGTGGTGCTGATCACGGGATCTTCGAGCATTCCGCGCAGCAGCGGATGCTCGGGCGTGAACCCGCCGTGGTCGTCGCGAGCGAGGGTGGCGGCGAGGTCGAGGCGGAACCCGTCGACGTGCAGTTCCTCGGCGAAGTAGCGCATCGAGTCGAGCACGAGGCGCACGGGTGCGTCGCGGCCGAAGTCGAGGGTGTTGCCGCATCCGGTCGTGTCGACGTACCGGCCGTGCGCGTCGTGCCGGTAATAGGAGCCGTTGTCGATGCCGCGGAACGAGAAGACCGGCCCTTCACGCCCTTCCTCGGCCGTGTGGTTGTAAACGACGTCGAGCATGACCTCGAGGCCCGCTTCGTGCAGTCGCTTCACCATGCCCGCGAACTCGCGCCGGACCGCCTCGGGCCCTGCGGCCTGCGCGGCCGCAGAGGCGTACGGCGCGTGCGGGGCGAAGAACGAGAGCGTGTTGTAGCCCCAGTAGTTCGTCTTGCCCTGGCGGATCAGACGCGCTTCGGGCACGAACGCATGCACGGGCAACAGCTCGACGGTGGTCACGCCGAGGTTCGTGAGGTATTCGAGCGAGGAGTCGTGAGCGAGTCCCGCGTAGGTGCCCCGCAGCTCCTCGGGGATCGCGGGGTTCAGCTTGCTGAACCCGCGCACGTGCGTCTCGTACACAACGGTGTGATCGAGCGGCACATGAGGTTTGGCCGAGTCGCCCCAGTCGAGGTGGTTGCCGAGCACCGCGCCGCGCCATGAGCCGTCGTCGGCGGGCGAGAGGCCGCGTGCGTACGGATCGAGGAGCGTGTGCACGGGGTTGAACGCGTGCGAAGGGCCGGCCGGTCCGTCGACCCGCAGGCCGTAGCGGGCTCCTGGTACGAGCGCCTCGGATGGCCCGTGCCACACGCCGTGGTCGTCGCGCTCGAGCGCGACGCGGTCGGTCGCCCATTCGAGGTCGTTCGGATCGAAGATGACGAGGTCGACGGAGGTCGCGTTCTCTGACCAGATTCGGATGCGGCCGCCGTCGGCATCGGCCTGGACGCCGAGGTCGCGGAAGGGGTCGGGCGCGGACATGCGATCTACAGTAGTTCGTAGGAAGACGCCCGAAGCGACGGGGCACTCGGCCGCACGATCACGACGGGAGGGAGCAGTCATGGTCTATCTCGACCACGCCGCCACCACCCCGATGCTGCCCGAGGCCATCGAGGCGCTCACCGCAGCGCTCGCCGTCGTCGGCAATCCCGCCTCCATCCACAGCGCCGGCCAGCAGGCGAAGCGGCTGCTCGAGGAGTCGCGCGAGCAGGTCGCCGCCACGCTCGGCGCCGACGGCATCGAGGTCGTCTTCACAGGCAGCGGCACCGAAGCCGTGAACCTCGCGATCAAGGGCCTCTGGTGGCACCGGCAGGCGGATGCCTCGCGCCCGCGCCTCCTCGTGCCGGCCGGCGAGCACCACGCCACCGTCGACACCGTGGAGTGGCTCGCCGAGCACGACGGCGCGCTCGTCGAGGAGATCCCGCTCGACGAACTCGGACGGGTCCGCCTCGACGCGCTCGAAGCCGCGCTCGCCCGCGACGGGGCATCCGTCGCACTCGTCACGATGCTCTGGGCCAACAACGAGGTCGGCACGATCCAGCCGGTCGAGGAGGTCGCCCGACTCACGGCGCGCGCCGGGGTGCCGCTGCACGTCGACGCGATCGCCGCATACGGCCAGCTGCCGATCGACGTGCACGGTCTTCGACGGTCGACGGGCGCTGCACCCGGCACGGGGCTCGTCGCGCTGAGCGTCTCGGCGCACAAGATCGGCGGGCCGGCGGGCATCGGCGCGCTCGTGCTCGACCGGTCGGCGGCCGTCGAACCGCTCATCCACGGTGGCGGGCAGCAGCGCAAGGTCCGTTCGGGCACGCAAGACGTGGCGGCCGCGGCGTCGTTCGCGGCCGCGGCATCCGTCGTCGCAGCCCGGCTCGAGGCCGACGCCCGTCGCATGTCGGCGTTGCGCGACCGCGTTATCTCTGGCGCGCTCGCCGAAGTGCCCGAGACGCGGCTGAGCGGCGACCCCGACCCCCAGGGCCGGCTGCCCGGCAACGTGCATCTCTCCTTCGCGGGATGCGAGGGCGACTCGCTCCTCTTCCTGCTCGACGCCGCCGGTGTCGCCGTATCGACGGGCTCCGCATGCCAGGCCGGTGTGCCCGAGCCGTCGCACGTGCTCATGGCGATGGGGCGCTCGGAGGCGGACGCCCGCGGCGCGCTTCGCATCACAATCGGCCACGGATCGACCGAAGCCGACGTCGACGCGTTCCTCGCGGCGCTGCCTGGCGCGTATGCGCAGGCCTCGCGAGCCGGGCTCGCCGCACGCGCCACGTCGTTCGACCGTTAGATCGGCGCTGCGGCCACGCGCCCGCTGCCGTCCGGCGGGTGCTCAGGCAGGGTTGCGTACACTGGAACGGTGAAGGTTCTGGCTGCGATGAGCGGCGGCGTCGACAGCGCCGTCGCTGCTGCGCGCGCCGTCGACGCCGGCCACGAGGTCGTCGGCGTGCACCTCGCGCTCAGCCGCATGCCCGGCACGTTGCGCACCGGCAGCCGCGGCTGCTGCACGATCGAGGACTCGATGGACGCCCAGCGGGCCGCGAACGTCCTCGGCATCCCCTACTACGTGTGGGACTTCTCCGAGCGGTTCAAGGCCGACGTCGTCGACGACTTCATCGCCGAGTACTCGGCCGGCCGCACCCCGAACCCGTGCATGCGCTGCAATGAGCGCATCAAGTTCGCCGCCCTGCTCGAGAAGGCCCTCGCGCTCGGCTTCGACGCCGTCGCGACCGGCCACTACGCCTCGATCGTGACGGATGCCGCGGGCAACAAGGAGCTGCACCGGGCGAGCGCCTGGGCGAAAGACCAGAGCTACGTGCTCGGCGTCCTCACCGCCGAGCAGCTCGAGCACGCGTACTTCCCGCTCGGCGACACCCCGTCGAAAGACCTCGTGCGTGCCGAGGCGGCACGGCGGGGCCTCTCAGTCGCGCAGAAGCCCGATTCGCACGACATCTGCTTCATCTCCGATGGCGACACGAAGGGCTGGCTCGCTGAGCACGTCGGTACTGCCACAGGCGAGATCGTCGACCGCGCAGGCGCCGTCGTCGGGGCGCACGAGGGCGCGCACGCCTACACCGTCGGCCAGCGCCGCGGACTCCACCTGGGCACCCCTGCGCCCGATGGCCGGCCGCGCTTCGTACTCGAGGTGCGCCCGAAGGACAACACCGTCGTCGTCGGCCCGAAGGAGGCGCTCGCCATCGGCGAGATCGCCGGTTCGCGCTTCACCTGGGCCGGCGAGCCGCCGACGGATGCCTCGACGCCGTTCGAGTGCGAGGTGCAGATCCGTGCACACGCCGACCCGGTGCCGGCCGTGGCGGTCGTCACGGGCGGCGAGCTCGTCGTGACGCCGCAGCATCCGCTCGACGGCGTCGCCCCCGGCCAGACGGCCGTCGTCTACGTCGGCACTCGAGTGCTCGGCCAGTGCACGATCGATCGCACGGTGAGTGCCGTGCCGGTCGACGCCTGACGCAGCCCTCCGCCTGACGTACCCTTCCGCGAGGGGCGCCGATCGGCGGCCTGTCAAGGGCCTGCGGCCCCGCGCCCGCGCGGGTAGATTCGTTGTGCGCCGCGGAGGAGCGCGTATCAGGCGGCGCCTGAAGGGGGAATCGCCATGACCACTCCAAGAGACCCGGACGAGCGCTACGACCGGCCCGCAGATCGTCCGGCAGACCTGCCCCCCGAGCTGTACACGGACTCGGCCGACGCGGCAGCTCGTGATCCGAGGACGATCCCCGCGGAACGGGCCGATGTCAGGGACGAGGTCGTCGACCGCCAGCGCGAGCAGTTCGGCGGCGTCAAGATCGGTTCGGCCTTCTTCGGCTGGCTGACCGCGACCGGTATGGCGGTGATCCTGACGGCGCTCGTCGCCGCGACGAGCGCGGCAATCGGCCTCGGCATCCTCCAGGATCCCGAAGCGGCCGCAGAGGAAGCCACGCAGAACCCCGAGATGGTCGGATGGGTGGGCGGTGTCGTCCTGCTCGTCATCGTGTTCGTCGCCTACTGGTGCGGCGGCTACGTGGCCGGCCGGATGGCCCGGTTCAACGGTGTCAGGCAGGGAGTCGCCGTATGGGTGTGGGCGCTCGTGATCGCGGTCGTCGTGGCCCTGCTCACGTTGGCGGCCGGCAGCCAGTTCGACATCCTGGGTGACCTCGACGCCGCCCCGCGCATCCCCGTGAGCGAGGGGGAGCTGACCACCGCGAGCATCGTCACCGCGATCGTCGTCGCGATCGCGAGCCTCGGCGGCGCCATTCTCGGCGGAGTCGCGGGCACGAGATACCACCGCAAGGTCGACAGCGCCGGGGTCGTCGTCTAGCAGGAGCACGACCCGGCGAGACCCCGATGGCGCAGCCGTCGGGGGTCCTCCCTAGACTGTCGATGTGGTGGACGACGACATCGACCAGGGCATCAGTCTCGCCGACGCGGCCGACGAGGTGGAGCGCCTCACGATCCGCATCAACGAGGCGCGCGACGCGTACTACGAGCGCGACACCGTCATCATCTCCGATGCCGAGTACGACGAGCTCATGCATCGACTCGAGGCGCTCGAACGCAGCTACCCCCAACTGCAGAGCCAGGACAGCCCGACGCTGACCGTCGGCGGCCGCGGCGAGACCACCCTCTTCGCGCCCGTCGAGCACGCCGAGCGCATGCTGAGCCTCGACAACGTGTTCTCGCCGGGCGAGCTCGCCGAGTGGGCCGTCCGCGCCGAGGCGGCGGCGGCCAGGCCCGTGCACTGGCTCTGCGAGCTCAAGATCGACGGCCTCGCGATCAACCTGCGGTACCGCAATGGCCGGCTCGTCACGGCGGCCACCCGCGGCGACGGGCGCGTCGGCGAAGACGTCACCGAGAACATCAGGTGGATCAAGTCGATCCCCACGAGGTTGGCCGGCACGGGGCATCCGCCACTTGTCGAGGTACGCGGCGAGGTCTTCTTCCCCGTCGCCGCATTCGGCGAACTGAACGCCAAGCAGGCGGCGGCCGGTGAGCGGGAGTTCGCGAACCCGCGCAACGCCGCCAGCGGGTCGCTGCGTCAGAAGGCCGAGGGCAAGAACGCGGCCCAGCTCGAGCTCATGCGCGATCGCCTCGGGCGACTCCGCATGCTCGTGCACGGCGTCGGCGCCTGGCCGAATCCGCCGGTCGCGTCGCAATCCGAGATCTATGCGCTGCTGGCAGATTGGGGCCTGCCAACGAGCTCCCACGTACGCGTGCTCGATTCGGTCGGGGCCGTGCAGGAGTTCATCGCCTACAACGGCGAGCACCGGCACGCCGTCGAACACGAGATCGACGGCATCGTCGTGAAGATCGACGAACTCGCGTTGCACGACGAGCTCGGCGCCACGAGCCGCGCGCCGCGCTGGGCGATCGCCTACAAGTACCCGCCAGAGCAGGTGAACACGAAGCTCCTCGACATCGTCGTGAGCGTGGGTCGCACCGGCCGCGCCACGCCGTTCGCCGTGATGGAGCCCGTGCGCGTCGCCGGGTCCGTCGTGCGCCAGGCGACCCTGCACAACCAAGAGGTCGTGAAGACCAAGGGCGTGCTCATCGGCGACACGATCGTGTTGCGCAAGGCGGGCGACGTCATCCCCGAAGTGCTCGGCCCCGTCGTCGAGCTTCGTGACGGCGACGAGCGGGCGTTCGTCATGCCGACGGGGTGTCCCGAGTGCGGCACGACCCTCCGCCCCATGAAAGAGGGCGACATCGACCTTCGGTGTCCCAACGCGAAGAGCTGCCCCGCTCAAGTGCGCGGTCGCGTCGAGCACATCGGCTCTCGCGGCGCGCTCGACATCGAGGCGCTCGGTGAGGTGTCCGCGGCGGCGCTCACCCACCCGGCCGTCCCGAGCGAGCCGCCCCTTCCGACCGAGGCCGGCCTCTTCGACCTCACCGTCGCCGACCTGTTCCCGATCGAGGTCGTCGTTCGCGACGTCGAGACAGGGCTGCCGCGGCTCGACGACGACGGAACCCCCGTCTCTCGCGCGCCATTCCGTCGCCAGCGCAAGCGCACCGATCCGGCCTACGACCCTGATTCCGGCGACGTCGCGGGCGACGCGGCGAACGTGCCGTCGAAGGCGGCGTACGAGCTCGTGGCCAACCTCGAGCTCGCGAAGACGAAGCCGCTCTGGCGCATCCTCGTCGCGCTCAACATCCGGCATGTCGGCCCGGTCGCGGCTCGCGCACTCGCCGACCACTTCGGCTCCCTCGACGCGATCCGATCGGCCGGTAGGGCCGAGCTCGCCGAGGTCGACGGCGTCGGGCCGACCATCGCCGATTCGGTGCTCGAGTGGTTCGGGGTCGACTGGCACGTCGAGATCGTCGAGCGGTGGGCGGCCGCCGGCGTGCAGTTCTCGACGCCGGGCCATCCGGGCCCGGGTGCCGCGGCGGCCGCCGGCGGCGTGCTCGCCGGGATCACCGTCGTCGCCACCGGCTCGCTCGACGGCTACTCCCGCGAAGGCGCGCAAGAGGCGATCATCGCCGCGGGCGGCAAGGCAGCGTCGGGCGTGTCGAAGAACACCGACTTCGTCGCAGCCGGCCCCGGCGCCGGCTCGAAGCTCGGCAAGGCCGAGGCGCTCGGCATCCGGGTGATCGACGCTGCGCAATTCGCGGTGCTCGTCACCCGGGGGCCCGCTGCGCTCGACGAGTGACCGGGGCACAGTGACCGGGGCACAGTGACCGAGGCATGGGGGGCACATGGCAACGAACGACGAGCACGACCCTGATCAGGGAAGCGAGCACGAGCCGGGCGGCTCCACGAGGCGCGACTTCCTCAAGTTCGGCGGGGTCGCCGCGGCCGGGGCCGTCGTCGGAGGCGGCGCAGGAGCCGCGATCGGCGGTGCGATCGGGCACTCGCTGGGGTTCGCCGACGGCGTCGCCGACTTCACGCCGCTCAGCCCGCGGGTCGAGGCGGGGTTCGACCATCTCATCGTCGTGATGGGCGAGAACCGCTCGTTCGACAACCTCCTCGGTTGGCTCTACTCGAGCGACGACCTCACCGACGGGCGCCGCTTCGACGGGCTCGCGTTCGGTGACTACGGCAACACCGCCCCCGACGGCACGCACGTGGCGGCTCACGTCTACGAAGGCGCGACCGACGAGATCATGGGGCGACCCGATCCCGATCCTGGTGAGGAGTTCCCTCACGTCAACACCCAGCTCTTCGGCACGATCGACCCCGTCACGAACGCCGAACTCTTCGTCGAGCACATGGCGGCGCCGTACAACGCGCCGAAGTCCGGGAGCTCGCCCACCATGGACGGATTCCTCACCGACTACCACGTGAACTACGCCCGGCTGAAGAAGGGCGTCCAGCCCGACCCGGCCGAAGCACGGCAGATCATGGGATCGTTCTCACCCGAGATGCTCCCCGTGCTCTCCACGCTCGCGCGCGAGTTCGCCGTCTTCGACAGCTGGTTCTGCGCAGTGCCCTCGCAGACCTTCTGCAACCGCTCGTTCTTCCACGCATCGACCTCGCACGGGTTCGTCACGAACAAGCACGGCGGCGGCTACGAGAAGTGGCTCGACGCCCCCGAGGCGCCGACGATCTTCAACCGGCTCGAAGAGGCCGGCATCAGCTGGCGCATCTACTTCGATGAGATCCAGCTCGTCTCGTTCACCGGGGTGCTGCACGCGCCCGTGCTCGAGCAGTACTGGCGCACCGAGCGCTTCGCGACGATGCAGCAGTTCTACGCCGACGTGGAGAACGGAACGCTGCCGGCCTACGCATTCATCGAGCCGCGCATGATCTACAACCACAACGACTTCCACCCGCCGGTCGGCAAGCTGAAGGAGAGCGACGTCGACGGGCAGGAGGTCATCGACAGCGCGATCTCCGACGTTCGCGCGGGCGAGGCCCTCATCCACGAGATCTACTCGTCGGTCCGGGCCAGTGCCTCGTCGAGCGGCTCCAACGCCCTGAACACCCTGCTCCTCATCACGTTCGACGAGCACGGCGGATGCTACGACCACGTCGCACCGCCGGCCGCGACGCCGCCCGACGACGGCGCCGCCGCTGGTGAGATGGGCTTCACCTTCGACCGGCTCGGATGCCGCGTGCCGGCCATCGCCGTCTCCGCCTACACGCAGGCGGGCACGATCGTGCACGACGAACTCCACCATGCCGCGGTCATCTCGACCCTCAGCAGGCTGCACGGACTGAAGCCGCTCACGCGGCGCGACGAGGGGGCGAACGACCTGTTCGCTGCGATCAACCTCGACGCCCCGAGGCATCCGGTCACCTGGCCCACCACCACCCCGCAGTACCTGCCGCCGAACCCGCAGGCCGCAGCGCCCCACCCCGGCCACGCCCACAAAGACAAGCCGCTGAGCCCGCCCGCCCGGGGGCTCGTCGGCCTGCTCCTCGCCCGGTATGCGCCGGGCACCCCCGAGCCCGAGACGTACGGCGAGGCCTACGAACTGCTCCATCGGCACGGGGAAGGCCTCTTCGGCGCGCCCCGATAGAATCGGTGCATCCCATCCCGAACCGACGGAGCAGCATGTCCGAAATCAATGCGGAGCAGGTCGCGCATCTCGCGAACCTCGCGCGCATCGCGCTCACCGACGAAGAGATCGAGCACCTCACGAAGGAGCTCGTGCAGATCATGCACGCCGTCGAACAGGTGAGCGAAGTCGCCACCCCCGACGTGCTGCCGACGAATCACCCGATTCCGTTGCAGAACGTGTTCCGCGACGATGTCGTGGGGCACACCCTCACGGTCGACGAGGCACTCTCGGGTGCGCCCGAGTCCGATGGAAGCCGCTTCGTGGTCTCGGCGATCCTGGGGGAGGAGCAGTGAGCGAGCACCTCATCCGGCTCACGGCCGCAGAGCTCGGCGCGCGCATCGCCGCGGGCGACGTGTCGTCCGTCGAGGCGACGCGAGCCCACCTCGACCGCATCGCCGCCGTCGACGGCGCCGTGCACGCCTTCCTCCACGTCGAGGGGGAGCGGGCCATCGAGACCGCCGCCGACCTCGACCGCCGCCGTGCCGCCGGCGAGGCCCTGGGCCCGCTCGCGGGCGTGCCGATCGCGATCAAAGACGTGCTCGTCACGAAGGGCATGCCGTCGACGAGCGGCTCCCGCATCCTCGAGGGCTGGATCCCTCCCTACGACGCGACGCCCGTGCAGCGCGTGCGCGACGCGGGCCTCGTGCCCCTCGGCAAGACCAACATGGACGAGTTCGCGATGGGCTCGTCGACTGAGCACTCCGCCTACGGACCCACCCACAACCCCTGGGACCTCGAGCGCATCCCCGGCGGCTCGGGCGGCGGCTCCGCGGCAGCCGTCGCAGCCTTCGAAGCGCCCATCGCGCTCGGCAGCGACACCGGCGGCTCCATCCGCCAGCCCGCCCACGTCACGGGCACCGTCGGCGTGAAGCCCACGTACGGCGGGGTCAGCCGCTACGGCTCGATCGCCCTCGCCTCGTCGCTCGACCAGGTGGGCCCCGTCTCACGCACGGTGCTCGACTCGGCACTCCTGCACGACATCATCGGCGGATACGACCCGCTCGACTCCACGTCGATTCCCGAGCCCTGGCCGTCGATGGCCGAGGCCGTCAGGCGAGCGGATGTCTCGGGCCTGCGCATCGGCGTCGTGAAGCAGCTCGACTCCGAAGGCTTCCAGGCCGGGGTGCGCTCGCGCTTCCACGAGGCGCTCGAGTTGCTCGAGCGCAATGGAGCCGAGATCGTCGAGGTGAGCGCGCCGCACTTCGAGTACGCGGTCGCCGCCTACTACCTGATCATGCCCGCCGAGGCCTCGTCGAACCTCGCGAAGTTCGACTCCGTGCGATTCGGCCTGCGGGTCACGCCCGACGGCGGCGGCACGGTCGAGCAGGTCATGGCCGCCACGCGTGAGGCCGGCTTCGGCCCCGAGGTCAAGCGACGCATCATCCTCGGCACCTACGCGCTCTCGGCCGGGTACTACGACGCGTACTACGGCAGCGCCCAGAAGGTGCGCACGCTCGTGCAGCGCGACTTCGACGCCGCGTTCACGACCGTCGACGTGCTCGCCACGCCGACTGCGCCGACCACGGCGTTCAAGCTCGGCGAGAAGCTCGACGATCCCCTCGCGATGTACCTCAACGACGTCGCCACGATCCCCGCGAACCTCGCCGGCGTGCCCGGCATCTCCCTGCCCGTCGGCCTCGCCCCCGAAGACGGACTGCCCGTCGGCATCCAGTTCCTCGCTCCTGCGCGGGAGGATGCGCGACTCTACAACGTGGGCGGAGCGCTCGAGCAGCTGCTGCTCGCCGAATGGGGCGGGCCGCTGCTCGACCGGGCGCCCGACCTCTCCCGACATGAGCTCTTTGCGACCGAGGAGGGCGCACTCTGATGGCGCGTGCAGAACTGATGGACTTCGACGCCGCGCTCGAACGATTCGAGCCGGTCATCGGCCTCGAGGTCCACGTCGAGCTGAACACCAAGACGAAGATGTTCTCGGCCGCGCCGAACCCCGCCAACGCGGAGTTCCACGTCGCCGACCCGAACACGCTCATCACGCCGGTGTGCCTCGGGCTCCCGGGCTCGCTCCCGGTCGTCAACGGCCAAGCGGTGCGGTACTCGATCAGCCTCGGGCTCGCGCTCGGGTGCGAGATCGCCCCGTCGAGCCGATTCGCACGCAAGAACTACTTCTACCCCGACCTCGCGAAGAACTACCAGATCTCGCAATACGACGAGCCGATCGCGTTCGACGGCTCGGTCGAGGTGGAGCTCGAGAACGGCCGCAGCTTCACGGTGCCGATCGAGCGCGCGCATATGGAGGAGGACGCGGGTAAGCTCACGCACGTGGGCGGGTCGACCGGCCGCATCCAGGGTGCCGAGTACTCGCTCGTCGACTACAACCGCGCCGGCGTTCCTCTCGTCGAGATCGTCACGCGGCCGATCATCGGGGCCGAGGCGGATGCCCCCGCGCTCGCGCGTGCCTATGTTGCGACGATCCGCGACATCGTGCGCTCGCTCGGCATCTCCGAGGCCCGCATGGAACGCGGCAACCTGCGCTGCGATGCCAACGTCTCGCTGCGTCCTCGCGGCCAGGAGAAGCTCGGCACGCGCACCGAGACGAAGAACGTCAACTCGATGCGGTCGGTCGAGCGTGCGGTGCGGTACGAGATCCAGCGCCAGGCGGCGATCCTCGCCAAGGGCGGCTCGATCATCCAGGAGACGCGCCACTGGCATGAGGACACCGGCACGACGAGCGCGGGGCGGCCCAAGTCCGACGCCGACGACTATCGCTACTTCCCCGAGCCCGACCTGCTGCCCGTGGTGCCGACGCGCGAGCTCGTCGATGAGCTGCGGGCATCGCTCCCCGAGCCGCCCGCTGCGCGACGCCGTCGCCTGAAAGACGAGTGGGGCTTCACCGACCTCGAGTTCAAGGACGTCGTGAACGGCGGACTCCTCGCCGAGGTGACCGAGACGATCGCGGCCGGAGCATCGCCTGCTGCCGCTCGAAAGTGGTGGACCGGCGAGCTCACGCGCGTCGCGAACGCCGAGGGTCGAGACGCAGCCGAACTCGCGACGCCTGCACAGGTCGCCGAGCTCGCGGCGCTCATCGAGACCGGCGTGCTCACCGACCGGCTCGCCCGCCAGGTGCTCGAGGGCGTCGCTGCCGGTGAGGGCTCTCCGCAACAGATCGTGGAGGCTCGCGGTCTCGCCGTCGTGTCCGACGACGGCGCGCTCATCTCCGCGATCGACGACGCGCTCGCCTCCCAGCCCGACGTGCTCGCGAAGATCCGCGACGGCAAGGTGCAGGCCGCGGGTGCCGTGATCGGCGCGGTCATGAAGGCGATGCATGGCAAGGCGGATGCCGCGCGCGTGCGTGAACTCGTGCTGGAGCGCGCTCAGAGCTGACACCACGCCCGAGCGTTCCGACGTGGTCCGACCGGTTCGGCTGCGGAGAGCGGCTTGCAACCGTGCTCTACGGGGTCACGGCACTCGGGCCGCGCTCGGGCAGGCTCGCGCGGTGCGGACTCAGGAGCAGCACGGCCGCCCCGAGCACGAGCGCGCTCGATGCCGCGACCGCGAAGGGGAGTCCGAAGACGATCACGCTGAATGACGGGATCACCATGAGTCCGGCCGCGAGCCCGGTCGAAACATCCGATGCGCCGTGAACAGGTGCGGATGAGGCACGTTCCAACCCGCCGAGCAGCATCGAAATCACGATGAGCACACCGACCATGACGACGAAGATCAGCGGCCTCGTGAGCCACCACTCGGCAGAACCGGATGCCGGGGTCGGCAATGGCGTGAGCAGGAGGAGGCCGACGATGAGCGCGAGCACCGGCAGGTGCCACAGGTAGATCGTCATCAGGCGCGAGCCGACCGTCTGCACGACGAACCGCAGCGGACGCACGGCGGTGAGACGTTCCAGTGCTGGATACGCGAGCACCAGCAGACAGGTCTGTCCGACGGCGAGAGCGACGATCGCGAAGGTCGGCGGATAGAGGTTGTCGAGCATGTTGCCCGGGTATCCGACGGCGACGAGGCCGACGAGAAACAGGTACGCACCGGCCCCGAGTGCGGCGACCGTGGCGCGGGATCTGGCGCGGAACCATCCGTCGGCGATCCAGAACCCCAACTGCTGCGCGAACAGCCAGACGAACGTCATGTCGAGGAGGCCGAGCGCCTCGATGCCGGTGGAGAATCGCAGGACATCGCAGAGCACGGCGCCCGTTGCCAAGGCGGCAAGCGTCCGCCGGGGAGCCTGGGCGTGGAGCGTCGCGAGCCCCGGGAGGTAGGCCTGCGCGAATGCATAGGCCGCGAGGAACCAGAGCGGCGACGAGATGCCGAGGCCGATGAGACGGATGGCAGCCGGGTCCACACCCGTGAGATGCATCACGAGCACGGCGACCGCGAGGGCTGCGAACAGGGCGATCGAGGGGCGCGCGAGCCTGAGAATGCGTGATCGGATGTAGTCGGCCGCGGTTCCGCCAGAGGCCGCCAATCGTCGCCACGCGCCGATACCCGCGAAGCCGCCGACGACGAAGAACAGCGGCATGATCTGGGCGATCCACGAAACCGGGCCGATCCAGTCCGTCTCGAGCAGCGTGCGCTCGACGACGAGGCCGCGTCCGGGGATCACCGCCGCGCCGACCATGAGCATGTGGCCCACCACGACGACGGCCACGCAGAGCACTCGAACGAGGTCCATGACTGGATCACGCGTTGCCGCACCGGGGACGAGGCCCGCGGGATACGATGCGCTCGACTCGCTCACGGCTCCTCCGGCGTGACTTGGCTTGCCTACTGCAAGTCTGGCACGAACACGATGCAGGGAGGCGGCGACACGGGCGAACCGAGGGAGCGTCGGCGTGGCCCGCCTCGAGGCATCCCGGACTCACAGTCGGCTCAATGCTCGCGACCGTATATTGGGCGTCCCCAGACAACGAGTGAAGAGGACATCATGGGCTTCCTGGACCGCCTGTTCGGCGCATCCGATGACCGAGCTGCACAGCAGGGGCGGCCAGTGCCGCCCCCGCCGCAGCTGAGCGAGGATGAACTGGCCATCGAGCGCTACCGCTACCTGCTGCGTACGGCTCCGCCCGAATCGATCGAGGCGGTGCACGCCGAGGCGTTCGCGAAGCTCACCCCTGAGCAGCGCGCCGAGGTCTACCGCACGCTCGCGGAGCAGGCGCCGCCCGGTGAACGCATCGCCTCCGACGAACCGTCCGTGCTCGCCCGCGCCGCCACGCGCGCCGAGGTCCGCTCTCCGGGAACCATGGAGCGCGCGTTCGCCGGCGGCAACGCCGCCGAGGGCCGCGGGAACATGGGCGGCCCGTCGTTCGGCTCGATGTTCGGCGGTTCGATGCTCGGCGCGATCGCCGGCGTCGTCGTGGGTTCCGCGATCGCCCAGGCGTTCCTGCCCGACGCGTCGTCCGCCGATGCCGGCACCGACACGGGTGGTGATGCTGGAGCCGACACCGGTGCTGCCGATGCATCCGGTGCCGATGCCGGTTCGGCGGATGCATCCGGTGCCGACGCGGGTGGGTACGACGGCGGAGGCGGATTCGGCGACTTCGGCGGTGGCGATTTCGGTGGTGGCGGCGACTTCGGCTTCTGAGCAGATCAGGTGTGCGCCGCGTGGAAGCCGATGACGGCGGCACGGGTTAGGGTCGCAGCATGAGCAAGCAAGACGGCTCGTCGCGTCAGGTCACGACGGGTCCCGTCGACGACTCCGCGACGCCGATCCTGCACGTCGACATGGACGCGTTCTTCGTCTCGGTCGAACTGCTCACCCGCCCCGAGTTGCGCGGCAAGCCCGTGCTCGTCGGCGGCACCGCCGGTCGCGGCGTCGTGGCCGCCGCGAGCTATGAGGCGCGTCGATTCGGCGTGAACTCCGCGATGCCGATGTCGATCGCGTTGCAGCGCTGCCCGAACGCCATCGTGCTCCGCGGTGACTACGCGAGCTACGCGAAGTACTCCAAGCAGGTCATGGCGATCTTCGAGCAGCTCACGCCACTGGTCGAGCCGCTCTCCATCGACGAGGCGTTCCTCGATGTGTCGGGAGCCAGGCGCCTGCACGGCAGTCCGGCCGAGATCGCCTGGACCATCCGTGAGCGCGTGCGCGCCGAGACCGGGCTCACCTGCTCCGTCGGGGTCGCGGCGACCAAGTACGTCGCGAAGGTCGCCTCGAGCCGCGCGAAGCCCGACGGCATGCTCGTCGTACCGGCCGCCGACACCGTCGCCTTCTTGCATCCGCTGCCGGTCTCGGCGCTGTGGGGCGTCGGCCGGGTCACCGAGGAGTCGCTCCTCAGGCTCGGGCTCCGCACCGTCGGCGACGTCGCCACGATGCCGCACGACGCACTCGTGCGCGCAGTCGGTCCGGCGCTCGCATCGAGGCTCGAGCGGCTCGCGAACGGCATCGATCCGCGCGACGTGCACACGACCCGCGTCGAGAAGAGCATCGGCCACGAGAACACGTTCGGCTACGATCTCACCGATCCTGTCGACATCCGCCGCGAGCTGCTCCGTCTCGCCGACAATGTCGGTGTGCGGCTGCGCAAGGCCGGCCTCGTCGGCCGCACCGTGGTGCTGAAGCTCCGTTACGGCGACTTCCGCACGGTCACGCGGTCGCGCACGCTGGCCGAGCCCACCGATGTCGCGCGCCGCATCTACGACGAGGCATCCGAAGCGCTCACCGAGCTCATCGGCGACGGGCAGCGCATCCGGCTCATCGGCGTGCGCGCCGAGCACCTGCAGGTGTCGGGCAGCGGCGCGATGCTGTGGGATCCAGACGAGGAGTGGCGCGACGCCGAGCGCACGATCGACGAGGTCACGGCGAAGTTCGGCAAGGGGTCGGTGCGTCCGGCAACCCTCGTCGGCCGCAGAGGTGAGCGAGGCGAGCGGGGCGAGGCAGGTGAGCGAGGCGAGGCACGTGATGAGCAATCGCGTGCCGATGGTGACGACGACGCGTCGACCGCGGCGGCAGGGTGGGGCTGGTAGGCCGCGGCATCCCCGAGTAGCGTTGCCCGCATGGCTGAACTCGTACTGGAACTCGCAGAGACCGTTTCCGGCGTCGGCGTGAAGACGTCTTACGGCGAGACACTCGACATCGACGGCACCAAGGTGGTTCCGGTGGCGCTCGGCTACTACGGCTTCGGCGGTGGCGGTGGGAGCGACGAGAAGGGCGACCAGGGCAGTGGAGGCGGCGGAGGCGGCGTCTCCATTCCGATCGGCGCATACATCGGTCGCGGAGGCGACGTGCGCTTCGAGCCGAACCTCATCGGGCTGATGCTCGTCGCGACGCCGCTCATCTGGGTGACGGGCAAGGCCTTGAAGGTGGTCATCCGCGCGCTCAAGCGCTGACGGCTCGCAGCGCAGCCCTGCGCCGTTGCGTCGTCGTTGCTGTCGCACGGCGTCATCCAGACTGCCGGTCGTCGCAAGTCGGCGAACTCCGCGGCGTATACTCGGTGTCGAACACGGGAGTCCGGTGAGCCGGGCTGAGAGGAAGGTTCTCAACCTTCGACCGTCGAACCTGATCTGGGTAATGCCAGCGCAGGGAGGGCATCACATCTCAATCCCGTGCCTCTTTCCACGAATCGAAAGGGCACGTCAGTGCACAACGCAACCAACTCCGACACCGCCGAGACCACGCCGGCGGCCAGCCCGTCACGTTCTGGCTGGCGAGTCGTCGACATCGTCGTCGCGAGCGTCATCGGCGTCGCGACCGGCCTCGTCTTCCTGTTCTGGAACAACGTCGGCTACGCCTGGTTCGTCGCGGCCGACGCCGTGACGCCGGGTCTCGGCGGTGTCGCCGTGGGCATCTGGCTCATCGGCGGCGTGCTCGGCGGGCTCATCATCCGCAAGCCCGGCGCGGCGCTCTTCGTCGAGCTCCTCGCCGCGGTCGTCTCCGCGCTCGTCGGAAACCAGTGGGGCATCGAGACGATCTACTCGGGGCTCGCGCAGGGTCTCGGCGCCGAACTCGTCTTCGCGGCGTTCCGGTACAAGCGCTTCGGCGTGCTGCAGGCCGTGCTCGCCGGTGCGGCCGCCGGCGCGGCGGCCTGGACCCTCGAGCTCTTCCTCTCGGGCAACCTGCAGAAGTCGGCCGAGTTCCTCGGGCTCTACTTCGTCGCAGTGGTGATCTCGGGCGCGATCCTCGCCGGCCTCCTCGGCTGGCTCGTGGTACGTGCGCTTGCCGCGACCGGTGCATTGCACCGCTTCGCAGCAGGGCGGGACGTGACCGAGCGGGTCTGACCCATGTCGGAATCCTCGCTGGCACAACGACCCGTCCGCGTCGAGGCTCGCGGCTGGGGCTGGCGTCACGCCGGCCGCATCCGATGGGCGATCGACGGCATCGACTTCGTCATCGAGCCGGGGGAGCGAGTGCTCCTGCTCGGTCCGTCCGGGTCCGGCAAGTCGTCGCTCCTGCATGCCCTGGCCGGCGTGCACGGCGGTGATGACGAGGGCGAGCAGCGCGGACGGTTGCTCATCGACGGTGCTGCGGCGGGTGCGGCACGTGGGCGGGCGGGCCTCGTGTTGCAGGATCCCGACTCCCAGGTGATCCTTGCTCGGGTCGGCGACGACGTGGCGTTCGGCTGCGAGAACCTCGGTGTGCCGCGCGACGAGATCTGGCGGCGAGTGGGCGAGGCACTCGACGCCGTGGGACTCGAGCTGCCGTTCGCGCATCCCACCTCGGCGCTCTCGGGCGGGCAGAAGCAGCGGCTCGCCCTCGCCGGCGCGATCGCCATGCGGCCAGGTCTCCTGCTCCTCGACGAACCCACCGCGAACCTCGATCCTTCGGGCGTCAGCGAGGTGCGCGACGCCGTCGCACGCGTGCTCGACCGCATCGGTGCCACCTTCGTCGTCGTCGAACACCGCGTCGACGTCTGGCTCGATCTCGTCGACCGGGTGGTCGTGCTCGGCGCCGACGGGCGGGTCCTGGCCGATGGGCCGCCGGCGGAGGTGCTCGAACGGCACCGGGATGCGCTCCTCGCCGCAGGCGTGTGGGTCCCGGGCGTGCCGCTTCCGATCGTGGGCGGGGTCGATCCAGCGAGGAGGTGCCCGACCGAGTCGATCCTCGTCGGCGAGCAACTCGCCATCGGACGTCGACGCGGTGCTGTCGTACGGGCGGGCCTCGACGTCTCGCTTCCCGACGGATGCTCCACGGTGCTCACCGGACCCAACGGCGCCGGCAAGTCGACGTTGGCGCTCACCCTCGGCGGGCTGCTGGCGCCGCTCTCCGGCCGCGTCGCGGCATCTGATTCGCTGGCGTCGAGCCTTGGATCGGCCCCCATCCGGTGGCGCTCGCGTGAGTTGCTGACCCGCATCGGCACGGTGTTCCAAGAGCCCGAGCACCAGTTCGTCGCCTCGACCGTGCGTGGTGAGATAGCGGTGGCCCCGCGCGCTCTCGGCCTGCCTGCGGCCGAGATCGAGACCCGAACCGACGACGTGCTCACGAGGCTCCGGCTCGATCGGCTCGCCGGGGCCAATCCCTTCACACTGTCGGGGGGCGAGCAACGACGACTGTCGGTCGCTTCAGTGCTCGTCGCCCGTCCTCGCGTCGTGATTCTCGATGAACCGACCTTCGGGCAAGACAGGGTCACGTGGCTCGAACTTGTACGGCTCCTGCGCGACCTCGTCGACGATGGCGTGACGTTGCTTTCGGTCACGCACGATGCGGCGTTCCGTGAAGTACTCGGCGATCATCGGCTCGAGCTTGCCGGATCGGCCGAGACCGTCGCGTCGCGCCCGTCCGGAGGTGCCGTATGAGCGCGAACGCGACGGCACCGGCGGTCGGCGCCGTTCCAGCCGCACCGCGACTCCGGTTCATCGATGCGGTCAACCCGGTCACGCGCCTGGCGGCGGTGATGGTGCTCACGACGCCGCTCCTGCTGACCGTCGATTGGCTGAGCGCCGCCGTGGCCCTCGGCATCCAGCTGCTGCTCTTCGCCGTGGCCGGGGTCACACCGCGACTCCTCATCGCGCGCACGTGGCCGATCCTGCTCGCCGCGCCGGTCGCCGGCGTCAGCATGCTGCTCTACGGGCGTCCCGCGGGCACCGAGTACTGGAGCTTCTGGCTCGCCCGCGTCACCGACGGGTCGATCGATCTCGCACTCGCGATCACCGTGCGCGTGCTCGCCATCGGCCTGCCTGCCGCGCTGCTGTTCCTTCGGGTCGATCCAACGGAACTCGCCGACGGCCTCGCTCAGATCGCACGACTGCCGTCGCGTTTCGTGCTCGGTGCGCTTGCGGCGACGCGCCTTGTCGGCCTCTTCGTCGAGGACTGGCGAGCCATGGCGCTCTCGCGCCGGGCGCGCGGCATCGGCGACCACCGGACGCTGCGGCGCATCGCGACGATGGCATTCGCGCTCCTCGTGCTCGCGATCCGGCGGGGCAGCAAGCTCGCAACGGCGATGGAAGCGCGGGGCTTCGGCTCCGACATCCAACGCACCTGGGCGCGCCAGTCGCGGGTCGGCATTCCCGATGTCGCGCTGCTCGTGATCGCCACCGCGATCGCCGCGATCGCGATCGCCGTCGCAGTGTGGGCGGGCACCTTCCACCCGGTGTGGGCGTGAGGGACGACCCGCCGGGGCGGCCACCGGCCGTCGCCGTCGCCCACGCCGATGCCGTCACTGCAGAGGCATCCGACTCTCCATTCGAGCCGATCGTCGCTGCTTCCGCCGTGCGCGGCATCCTCGCCGCGGTACGGGGCCGCCGCGCGCCGATCGTGCTCATCGACGGCCCGAGCGGCGCGGGCAAGAGCACGCTCGCGGATGCCGTGCTCGATCGCTGGCCGGGCCCGGCGCCGTCGCTCGTGCGCCTCGACGACGCGTACCGTGGCTGGAACGGGCTGGCTCGCGCCGGATCCGACCTCGCCCGCACGCTCGTTCCGCCGCTGCGTCGAGGCGGCGTCGGTCGCTGGACTCGCTGGGACTGGGCGGCCGATGCTCCGGGCGCCCTCGAGCGACGACGTCCGGGCCGTGCGCTCATCATCGAAGGGTGCGGGGCGTTCGCCGCGGGTGCGCTCGCGCCGAATGCGGTGCACGTGTGGGTGGCGGCCCCAGATGCCCTCCGCAAGCGGCGTGCACTCGAACGTGACGGTGGCCGGTACGACCCGTTCTGGGCCATCTGGGAGCGGCAGTGGCGGCGGTACGTGCATCGCGCCGTCCCCGAGCGGCGGGCCTCGATCCACGTGCGCCGCACCGATGACGGGCGCCTGGAGCCGGCATCTGCGCAGAGCGCGCCGTCTGCCGCCGCACGCGCGTGAGGGATACGGTAGTCACATGACTGCAGAGACCGCAGGTGCACAATACGTCGCGGAGTTCATCGACGGGCCGCTCGAAGGGGAGTTCGAGCATCGCGTACTCGTCGGAGGCAAGCCCGAGTCACGAGTCGGCATGTTCGCCGCGGTCGACGGCCTCGAGTCGGTGTTCTGGTACGACGCCGTCGAGCAGCGGGAGGTGAACGGTCAGCTTCGTGTGCGCTTCCGCTTCGACGCCGACGACTCAGATCCGGTGGAGTCCGACGACGAGAACGACTGAGGCATCCGGCGCAGCATGAGCCTGCGCAGCTCGAATCGGATGCCCGTTCACCTCTCCTGGTCGGCGACGAACGCCGAGATGAGCTCGACCGGATGACTCAGGCGCCACAACGGCCCGGGATCGCGGATGTCGGCGCTGAGCTCGAGCGGTGACGCGATCTCTCCCGTGGCGGTCGACACCGCAGCGCGGCCCACATCGCGGCCCTTCGCCGCCGTCGAGAACGGCTCCACGGTGACGGATGTCTCGCCGAGCGCCGTGCCCCAGGCGACCGCCGTGCGCGTGGTCGACGCCACGACCTCACCGCGATCGCCCCACGGCGCCTCGACCTCGGCGTACGCAGTTCCCGAGGTGATCACGGTGATCGGTTGCGCCGCGACCTTCGTGGATTCGAGGGCCGCGAGCACGGCCGGATCGAGCGTCTCGTAGTCGGGCATGCGGAGCATCGCGCCGACGATCCGCCGTGGTTCGTCACCCTCTGCACCGGGAATCTCGGCGGTGAAGAGCAAGCAGAGGCCGGCTTGATCGGTGAAGCTGCGGGAGATCGAGCGCACGCCATCGCCTTCGAGGTGCGCGGCGATGTCGGGCACGTTCCGGGTGCCCGGGGTGGGGGTCGGGGTCGCCGACCCGTCGAAGATCTCGGCGATCTCGGGGTCGGCGAGGGCGAGTGCCACGAGGCGAGTGAGCTCCTCGGCCGTGCCGACGTTGTCGCCCGAGAGCCCGGTGGCGTCATCGACCCGGGTTGATTCGAAGCCGTTCTCGGCAAGCCACTCGTTCGCCGCCGCGACGTAGGGCTCCACGCCGCCGAACGCCCAGCGCACGAGCGTGTCGGCGTGATTGTTGCTCGACGCGAGCAGCACGGCCCGCACGACGTCGCGCTCCGTCCAGGTCTCGCCGGGCGACACCTGCAGGGTGCGCGAGCCCTCGCCCGAGTACCTCAGGTAGTCGGTGTAGTCGGCTGGACCGATGGGGATGCCGGGTCCGGCGCCCTCATCGGGCAGGGGCAGCGATTCGAGGGTGGCGAGCACTGCCACGAGTTTCGCCGCTCCACCGATCGGCACCACGCCCGCCTCGCCGCCGAGGGCGAGCGTCTCGGCCGAGCCGTCGTCGGCGATGACCGCGAGCGCGTTGGCGCCGGTGCCGGGCAGCACGATGGGAGCTGCGGGTTCGCCGGCGGCATCCGCGGCTCCTTCGACCTTCACCATGACATCGGGGAGGGGGCCGAGGAGCATCGCCGGGCCGTAGACCCCGATGCCGAGAATCGCGAGCGCGCCGACGATGATGCCGACGATGCGGCCGGGGGCGAGGCTCATGGAATCAGCGTATCCCGAGCGTCGTCATGCCCAGCCCAGCTCGTGCAGGCGGACGTCGTCGATGCCGTAGAAGTGCGCGATCTCGTGCACGAGGGTGACGTGGATCTCCTCGCGCAGTTGCTCCTCGTCGCTCGAGATCGCGAGCAGCGGCTCACGGTAGAGCACGATGCGGTCGGGGGTCTCGCCGAAGCCGTAGCGGTCGCGTTCGGTGAGCGCCCAGCCGTCGTAGAGCCCGAGCAGGTCGAGGGTGCCGTCTTCGGGGCGATCCTCGACGACGAAGACGACGTTCTCGAGTCCGTCGACCATGTCATCTGGCAATTCGTCGAGCTCGTCGACGACGATCGCTTCGAAAGCCTCGGCATCGAGTTCCACGACCAGCTCCGATCGAGGCCAACGGGATCAGGCAACTGACTAGGGGCAATTGGGGTGAGTAACGGGGCTTGAACCCGCGACCTCCTGGACCACAACCAGGCGCTCTACCGACTGAGCTATACCCACCATGTGACGACCACCGGAGTGATCAGGCAACTCAAAGAGACTACTACAACTTGCTGTCGAACTCGTCCACCACTGAGGTCGCGAGCGCCTGGAGGTCCTGGCTGGTGGGACCGGGCGCCGCCACGAAGAGCGCGCGGCGGTAGTACTCGAGCTCGCGGATCGACTCGAGGATGTCGGCGAGGGCGCGGTGACCGCCGTTCTTGGCGGGGGAGTTGAAGTACGCACGCGGGTACCAGCGTTTCGCGAGCTCCTTGATCGACGACACGTCGACGTTGCGATAGTGCAGGTGTGCATCGAGTCGCGGCATGTACTTCGTGAGGAACGCGCGGTCGGTGCCGATCGAGTTGCCGGCGAGCGGCGCCTTCTGTTCGTCGGGCACATGCTTCAACACGTACTCGAGCACCTCGTACTCCGCCTCGGCCACGCTCACACCGTTGGGGATCTCCTCGATGAGGCCAGACTCGGTGTGCATCGTGCGCACGAATTCGCCCATCGACTCGAGCGCGCTCGCATCGGGCTTGATCACGATGCTGAGTCCCGCGTCGACAGGAGTCAGGTCGTAGTCGGTGATGACGACCGCGATCTCGACGAGCTCATCGACATCGAGGTCGAGGCCGGTCATTTCGCAGTCGATCCAGACCAGTCGGTCGCTCGGTGATGCCATGCGGTGAGTCTACCGGCGGGCTGCGACACCGTCCGACGGCGTGCGACACCGCTCGACGGCGTGCGATGCGGGTCATCCGGCTCATAGGCTGGCGTGGTGTCCACACTGGAAGACGTCGTGCAGGCGATCGAGGCGCTGCGACGCCAACGGTCGCGCATCGTCGTCGGTGTGTCGGGCTTCGGCGGCTCCGGCAAGTCCACACTCACCCGGTTCCTCGTCTCCACTGTGCCGGCGATCGCCCGGATTCGCGGGGATGACTTCCTCGACCCTGATCGATCGCATCGTCGTTCGGGCGAGTGGGACGGAGTCGATCGACTGCGCCTTCGCCGTGAGGTGCTCGACCCGTTCCGGGAAGGACGTGCATCGGAGTTCCGGCGATTCGACTGGGAGCGCGGCGAGCTCGGTGCACCCGAGTCGCTCCCCACTGCAGAGGTGCTCGTCGTCGACGGCGTCGGATTGTTCCATCCCGAGCTGCACGGCGCGATCGACCTGCGGATCTGGGTCGATGTGGATCTCGAGACCGCGACGGCTCGCGGGAAGGAGCGCGACCGTGCGGCCGGCCACGACCACGATCACCTGTGGGATGACGTCTGGGTGCCGAACGAGCGCGAGTTCATGTCGGCGTTCGATCCGCGGCGAGCGGCCGACATGAGATACCAGCCCACGGATGCCGCCGCCGGTGTTCGCTCGCTCGATCGAGGCTGACGACGAGCCATTGAGACGATCGCTGCGGTGCCCCCGGCAGGAATCGAACCTGCGACCGACAGATTAGAAGGCTGCTGCTCTATCCGCTGAGCTACGGGGGCCGGCATGGCCAGCATACCGGCCTCGGTCGGATCAGCCCGCAGTCGGCGTGTGGAGGTCGTCGACCGGAGACCGGTCGGCGCCCCTCGATCGCCGCTGTCTCAGGGCGAGCGCAATGAGCGGGAACAGCAGCACCGAGAGCATGCCGGCGCCGACGAGGGCGGCGGCCGTGCCGCTCGGGAGATATCGCTCATCGACGCCGATCGCCGAGACGGCCACGATGATCGGCAGCCCGGTCGCGCCGAAGAGCGCCGTCGCCGCGAGGTCGCGTCGGCTCGATCCGGGTGGTGCGGCGAGCATCGACGGAAGCCCGCGCACGACGAGGAACAGCACGAGGAAGATTGGCAGCAACACGAGGGTGCGCGCGTCGGCGAACAGTGCCGCCAGATCGAAGGTCACCCCGGTGTTGATGAAGAAGACCGGCACGAGGAACCCGTATCCGAGCGCCTCGATCTTCGTCTCGACGATCTCGGCGTCATGCGGAGGGGCCCCCGTGAGCAGGATCCGGTAGATCACGCCGGCCGTGAATGCCCCGAGCAGCATGTCGAGGCCCAGCAGGATGCTGAGCGCGACGAGGGACAGCAGCACGAGCACCACGAGGCGCACCGCGAACTGCCCGCTCGTGTGCAGGGTCGCGGCGATGGTCGCGTGCATGCCCCGCCCGATGCCGCGCGAGGCGAGCCAGATCGCGAGCCCGGCGACCACGGCGAACGCGATGAGGAACCCCGCCGCGAGCAGCTCCGAACGACCGCTGAGGAACAGCGAGATCGCGAGGAGCGGCCCGAACTCGCCGACCGCGCCGAGCGCCATGACGGCGACGCCGAACGGAGTGCGCAGGTCGCCCGAGTCGCGCAGTACGGGCATGATCGTGCCGAGCGCCGTCGAGGTGAGGGCGATGCCGATGAAGACGGCGGCCGAGAGATCCGGCGCCAGGAGTGCCGCGATGCCGATGCCCGCGGCGAGCGACATGAGCCATCCGATCGCGGCACGGGAGATCGGCCTGCCGCGGATCGTACGGAAGTCGATCTCGTTGCCGGCGAGGAAGAAGAGCATCGCGAGGCCGAAGTCGGCGAGGAGGCCCGTGAAGTCGTCGGGCCGGACCCAGCCCAGCAGGGCAGGTCCGAGCAGCAGGCCGAGCACGATCTCGAAGACGACGAGGGGAATCGCCGCCCAGCGGCCGATCGCGCGCACGAGGAGCGGCGCTGCGACGGCGATCGCCGGCATCAGCACCATCGTGCCGAGGGACACCTCCACGCCGCGCCTCCTGCCGGCGCAGCGGTGTGCGCCTGCCGCGATGCTATCCGAGCCGCCCGGCTTGACAGGGAAGGCGAGCGGATGCCGCGACGCGCCGTGTTTCGCGCGGGAAACATGCCAGCGGTATCGTCTTGACATGCGAGACCTGCAGTCGCGAATCATCGCGGAACTCAATGTCAGTCCGGTCATCGACCCAGCCGAGCAGGTTCGCTCGCGCATCGATTTCCTGAAGGCCTACGCCCGCACCACCGGGGCGAAGGGGTTCATCCTCGGCATCAGCGGCGGGCAGGACTCCTCCCTTGCCGGACGACTCTGCAAGCTCGCCGTGGATGAGCTCATCGCCGAAGGCGACGCTGCTCGGTTCGTCGCGGTGCGCTTGCCCTATGGCGTGCAGCACGACGAGGTCGACGCGCAGCTCGCCCTCGGCTTCGTCGAACCCCACGAGACGGTCGTCTTCAACATCAAGCGGGGGGTCGACGGGCTCCTCGAGGAGTTCCTCGACGCCAACGGAGTCGCCCTCAGCGACTTCGGGAAAGGCAACGTGAAGGCGCGCATGCGGATGGTCTCGCAGTACGCGCTCGCCGGTGAGGGCGCGTTGCTCGTGGTCGGCACCGATCACGCGGCTGAGGCGGTCACGGGGTTCTTCACGAAGTACGGCGACGGCGGAGCCGACATCCTGCCGCTGACGGGCCTCACCAAGCGGCAGGGCCGCGCCCTGCTCGAGTACCTCGGCGCCCCCGAACGGCTGTCGGTCAAGGTTCCGACCGCAGACCTGCTCGACGGCGACCCCGGCCAAGCCGACGAGGCGAACCTCGGCCTCACGTATCACGACATCGATGCGTACCTCGAGGGCCGCGAGATCGACCCGGGCGTCGCCGAGCTCATCGAGGCGAGGTTCCTGCAGACGCGCCACAAGCGCGCGGTGCCCGTCTCGATGTTCGACGACTGGTGGATCTGAGACGGCGCGACCGGTTGGTCTCGCCGCCGCTGTCGTCAGCGGGGCGACTCGGTCTCGAAGGTGCGCATCGGCGCCGTCGCTGAACCCGTGTTCTCGGCGACGCTCATGGGCGCGCGGTAGCGATCGTGGTGCTGCTCGGCGACCCAGGCATCCTGCTCCTCGATCGCGGCATGCTCGGGCTCTGGCCGCTGCGAACGCCACCGGGTGAGATCGTTCTGGAACTGGCGGCGCGTGCGAGACGGATGCTTCTGCCATTCGATGAGTCGATCGCGGAACTCCACGACCGCCGGATCGAGCTGGTACCCGAACGTGGCGGAGGCGCGCTTCAACTCGTGGAGCTGATGCGCAGCCCAGTTCGCCGCGACATCCGAGCCGCGAATCGGCAGCAGTCGCATGAGGATGTCGGCTTGACCGACGTTCCGATCGGCGAGCACTTGCTCTTGGGGAGTCAGCGAATTCCATACCGAGGCTTCGGTCGCGGCATCGACCAGGGCGGAGATCGCAGCGGACTTGACCTCGCGGTCACGCTGGGCGACGACGCGTCTGATCGCGATGCTCGAGATCCAGGCGGCGAGGAGTCCGGCGGCGAGGACCGCGATGAACAGCACCACCGCCGAGAAGACCGTTGGACGGGCCGCGCTCGACGAGAGCCAGGAGAAGATGTCGTTCCACCACTGCATGGCCGTAGGTTATCCCGCGCTCGGCACGGGCGACCCGAGCCGCCGCGGCGCGCCCCGGTTCGAGTTCACCGCCGTCACCGGAAACACTCGGCGGCGTCGCGTGGAGACCAGAATTCGCCGAGATCCATCGAGCGGATGGCGCCGGGCAGCAGGCGTCTCGCACGGTAGCGCTCGACACCGCCGCCGGCATCGCGGCGCTCGATGTGCCCGAGCACCGTTCCCGCAGGCTTGGCGACGCGCCAGAGCCCGGGGCCTGCAGGTGAGATCAGGAGTCCGGGCAGGTCGATGGGGAACGGCTCGCGAGGTCGCGCGAGGGTGATGACGGACATGTCGCTCCTCTCGTCGCAGCCGGCCGGCGGGTGTGCCACGAGAGTATGGGTGCCCACCGACATCCGCCGCCGCTTTCGTAGCGAGCCGATACGCCGAGCGCAGCACCGCGATGCGGAAGTGAAGGCCCGTTCAGCCGATCGCCGTGCCGTGCACGGCGTGTGGCTCGATGCGGGCGATCTCCTCTTCGGTGAGGGGCGGAGCGTCGAGGGCGGCGACGTTCTGCTCGAGCTGGGCGACGCTCGAGGCGCCGATGATCGCGCTCGCGACGAGCGGTTGCCGGAGCACCCAGTTGAGGGCGAGCTGTGCGAGGGTCTGCCCCCGCTCGCGCGCGACGCCGTCGAGCGCTCGAGCGAGCTCGAGGTACTCGGGGCTGATGCGGTCGGCCGAGAGGAATCGGCTCGTGGCCGCTCGTGAGCCGGAGGGCACCTCGCCCGCGAGATACCGATCGGTGAGGAGCCCCTGGGCGAGCGGAGAGAACACGATGCTCGCCGCACCGACCTCCTCGAGTGCCGGGAAGAGGCCGTCTTCGACGTGCCGGTCGAACATCGAGTAGCGCGGCTGGTGGATGAGCAGCGGAACCCCTTCGGCCTCGAGGGCCGCCGCCGCCGCACGGGTCTGGTCGGGGGAGTAGTTCGAGATGCCGACGTAGAGGGCCTTGCCCTGGCGCACCGCGGTCGCGAGGGCGCCCATGGTCTCCTCGATGGGCGTCTCGGGGTCGGGGCGGTGCGAGTAGAAGATGTCGACATACTCGAGCCCGAGCCGGCCGAGGCTCTGGTCGAGCGATGCGAGCAGGTACTTGCGGGAGCCGAAGTCGCCGTACGGACCCGGCCACATGTCGTACCCGGCCTTCGACGAGATGATGAGCTCGTCGCGATAGGGCGCGAGGTCGCTCGCGAGGATGCGCCCGAAGTTCTCCTCGGCGCTTCCGGCGGGCGGCCCGTAGTTGTTCGCGAGGTCGAAGTGCGTGATGCCGAGGTCGAAGGCGCGCTGCACGATCGCGCGCTGCGTGTCGAGCGGTCGGTCGTGGCCGAAGTTGTGCCACAGGCCGAGCGAGAGCGCCGGCAGCTTCAGGCCGCTTCGTCCGACGCGGTTGTACCGCATCTGTTCGTACCGTTCGGGGGAGGCGACATAGGTCATCCAGATACTCTAGAGCGATGGAAAGCTACGTTCTCGCCGGCGGTTGCTTCTGGTGTCTCGACGCCGTGTACCGCACGCTTCGCGGCGTCCACGGTGTGGTGTCGGGCTACACGGGCGGCCAGACGCTGCATCCCGACTACGAGGCCGTCTGCACCGGCACCACCGGTCATGCCGAGGCCGTGAGGGTCGAGTTCGACCCCGAGGTCATCCCGCGCGACGTGATCCTCGACGTGTTCTTCTCGCTGCACGACCCGACGCAGCTGAACCGCCAGGGGGCCGACGTGGGCACCCAGTATCGTTCGGCGATGTTCCCGGCGAACGACGAGCAGCGAGAGCGCTTCGAGCAGGCTCGCACACGGGCCGCCGAGTGGTGGCCCGGCGAGATCGTCACGACGATCGAGCCGCTCGGCGCCTTCCACGATGCCGAGGAGTACCACCAGGACTTCTTCGCCAAGAATCCCGGTCAGGGCTACTGCCTCGCCGTCGCGTTGCCGAAGGTCAACAAGATCCGTCGCTCGTACTCCGAGTACGTGCTCGCCTAGCCGCACTTCTCCTCCACAGCGCCGCCGAGCGACCTCGCGTGCACGAGAGCCCCCGATCGCGGCCGGCGCTGCGGCCTGCGCGTGATGCTGGTGCGACGCGGGTCCGGGGCGTCGTCCGGCACGAGGGCGCCCCGGATGCCGCGAGCCGTCGATTCCGGCGGTGTCGAACCGAGGAGTGCACATGACCGACAACATCACCGTCACCGGAGTCGTGGGAAGCGACCCGAAGCACCACGTCACGAGCCAGGGGCTCGCGATCACGTCCTTCCGCCTGGCATCGACCCGGCGCTACTTCGACCGCAGCAAGGGCACGTGGGAAGACGGCGAGACCAATTGGTACACGGTCTCGGCGTTCCGCCAGCTCGCCTTCAACGCGAGCACCTCGATCGTTCGGGGCGAGCGCGTGGTCGTGCACGGGCGCTTGCGGCTGCGTGCCTGGGAGACCGGCGAGAAGTCGGGCACCGCCGTCGAGATCGAAGCCGACGCGATCGGTCACGACCTGACGTGGGGTGTCTCGAAGTTCACCAAGGTGCGGCTCGCGCGTGCCTCCGAAGGGGGCGACGACGAGCGCGCCGGCGCAGCCGCGGGCGACGGAAGTGCATGGCCCGGCGTGGCGGGAACCGCTGCGGAGCCGGATGCCGACGTGGCCGCCGAGGTGGCAGCGACCGATGCAGCTGCGGCGCTCGAGCCGTTCGAGGCCGCCGGGGAGCTCGAATCCGCAGGAGTCGCCTCCTGATCGCGCTCGGCGCGACCGCCCGGGCGCAGGTCGAGTACATTGCATAGACTCGGCTCGGGCGGTCGCCACCGCCGGACAAGGGGAACAATGGCTCGGCGAATCGGCATAACCGCGACTCTGGCGATGGCCGGAGTCGCGATCATCATCGGGGTTGCCGGGTGCACGACGCAGGCACCCGACCCGACGCCCGCGCCGACGACGACGACGGCGCCGTCTGCGTCGCCCAGCCCCGAGCCGAGTGCACCACCGGCGCTGCGGCCCGAACTGTCGGCATCCGAGAACCTCGCCTTCTTCGATTCGGTGGGCCTCGCCGTCGTCGCGGCGAACCCTGGGGCCGGCGGTCGTGATTTCATCGACGCGCTGGTCGCCGCCGGGTTCGACAAGTCGCAGATGCAGGTGACGGCCGATCGCACCACCGTCGACCTCCAAGCCGACTCGGTGCAATTCTCGGTGCTCTTCAAAGGCGAATGCCTCGTGGGCCAGTACGGGCCGAAATCGGGCGGTTACCACGGAGTGGTTCGCCCGGTGCTCGGCACCGGCACCTGTCTCGTCGGCGAGACGCGCCCCATCGATTGGTAGGCAGATCGTCCACCTCGCGTCTGGACGGGTCGCTCGCGTGATCCCCATAGACTGGAAGGCGATATGGCTGATTACATTTACTCGATGGTGCGCGCCCGCAAAGCGGTCGGCGACAAGGTCATTCTCGACGACGTGACGATGGCGTTCCTGCCCGGAGCGAAGATCGGCGTCCTCGGCCCGAACGGGGCCGGTAAGTCCACGATCCTGAAGATCATGGCGGGGCTCGACCAGCCATCCAACGGCGAGGCGAAGCTCACCCCCGGCTACTCCGTCGGCATCCTCATGCAGGAGCCCGTGCTCGACGAGACGAAGACCGTGCTCGAGAACGTGCAGGAGGGCGTCGGTCCGATCAAGGCGAAGCTCGACCGGTTCAACGAGATCTCGCTCGCGATGGCCGACCCCGACGCCGACTTCGATGCCCTGCTCGCCGAGATGGGCGCCCTGCAAGAGGACATCGACCACGCCGACGCCTGGGATCTCGACTCGCAGCTCGAGCAGGCGATGGACGCGCTCCGCTGCCCGCCCGGCGATGAGCTCGTCGCCGTGCTCTCCGGCGGCGAGAAGCGTCGCGTGGCGCTCTGCCAACTCCTGCTGCAGAAGCCCGACCTCCTGCTCCTCGACGAGCCCACGAACCACCTCGACGCCGAGAGCGTGCTCTGGCTCGAACAGCACCTCGCGAAGTACCCCGGCGCCGTGCTCGCCGTCACCCACGACCGGTACTTCCTCGATCACGTCGCCGAGTGGATCTGCGAGGTCGACCGCGGTCGCCTCTACCCCTACGAGGGCAACTACTCCACCTATCTCGAGAAGAAGCACGAGCGGCTCGAGGTCCAGGGCAAGAAGGACGCGAAGCTTGCCAAGCGCCTCTCCGCCGAGCTCGATTGGGTGCGCTCGAACGCCAAGGGCCGTCAGGCCAAGTCCAAGGCCCGCCTCGCGCGATACGAGGAGATGGCGGCCGAGGCCGATCGCACGAAGAAGCTCGACTTCGAGGAGATCCAGATTCCGCCGGGCCCGCGCCTCGGCGACATCGTGCTCGAGGCGAAGGACCTCGAGAAGGGCTTCGGCGAGCGAGTGCTCATCGACAACCTGAGCTTCTCATTGCCGCGCAACGGCATCGTCGGCATCATCGGGCCGAACGGCGTCGGCAAGACCACGTTGTTCAAGACGATCGTGGGCCTCGAGCCGCTCGACGACGGCAAGCTCAAGGTCGGCGAGACGGTGAAGATCTCCTACGTCGACCAGAGCCGCGGCGGCATCGATCCGAAGAAGACCCTGTGGGAGGTCGTCTCCGACGGCCTCGACTACATCCAGGTCGGCAAGACCGAGGTGCCGTCGCGTGCCTACGTGTCGACGTTCGGCTTCAAGGGCCCCGACCAGCAGAAGCCGGCCGGCGTGCTCTCGGGCGGTGAGCGCAACCGCCTGAACCTCGCGCTCACCCTGAAGCAGGGCGGCAACCTGCTGCTTCTCGACGAGCCCACGAACGACCTCGACGTCGAGACGCTGTCGAGCCTCGAGAACGCGCTGCTCGAGTTCCCCGGCTGCGCCGTGGTCATCACCCACGACCGGTGGTTCCTCGACCGCATCGCGACGCACATCCTCTCGTACGAGGGCACCGACGACGACCCGTCGAACTGGTATTGGTTCGAGGGCAACTTCGAGTCGTACGAGGCGAACAAGATCGAGCGTCTCGGCCCCGACGCGGCGAAGCCGCACCGGTCGGCGTACCGCAAGCTCACCAGGGACTGACATGCGCCTGCATGTGCCCACGCCACTGCGGTGGTCCGATCTCGATGCGTACGGGCACGTGAACAACGCCCGCATGCTGAGCCTGCTCGAAGAGGCCCGCATCCAGGCCTTCTGGATCAGCGACGACACGTCCGAGCACGCGGTCGGCGCGAGCACCGCGGTGCTCGACGCCACGCCTGGCGCGAACACGATCACGCTCATCGCCCGGCAGGAGGTCGAGTACCTCGCACCGATCCCGTATCAGCGCCAACCGGTCGACATCGAGCTCTGGATCGGCCACATGGGCGGTGCGAGCCTCGACGTCTGCTACGAGGTGTACTCGCCCGACGGCAACTCGCCCCGGGTGCTCTACACCCGGGCCGTCACGACGATCGTGCTCGTCGACGCCGCCACCGAGCGCCCGCGCCGCATCGACGACCGTGAGCGCGCGGCGTGGCAGCCCTACCTCGGCGAGCCGATCTCGTTCCGGCGACGCTGAGCGTCACCGCTCGAGCGGCTCGTCGCTGAACGATCCCTCCCACACGGCCCGGCTTCCGGCCTCGCCGATCTGCACGAGCGTCCACGTCGAGCCCGCGGCCACCGCGATCGCCGCAACCGTGAGCAGAGCACCCACCGCGATCCGGATGCCGCGGCCCGGCACTACCCGCTCTGGCTGCGTCGTGCGCCGGGCGACGGGCAGTTCGACCACCGCCCACGCGGCGATCACTCCTCCGAGCACGAGCAGGGTGATGAGCCACGGCACGATATTCTCACCCTGCGCGGTGTGCTCCTGGATCAGCGGCGCCGGCGGCACTCTTTGCTCGAGCCACTTGCCCGCCTCGATCGTGAAGAGACCGAGGGGGAGGAGCACCGCCGCAGCCAGGAGCAGCGGAAGCCAGAGCACGCGCCGGGCCGCCGGCCACGCCGCGATGAGCACGAGCGCGAGCGCGACGAGAGGCGTCGCCACGAGGACGACATGCACGAGGAGCACGTGCAGCGGCAAGCCGGCGAAGGTGTAGTCGAAGTCTTCCATCGTCACGACGCCGCGACGATCCGGTCGCCGGCGACGGCGACGGCGATGGGTGAGAGCGGTTCGAGGGCGGGGCCTTGGATCACGTCGCCCGTCGCCGCGTCGAACATCGATCCGTGGCACGGGCAATGGAACTCCGCCCCAGCAGCAGCCACCTTGCACTGCTGATGAGTGCAGATCGCACTGAAGGCGACCACCTGTCCCGCGGTCGGCTGCGCGATGAGCGCCGGCTTCCCGTCGATGCTCGCATCGATGCTGCCGCCGACGGGTACGTCGGCCAGGGCGGCGATGTCGCCACCGGCAGGCGGCGCGTCGGGCGCAGTGGTCGGATCAGCGGGCGCCTCGTCGGTCACCGTGGGCGAAGGAGTCGACGTCGCCGTGGGCACGGTGTCGGGGGCATCCGTCGAGCACGCGGCGAGTGCGAGAGCACCCCCGATCGCTCCGACCGACCCGATGGTCAGTGCGGTGCGCCTCGTGATGTCGGTGGGATCGGTCATCGCAGGAGCTCCTTCGCTGGAGTCGCTCGCGCAGTTTGTGCGCCCAATGCCCCAATTGTGAACTCTCCGAGCGAGGACATGTGGAATCCCACAGGATTCATTCAGTCGAATGCATCGAAGCCCGGCACGCGCACCATGCCCTCTTGGGCGACGCTCGCGATGAGCACGCCCTGCCGCGTGTAGATACGGCCGAGGGAGAGTCCGCGCCCGCCACTGGCGGAGGGCGATTCCTGCACGAACAGCAGCCACTCGTCGACGCGCGCGTCGCGGTGCCACCACATCGCGTGGTCGAGGCTCGCGACCTTGAGCCCCGGCGTCGCCCACGGCACGCCGTGCGCGCGCAGCACGGGCTCGAGGATCGAGTAGTCGCTCGCGTAGGCGAGCGCGGCGCGATGCTGCTTCGGATCGTCGGAGAGACGACCGAAGGCCTTCATCCAGACGGCCTGCCGCGGCATCCGCTCGCCCTCGACCGAGAGGTAGATCGGCGAGGGGATGTGCCGCACGTCGAACGCCCGATCGTTCGACCAGTAGCGCGCGGCGTCGTGGTCGATGCCGCCGAGCACGTCGGCGGTCGACGGCAGGCTCTCGGGGTCGGGAATGTCGTCGGGCATGTCGACCTGATGCTCGATGCCCTCGTCGCCGTCTTGGAACGAGGCGATGAGCGAGAGGATGGGCACGCCGTGCTGGAAGGCCTGCGTGCGACGAGTCGAGAACGACCGTCCGTCGTGGATTCGGTCGACCGAGAAGGTGATCGGATGCTGCACATCGCCCGGTCGCAGGAAGTACCCGTGCATCGAGTGGATCGCCCGGTCGGTGGGCACCGTGTGCATGGCTGCGACGAGCGACTGTGCGAGCACCTGCCCGCCGAAGACACGCCCGAGCGGCATCCATTGCGACGGCCCGGTGAAGATGTCTTCGGTGGTGCGAGCACCCGTGTCGGTGAGGTGCAGGGTGCTCAGCAGGCCGTCGATGGGGCTGGTCATCGTTCCTCCGTGTCGGTTGGCAGGGGCCGCCCGATCGCCGGCGGAGCGCGGGCCGCCGGTGGCGGCGGCGCACCTTGGTAGTTTAGACAGGAGATGGTTCAACAACTCACGCTCGCGGACAGCCTTTCACTCGGCGACCTGCACACCTATCTTCAACGCGCAGGCCGCGTCGAAGACGGTTCGGTGCGCCTGATCGCCGGTTCCGGCATCCTCGCGGTGTACACCGCGATCCTCTATCCGCGCGGGATCCTCGACGAGAGTCCCACGGTGCTCGGCCTGCGCACCTTCGCGCTCGCCGACGACGAGGAGTTCGACTCGGTCGTCCCGATGCGCTCCCTCGTCGACCGCATCGTGCGCGCTCGCGCCGAGGTCGGCGAAGACGACGAGTCGCGTCCGGTGTCGATGTCGCGACCACCCGAGGTGAACACGGTCACCTGGGCGGGCATCTCGCCGCCGCGAGGCGGCTGGCGGCCTCTCGGCGAGACGGATGCCGCAACACTCGAGACAGCGGCCCGACACGGCATCGACGAGGTCGCCCAGGCGATCCCGGCCGGCACGGGGGAGCAACTCGTGCAGCGCGTGCGCTCCGAGGTCTGGGGGCGCGGCGTCGAAGGGCTCGAATACGTGCCGACCGGCGCGGCGTTCGCCGCCTACAGCCTGGGGTTCCTCGGCGACGACACGGTCAAGCTATTCGAGACCGGCCCGTGGACCCGGCTCTCGTCGCGGCGCGGCCACGTGCTCGTGCGGCGCAAGCCGTGGACGCTGAAGGCCTAGGCTTTCGCGATCGACCGCCCCGCGGATCGACCGGTGAAGAGGCATCCGCCGAGGAAGGTGCCCTCGAGCGCGCGATACCCGTGTACGCCGCCGCCGCCGAACCCGGCGGCCTCGCCGACCGCGTAGAGGCCGGGTACGGGCGCGCCGTCGGCGCCGAGCGCTCGCGATTCCAGGTCGGTCTGGATGCCGCCGAGGCTCTTGCGCGTGAGCAGGTGGAGCTTCACGGCGATGAGCGGCCTGGCCTTCGGGTCGAGGATCTTGTGCGGCGTCGCGACGCGGATGAGCTTGTCGCCGCGATACTTGCGGGCCGCGCGAACGGCGGTGAGCTGGAGGTCCTTCGAGAACTCGTTGTCGAGCTCACGGTCGCGCGCCACGATCTCGCGTTCAATGTTCGCGGTGTCGAGCTCGGTGCTGGGGGAGAGGCCGCGCATGCCCTCGAGGAGCTCGGGCAGGGTCTCGGCGACGACGAAGTCGACGCCGTGCTGCTTGAACGCCTCGACGGGTGCCGGGGCTCCGGGTCGCACGCGTTGCGCGAGCAGTCGCACGTCCTTGCCCGTCAGGTCGGGGTTCTGCTCGCTGCCCGAGAGTGCGAACTCCTTCTCGATGATCTTCTGCGTGAGCACGAACCACGAATGCGCGTGCCCGGTGGCGACGATGTGCTCGAGCGTGCCGAGCGTGTCGAAGCCGGGGAAGAGCGGCACCGGCATCCGCTTGCCGTTCGCGTCGAACCAGAGCGATGACGGCCCGGGCAGGATGCGGATGCCGTGCAGCGGCCACACCGGCTGCCAGTTCGTGATGCCCTCGGTGTAATGCCACATGCGGTCGCCGTTGACGAGTCGCGCGCCTGCCGTCTCGGAGATCGGCAGCATGCGGCCGTCGACGTGCGCGGGCACGCCCGAGAGCATCGCGGCGGGGTGCCTCGCCCATGCGTTTCGGCCAGAATTGGCGGACGAGCTCGTGGTTGCCGCCGATGCCGCCCGAAGCGACCACGACGGCCGGTGCGCGCAGCTCGAAGTCGCCGGTCACGTCGCGATTGCTCGGCTCGCCGCGCTCGGCGGGATCGTCTGCCAGCACGGCGCCGCGCACGCCCACGACCGCGCCGCCCTCGACGATGAGCTCGTCGACTCGGTGACGATGGCGGATCTCGACGAGACCCGCCGCCTCGCCGGCCTTCACCCGCGCGATGAACGGCGCGAGCACGCCGGGGCCGGTGCCCCACGTGATGTGGAAGCGCGGCACGGAGTTGCCGTGCCCGATCGCGTTGTACCCGCCGCGCTCGGCCCAGCCCACGACGGGGAAGAACCGCACGCCCTTCTCGTGCAGCCAGGCGCGCTTCTCGCCGGCGGCGAACTCGAGATAGGCGTCGGCCCAGCGGCGCCCCCACTCGTCTTCGTCGCGGTCGAAGCCGGCGGTGCCGTCCCAGTCCTGTCGTGCAAGCTCGAGCGAGTCGCGCACGCCCATGCGGCGCTGCTCGGGCGAATCGACGAGGAAGAGTCCGCCGAACGACCACCACGCCTGGCCGCCGAAGGTGGCCTCGGGCTCCTGGTCGACGATCAGGATGTGCTTGCCCGCATCGACGAGTTCGGCGGCCGCGACGAGACCCGACAAGCCCGCTCCGATGATGATCGCGTCGGGCGCGGATGCAGGGGAGGGGGTAGCAGCCACATGGACTCCTTCGTCTCGGGTGGTGCAGCGGTTGCCGGTGCGGCGTCAGTCGTCGAAGGTGTTCACCATAGCGAGGGCGGCGCGCTGCAGGTAGTCCCAGAGGGTAGCCTCGGCGAGCGGCGGGAGATCGAGCGTGTCGACGGCGGCGCGCATATGCGCGAGCCAGCGGTCGCGTGCCTCGGGGTTCACCTTGAACGGCTGGTGGCGCATGCGGAGACGCGGATGCCCCCGCTGCTCGCTGTACGTGCCCGGTCCGCCCCAGTACTGCTCGAGGAACATCAGCAGGCGCTCGGCGGCGGGACCGAGGTCGTCTTCGGGATACATCGGCCGCAGTACGGGGTCGTCGGCTACCCCTCGGTAGAACTCGGCGACAAGTCGCTCGAAGGTCGGCCGTCCACCGACGGACTCGTGGAACGACTGGCCGACGGCGGCACCGTGCTCGCTGCCCCGCAACGGCACGGCCGCGGGCTGCGCAGGACCAGAGCCGGGTGTGATGCTCTGCGGTTGGTCGGTCACGCGGTGCCTCCGTTCGGCGGGTTCTTCGTCTTCGGAGCTCGAGGTGCCTTCGGCTGTCGCCCCTTGACGGCGCCGGCGTCATCGGGCCCCGCGACGACCGCGCTCGGCGCGGTCTTCGGGGGTTTCGCACCCTTCACCCGGGTGGCGCCGTCGAAGCCGGTGAGCACGACGCTGTTGAGGCTCGGAAGCTTCACGTCCATTGCATCGAGCGTACGCTTCAGGCGCATCCGGAGCTCCCTGGCGATGTCGTCTTTCGACGAGGTGCGCACCTTCATGACGATGCGGATCACCATCGCGTCGTCGGAGATCGACTCGAGCCCCCACACCTCGGGCTTCTCGAGCACGCGCGAGCGCCACTTGCTCGTCTGGGCGAGCTCGGCGGCGGTGCGGAGCATCTCGGCCTCGACCGTCTCGATGTCGGCCTCATAGGGCACCGCGAGATCGAGGATGACCCGCGACCAGCCCTGCGACATGTTGCCGACCCGCAGGATCTCGCCGTTGCGCACGAACCAGAGCGTGCCGTTCACGTCGCGCACCTTCGTGATGCGGATCTGCACCTCTTCGACGATGCCCGTGGCAGGGCCGAGGTCGACGACGTCGCCGACGCCGAGCTGGTCCTCGATGACCATGAAGAGGCCGTTGAGCACGTCCTTCACGATGTTCTGCGCGCCGAAGCCGAGGCCGGCGCCGATCGCGGCCGACAGCAGCGCGAACGAACCGAGGATGGTCGCGTCGATGACGCCCACGATCATGAGCGTGCCGACGATGAAGAGCGTCACGTTCACGACGTTGCGCAGGAGGGTGCCGAGCGTGCGGGTGCGCTGCACGAGGCGCACTGCGGCGAGCGGCGACGCCTGCAGCGCCTGGGTGTCGGTGACGTCCTGCTTCTTCTTCACCCCGGAGACGATGCGGGTGACGACCCGGTCGATGACGAAGTGGAAGACCCACCGGATGAGGAACGCGATCGCGACGATCACGGCGACCGAGACGAGCTTGCCGACGATCGTGCCCCAGTTGTCGGCCCAGAACTGCGCGATGCTCGTCCAGAAGTCGACGCTCAGCGGCGTCGGCTCGTCTGGGGGAACTTCTGCGAAGAACATGGTGTGAAAGTCTACTGAGCGTCGCCCGAGAGATCGCTGGCATCGCGAGCTTGCGCCGCGAGGGCGCGCTCGAGCTCCGACAGCTGCTCCGAGACGAGCCGGTGCAACGGGCCCGGTTCGGGGTTGGCATCGAGCCATGCACGCGTGACCGCGGCCACCTCGGGCGAGACGAGCGGCGCCGCGTAGAGGCGTGAGACGACGAGCGAGGCCATCGTGAAGCTGCGGCTCGCCCACACCGACTGCAGCTCGGCGAAGTACTCGTTCACGGTCGAGGCGAGCAACTCGGGCCACAGCGTGCGTCGCCATCCGTCGGCGATCGCGCGCGCGAGGTCGTTCGACAGGCCCGTGTCGGTGACCACCCGCCGCCACGCGGTGTCCTTCACGGCCTGGTCAGGCCGAGCGGCGAGTGCTGTCTCGACCAGCTGTCGGCCCTTCGCGGTGTCGTCGCGAGCGAGTGCGTCGTCGATCTCGTCATCGGATGCCGCGCCGAGGGCCGCGCGGGCGATCACGAGCTCCCAGCGCAGGTCGACGTCGATCTCGAGGCCATCGAGCTTGATCGCGCCGTCGAGCAGGCTCCCGAGCACGTCGGCGTGCGCCGGCGTCGCCGCGATGCGGGTGAACGCCTTGACGAACTGCAGTTGCGCGTCGGAGCCGGCGCCGGCGAGCTCGGCGAGCGCCCACACCGCGTCGCCGGTCTCGGCGGCGATCTGCTCCCGGTGCTCCTCGGCGAGATACCGGCCGACGGCGAGTTCGAGGCGCGAGAGCGCGAGTCCGCGAGCCGCGGACTGCGTTTCGTGCCCGATGCTGCCGATCACGAGCCGCACGAAGTCGCTCGCGGCGACCTCGGCGTCGCGCACTGCGTCCCAAGCGGACCCGAGCACGACCGCTCGCGCGACGGGGTCTCTCAGCTCCGCGAGGTGCGTCGTCGCAGCTGCGAGCGAGCGCGCGTCGAGGCGCACCTTGGCGTAGGTGAGGTCGTCGTCGTTCACGAGCAGCACCTCGGGCAGGGGGAGCCCGACGAGGCCGGGCACGTCGGTGGTCGCGCCGTCGACGTCGAGTTCGACGCGGTGGGTGCGCGCGAGTCCGGCGTCGCCGAGCGAGTAGCAGCCGATCGCGAGTCGGTGGGGGCGGAGCGTCGGATGCGCCGGGCTCGCCGTCTGCTCGACACGTGCGGCGGTGATCGTGCCCGCGGCATCCGTCTCGACCAGCGTTCTCAGGGTGTTCACGCCCGCTGTCTCGAGCCACAGCTCCGACCAGCGGCCGAGCTCGCGACCGCTGGCGCGCTCGAGTTCGTCGAGCAGGTCTCGCAAGGCGGCGTTCCCGCCGGCGTGGGCCGTGAGGTAGGCGCCGACTCCGCGCTGGAACGCGTCGAGGCCGACCCACGCGACGAGCTGCTTGAGCACCGACGCGCCCTTGTCGTAAGTGATCGCGTCGAAGTTCACCTCGACGTCGGCGAGGTCGCCGATGTCGGCGACGATGGGATGCGTCGACGGCAGTTGGTCCTGCTCGGCGGCGTGGGTCTTCTCGTCGCTGGCGAAGGTGGCCCAGACGCCCGTGAACTCGGTGACCTGCGAGGTCGCGAGCGTCGACGCCCACGTGGCGAACGACTCGTTGAGCCACAAGTCGTTCCACCACTTCATCGTCACCGAGTTGCCGAACCACATGTGCGAGAGCTCGTGCAGCACGACGATGGCGCGCTGCTCGCGGCGCGCGTCCGACACTCGCGAGCGGAACAGGTAGGACTCGTTGAAGGTGACGGCGCCGACGTTCTCCATCGCGCCCCAGTTGTACTCGGGCACGAAGATCTGGTCGTACTTGCCGTAGGGGTAGGGCACGCCGAAGGCCTCCTCGTAGAAGGCGAGGCCGGCTTGCACGGTCTCGAACATCACATCGGGCTCGGCGTGCTTCGCGAGCGAGGCACGCGTGAAGAGGCCGAGCGGGATGTCGCGTCCGTCGGCGCTTCGCGCGCCGGCGTGCCAGGCGCGATACGGGCCGGCGATGATCGCAACGATGTAGCTCGAGATCACCGGGCCGGGCTCGAATGACCACACCGCGGTCGACGGCCCGTTGCGCAGGTCGGACCGCGTGGCCGAAGGCGACGGGATCGGCGTCGGCGCATTGCTCAGCACCTGCCAGTGCGCGGGAGCCGTGATCGTGAAGCGGAACGAGCCCTTCAGGTCGGGCTGGTCGAAGACCGCGAAGACCCGGTTCGCCTCGGCGACCGCGAACTCCGTATAGAGGTAGGTCTCGCCGTCGACGGGGTCGACGAATCGGTGCAGGCCCTCGCCCGTGTTCGTATAACGTGCGTCGACCACGACGCGCAGCTCATTCTCGGCGTCGAGTCCATCGAGCCGGATGCGCGTGCCGTCGCTCACCGCGTGCGGTTCGAGTGTGCGCCCGTTGAGCACGACCTCGTGCACGGCGTCACTGCACGCCTCGATGAACGTCGACGCGCCGGGTGTCGCCTCGAAGCGCACGACCGTCTCGCTGCGGAACGTCTCGCCCCTGCCGCTGAGGTCGAGCAGCACCTCGTAGCGCGGGCCCCGTACGATCGAGGCGCGCTGTTCGGCTTCGGTGCGCGTGAGGTTGGCAGCGGGCATCGGCGAGTAGCCTCCATCGATCGGGTCGAACCGCCAGCCTACTGACTCAGTTCGCGAGCCTCCTGACTCAGTTCGCTGCGGCCCCCGGCGCCGGAAGGAGTCCGTTCTCGTATGCGAAGATCACGAGCTGCACGCGATCGCGCGCGTCGAGTTTCTGCAGGACCCGGCCGACGTGGGTCTTCACCGTCGACTCCGAGAGGTGGAACGCCGACGCGATCTCGCCGTTGCTCTGCCCTTGCGCCACCGCGACGAGGACCTCGCGCTCGCGCGGCGTCAACGTCGCCAGCACCATGGCACCGCGATCCGATGGCGCGTTCGGCGCGGGCAGTTGGGCCGCGAACAGCTCGATCATGCGTCGCGTGACCCTCGGAGCGAGGCTCGCGTCGCCGGCGTGCACGGTGCGGATGGCGGTGATGAGCTCTTGCGGTCGAGCATCCTTCAGGAGGAACCCGCTTGCTCCCGCCCGGAGTGCAGCGAACGCGTACTCGTCGAGGTCGAAGGTCGTGAGCACGATGACGCGGGGCGGTGCTGCGCCGCCGTGCGACACGGTCGAGACGATCGTCTCCGTCGCAGCGATCCCATCCATGCCCGGCATCCGCACGTCCATGAGCAGCACGTCGAGTTCGTGCGTGCGGGCGAGCGCGATCGCGCCGCGGCCGTCCGCGGCCTCGCCGACGACTTCGATGCCGGGCTCCGCCTCGAGCAGCATGCGGAATCCGATGCGCACGAGCGACTGGTCGTCGACGATGCCGACGCGGATGGCGATGGGTGAGGCGTTCATGCGTCCATCCCGGAGATCGTGGCGATCTCGGCACGCTCGTCGCGGGGGAGCACCACGCGGAGCCGCCACCCGCCAGCTGCGCGCGGGCCGGCCTCGAGAGACCCCCCGTAGAGCGCCACGCGTTCGCGCATGCCGATGAGGCCGCGGCCGCTGCCCTCGAACCGAGACGTCGACGGCGCGTGGCCGTCGTCGACCACGAGCACCTCGGTGGCCTCGCCACGGTACTCGATCGTCACCTCGACCCGGCTCGCCGCGCCAGCATGCCTGAGCGTGTTCGTGAGGCCCTCCTGCACGATGCGGTAGATCGTGAGCTCGAGGGCCGGGTCGGCGTCGGGGCGGCCGATCGTCGTGAGCCGCACGGGCATGCCCGCCCCGCGGAAGCCCTCGATGAGCTCTGGCAGGTCGGCGGTGCCGGGCTGCGGTGACCGCGCGGCATCCCCGGATTCGGACTCGGCGAGGATGCCGAGCATGCGGCGCATCTCACCGAGGGCGCCTCGCCCGGTGTCGGCAACGAGCCGCATGGCCTCGCCTGCACGCGCTGCGTCGCGTTCGGCCGTCGCAGCGGAGCCCTCGGCGAGCGTCACCATCACGGTGACGCTGTGCGCGACGACGTCGTGCATCTCGCGGGCGATGCGAGACCGCTCGACGGCGGTCGCGAGCAGCGCCTGCTGGTCGCGCTCGCGGGCGAGGTCGTGCGCTCGGGCGATGAGGGCGTTGAGGTAGCGGCGCCGGTTGCCGACCGTCACGCCGATGAGCGTCGCGATGAGCATGAGGATCGCCGATTGCGTCGCGGATTCCGGGGCGCCGACGTCGAAGGGGGCGACGGTGTCGCTGGCCTGTGCGATGACGACCAGGTAGGACGACACCGTGCCGACGGCCACCGAGCCACCGAACGCCATCCACGCGGCGCTCGTCGACCGGTAGACGGCCAGGGCGTACAACGCGATCAACACCGGGAACAGGTCGATCGCGCCGAACGGGTACACGACGAGGCAGCTGAACCAGGCCACTCCCATGAGGAGCCACGGCCTGCTGCGGCGGAACAGCATCGCGGCGGTGGATGCGGCGACGGCACCGAGCTGAGCGAGTCCCATCCAGAGTGACCCGGACGGTTCGAACACGAACGAGAGGGTTCCGAGGAACGTCGGCACGAAGTAGAGCGCCGCGATGAGCGAATCAGTGAGCCTCGGATGCCGCGCCCAGAACTGGCGGACGACACCTGGCGGCTTCGGCAGACGGAGCTCTCCCCCGACCACCGAAGCGGGGTAGCCGGGGGAGAGCGGTGCTTCCATCATGGACTGGACTCTACGCGTCGCGCCGTTTGAGCAGCACCGCTGCGCCGGCGACGGATGCCCCGACCCAGCCCAGCACGATGAGGAGGTTCTCCCAGGACGGCGCTGCGTCGGCCGCCGCCGTCGTGTCGGCGAACAGGCTCACGCCCGCGGTCGAGAGCACGTACGGCAACACGTCCTGCACCCAGTCGGCGGGGATCATCTGCAGCACGAGCGGGAGCACGAGGAGCACGCCGACCACGGTCGCGATGCCGCCGGCGCTCGAGCGGAGCATCGTGCCGATTCCGAGTGCGAACAACGCGACGAGGCCGAGGTAGAGCGCGGAGCCGAGCATCGGCAGGATGACGTCGGGCTCGAGCAGGTTCGCGGCGATGCCCGAGTCGGCGAACACGGCTGACGCCACGAAGAACGCACCGATGGCGGAGATCGCCCCCATCACGAAGGTCGCGGCGAACAGCACGACGCCCTTGGCCGCGAGAGCCGGCAACCGGGTGGGCACTGCCGCGAGCGTCGAGCGGATCATCCCGGTCGAGTACTCACCGGTGATCACGAGCACCCCGAGCACCGCGACGACGAGCTGGCCGAAGTACGCGCCGAACGTCGAGGCCTGCACAAGGAGGTCGGCTTGCGCCGCGCTCGGCAAGCCGGCGGCATCCGCACCGTCCAGCGGGCCGCCGCTCACGTAGCTCAGCGACATCAGGAGCGCCATGCCGAGGGCGATCACTACGAGGATGACGAACGACCAGATCGTCGAGCGGAGGCTGCGCAGCTTGATCCATTCGGAGCGGAGCACGCCGGTGAAGCTCAGCGCGGTGGTGCCGGCGCGCTGCGATGGGCGGGCAGCGGGCGTGGTGAGTGCGGTCATCGGACGGCCTCCGTACGGTATTCGACCGAGTCGGCGGTCAAGGCCATGTAGGCCTCTTCGAGCGACGCGTTCTGGGGCGTGAGTTCGTGGATCGACAGTCCGTGCAACGCGGCGAGGTCGCCGATGCCGGATGCCTCGAGGCCGGTGATCTCGAGCACTCCCGCCTCGGAGCGCACGACCGCGACCTCGGGCGCGGCGATCAGGTCGGCGAGCTGCGAGGCGTGCGGCGACCGCACTCGGACTCGGGGACGCGTGCCGCCGGCGATGATGTCGGCGACGGGTGCGTCGGCGATGATCTCGCCGCGGCCGAGCACGATGAGGTGATCGGCGGTGACGGCCATCTCGCTCATGAGGTGCGAGGAGAGGAAGACCGTGCGGCCCTCCGAGGCGAGGTGCCGCACGAACTGGCGCACCCACAGCACGCCCTCGGGGTCGAGGCCGTTGACGGGTTCGTCGAGGATCAGGGTGGCGGGGTCGCCGAGCATCGCCGCCGCGATGCCGAGGCGCTGGCCCATGCCGAGCGAGAACCCGCCGACGCGCTTGCGCGCAACGGACTCGAGCCCCGTGAGCTCGATGACCTCGTGAACGCGGCTCGCACCGATGCCGTGCGTGGCGGCCATCGCGAGCAGGTGGTTGAACGCGCTCCGGCCGGTGTGCACGGCCTTCGCGTCGAGGAGCGCGCCGACCTCGTGCAGCGGCGCCCGGTGCGCCGCGTACGGCTTGCCGTTGACCGTGACGTGGCCGTCGCTCGGCCGGTCGAGGCCGACGATCATGCGCATCGTGGTCGATTTGCCGGCGCCGTTCGGCCCGAGGAAGCCGGTGACCTGCCCCGGGCGCACGGTGAAGCTGATGTCGTTGACGGCCGTCTTCGCGCCATAGCGCTTGGCCAGTCCTTCTGCAGTGATCATGCTTGCAACGCTAGGGATCGCCGCACTCACGGACATCGGCCGGGGGAATGGTTTCGGGGCGGCGGCGGGTGGTACCGAGGTACCATCCGCCGCCGCCCCGAAGTACGGCAGCTATCGCGCGGCGTGCTCCGACGCGGCGGGCTCGAACGCACCGTGCTCCTGCGCGTCGCGCTCCTGCGCTGCGAGCGCGCGCTCGACTCCGGCGAGGTTCTCGATCACGAGGCGGCGGAGCGCCGGCGTCTCGGGGTGCGAGTCGAGCCACGCGCGCGACGCGTCGGCGAGCGAGCGGTTCGCGAGCGTCGACGGGTAGAGGCCGTCGACGAGCTTTTCGGCGATCGCGTAGCTGCGCGACTCCCAGATGTCTTCGAGCATCGTGAAGTACCGCTCGACGAACGGCTCGAGCAGCGCCGGGTCCGCGGCCCGGAGGAAGCCCAGCGCGGTCGTGCGCACGATGGTGTTCGGCGCGGTGTCGACGTCGATGAGCGAGGACCAGGCGCGCTGCTTGCCGGCGAGCGTGGGGGTGGCCGCTCGGGCGTGCGCGGCCGACTGCTGTCCGGTCGCGGTGTTGTCTTCGGCGAGGCGTGCATCGATCTCGGCGTCGCCCGCACGACCGGCGGCCACGAGTGCGATGAGCAGCTCCCAGCCGAGGTCCGTGTCGATGTCGAGCCCGTCGAGTGCGAGCGACCCGTCGAAGAGCGACTGCAGCACGTCGACGTTCGAGCCCGACTCCGCGATCGAGGCGAAGTACTTCACGAACTGGAACTGGGCGTCGCTGCCCGGGGCGGCTCGGCGTGCGAGACCCCAGAACGTGTCGGCGAGGGTGCGCAGTGCCTCGGCGCGGCGCTCAGGCGCGGTGTACGAGCTCGCGGCGAGCACCGCCTGCCCGAGCACGATGCGCAGCGTCGTCGACTCGGTCTCGGTGGCGATGTTGCCGAGCACGAGCCGCAGGTACTCGGTGGCACTCGTCTCGGCGTCGCGCGTGGCATCCCACACCGAGCTCCAGACGAGAGCTCGGGCGAGCGGGTTCTCAATGCCGGAGAGGTGCTCGGTCGCCGCCGCGAGCGACGCCTCGTCGAGGCGGATCTTCGCGTAGGCGAGGTCGTCGTCGTTCAGGAGCACGAGCGCGGGGCGGGCGGGCCCGACGAGCTCGGGGACGTCGGTTCGCTCGCCGTCGACGTCGAGCTCCACGCGATGCTCGCGCACGAGCTTGTCGCCCTTGAGGTTGTAGAAGCCGATCGCGAGGCGGTGCGGTCGGATGGTGGGGTAGTCGGCCGCCGCGGACTGCAGCACCGTGAACGCGGTGATCGTGCCCGAGGCATCCGTCTCGATCTCAGGACGCAGCGTGTTGACGCCGGCCGTCTCGAGCCAGAGCTCCGACCAGCTGGAGAGGTCGCGGCCGCTCGCCGTCTCGAGCTCTGCGAGCAGGTCGGCGAGCGTGGTGTTGCCCCACTGGTGCTTCTTGAAGTAGGCCGAGACGCCCGTGAAGAACGCGTCGATGCCGACCCACGCGACGAGCTGCTTCAGCACCGAGCCGCCCTTGGCGTAGGTGATGCCGTCGAAGTTCACGAGCACGTCTTCGAGGTCGTTGATGGTTGCGACCACCGGGTGCGTCGAGGGCAGTTGGTCCTGGCGGTACGCCCAGTTCTTCTCCATGGAGTTGAACGTCGTCCAGGCTTCGTGCCACTCGGTTGCCTCGGCGGTCGCGATCGTCGACGCCCACTCGGCGAACGACTCGTTCAGCCAGAGGTCGTTCCACCACTTCATCGTGACGAGGTCGCCGAACCACATGTGGGCGAGCTCGTGCAGGATCGTGACGACGCGGCGCTCCCTGATCGCGTCGGTCACCTTCGAACGGAACACGTAGGCCTCGGTGAAGGTCACCGCGCCGGCGTTCTCCATCGCACCCGCGTTGAACTCGGGCACGAAGAGCTGGTCGTACTTCTCGAACGGGTACGCGAGGTCGAACTTCGACTCGAAGTACTCGAAGCCCTGCTTCGTCTTCTCGAAGACGTAGTCGGCGTCGAGGTACTGCGAGAGGCTCTTGCGGCTGTACACGCCGAGCGGGATGACGCGGCCGTCGCGGCTCGTGAGCTCGTCGCGCACGACGGCATACGGGCCCGCGACGAGGGCGGTGATGTAGCTCGAGATGCGCGGGGTGGGCGCGAAGGCCCAGGTCTTGGCGTCGGCGCCGGCGGCAACGGGCTCGGGCGTCGGCGAGTTCGACACGACCTCCCAGTGCGCCGGAGCGGTGACGGTGAACCGGAACGAGGCCTTCAGGTCGGGCTGCTCGAACACCGCGAACATGCGGCGCGAGTCGGGCACCTCGAACTGCGTGTAGAGGTAGACCTCTTCGTCGACCGGGTCGACGAAGCGATGCAGGCCCTCGCCCGTGTTCATGTAGTTGCCGTCGGCGACGACCACGAGCTCGTTCTCGGCCGCGAGGTTCGACAGCTGGATGCGCACGCCGTCGCTGACCTCGGCCGGATCGAGCGAGGCGCCGTTCAGCGTCACCGAGTGCACGGCGCCGGTGATCGCGTCGATGAACGTCGAAGCGCCCTCTGAGGCGGAGAAGCGCACGGTCGTCTGGCTGCGGAACACCTCCGGACCGGTGGTCACATCGAGCACGACGTCGTAGTCGTGCACCGAGACCAGCGCGGCGCGCTCCTCGGCTTCGATTCGGGTGAGGTTCTCTCCGGGCACGTGTGGGCTCCTTCGCGGGTCATCGACGCGGCTCGTGGCCGCAGGCAATGCCCATCAGCCTAGCCCGCAGGCGGCCCGCGCAGCAGGCCCTGCGCATTGACCGCCTCGCGCCCCCGATCTACCGTGGCGATATGCACACGAGCGTCGACCCCAGCGCCCCCACGCCCGATCGGTATCGCGCGTTCGCCGAGGTCGAGTCCCGAGGAATGTCGGCGACCTATGAGGGGTGGGCGCTCGGTGCGGCGGATGACCCGGCCACGCTGCGGCTCATCGACGAGCTGCCTCCGGCGAAGCGCCAGCCGAACCTCGTGTTCGCCTCGGCGCGGTTCCAGGGTGTGCCGGCCGGGCCCTACTCCCTCTTCCGGGAATGGTTGCACGCCCATTGGGTGGAGGTGCGGGCCACCGCGCTCACCCACGCCACCCAGACGAACGAAGCCGCGCGCTGCGCGCTCCATCTCCCGGTGCTCGCCCGGCTGAACGGCCCACTCGCCCTGCTCGAGGTGGGAGCTTCGGCGGGGCTCTGCCTCTACCCCGACCGGTACAGCTACCGGTACACGGGGCATCCGCAGCTCGACCCCGTCGACGGACCGAGCGAGGTCGTGCTCGACTGCGAGGCATCCGCTGACGTTCCGATTCCCGCGCGGCTCCCCGACGTCGTCTGGCGGGCGGGCATCGACCTGAACCCCCTCGACGTGCGGCGACCCGATGACCTCGCGTGGCTTGATGCGCTCATCTGGCCCGAACACGACGATCGGAGGACCCGGCTGCAGGCGGCCGCGCGCATCGCCGCCGCCGACCCGCCCCACATCGTCGCGGGCGACCTCAACGAGCGCCTCGCCGGCCTCGCGGCCGAGGCACCCCCAGACGCGACCCTCGTCGTCTTCCACACCGCGGTGCTCGCCTACCTCGACGAGGCCGCGCGCGCGGAGTTCGTCGGCACCGTCCGCGGGTTGCCCGGTCACTGGGTCTCGGTGGAGGGACGCACGATCGTGCCCGGCATCGCCGCGCGAGAGGACTCCGCCCTCAACGGAACCGAGTTCGTGCTCGCGCTCGACGCCGAACAGCTCGCGTGGGCGCAACCGCACGGGCGCGCGCTCCGCTGGGTCGCGAATCCCTAGACTTGGCGCATGCGCATCCATATCGCGACCGACCACGCCGGCCTCGAGTTCAGCCGCACCCTCGTCGACCACCTCACCAACGGTGGCCACGAGGTGCTCGACCACGGGCCGTCGGTGTACGACCCGCTCGACGACTACCCGGCGTTCTGCATCAACGCGGCGCTCGCCGTCGTGCGAGACCAGGCCGCGGGGGTGCGCGCGCTCGGGATCGTGTTCGGCGGCTCGGGCAACGGCGAGCAGATCGCCGCGAACAAGGTGCGCGGCATCCGTGCGGCCCTCGTCTGGAGCATGGACACGGCGATTCTCGCGCGCGAGCACAACGACGCGAACGTCATCTCGATCGGCGCGCGCCAGCACACCGTCGAAGAGGCCATCCGCTACATCGACGCCTTCATCGCCGAGCCGTTCTCGGGCGACGAACGCCATGTGCGCCGCATCGCGCAGCTCGCCGAGTACGAGGAGACCGGCGACATCGCGGGCAAGGGCGTCGACGTCTCGACGGGCTCCGCCGCCGCTTCGGAGTAGAAGACCGCAATGCCCGAGGGCCACTCCGTCCACCGCATCACGCGGCAGTTCGAGCGCAACTTCGTCGGCCACGTCGTGCGAGCCTCGAGTCCGCAGGGCAGGTTCGCGGCGGGAGCGGCTGAGCTCGACGGGCGACGGATGACGGATGCCCGCGCCGTCGGCAAGCAGATGTTCCTCGGCTTCGAGGGCGACCGCTGGCTCCGGGTGCACCTCGGCATGTACGGCGCGTGGGACTTCGCCGGCGACATCCTCATGGACGCGACGATCGCTTCAGCCAACGGCCGCATGGGGCACACCGGCCAGAAGGGCACGTTCCTCGAGGGCCCGAACCCCGACGCGGTCGTGTTCGACGCGGCGGGGGAGAACTCCATCACCTCGATCGGCGCCCCTCGACGCACCCGCCTCCGGATGTCGGAGTCCGAGAAGGAGGGCAACGACCTCACGACCTTCCCGCCCGAACCCGTGGGGCAGGTGCGCGTGCGCCTGCTCACCGACACCGTGAGCGCCGACCTGCGGGGGCCAACGGCGTGCGAGGTGCTCGATCCCGCTCAGGTCGAGGCCGTCGTGGCCCGTCTCGGGCCCGATCCGCTCATCGACGAGGGCACGGCCGCAGAAGACCGGTTCGCGGCATCCGTCACGAAGAAGCCGACCCCGATCGCACTGCTCCTCATGGACCAGAACGTCATCGCGGGCATCGGCAATGTCTATCGCGCCGAGCTCCTGTTCCGCGCGCGGCAGAATCCGCACACGCCGGGCAGGCTCGTGCCGGAAGAGCACGTGCGCCACTTGTGGCGCGACTGGGCGAAGCTGCTCCGCATCGGGGTGGAGACCGGCCAGATGATGACGATGGACGACCTCGACGATGACGCCTTCCGCGCAGCCATGGCGAATCGTGCCGATCGGCACTGGGTGTACAAGCGAGAGGGGCTGCCCTGCCGGGTGTGCGGCACGAACATCGTGCTCGAGGAGCTGGGCGCCCGCAAGCTCTACTGGTGCCCGTACTGCCAGTCGTGAGTGGTCGACCGGCTCAGGCCGGCGCGTAGCGTTGAGATATCCGTTCGGAAAGGGCAGTTCGATGCGACAGAACCCGAGTTTCACCATGGCGAGTGAAGACGCCGTCAAGCGCCTGATCCGCGAAAACCCGTGGATGACGATCGTGAGCATGACGGATGCCGCGGGCCTCGTCGCCTCCCACTACCCGGTGCTCCTCGACGAGACCGCCGACGGCATCGTGCTGCTCACCCACGTAGGCCGCCCGGACGACGTCGTGCACGAGCTCGGCCGCCACGAGATCCTCGTCATCGTGCAGGGCCCGCACGGCTACATCTCGCCCGGCTGGTACGACGCGAGCCCAGCCGTGCCCACGTGGAACTTCGTGACGGCGCACCTCTACGGCACACCCGAGCTCCTGAGCGCCGACGAGAACCTGCGCGTGCTCGAAGCGCTCGTCGACCACTTCGAGGATCCGATGCCCGAACCGCGCCGCATGCGGGGCACCGCCGAGAACTCGGCCTACGCCGATTCCATCGCCACGGGAACCGTGGGCCTGCGCATTCCCATCACGCGCATCGTCGCGAAGAACAAGATGAGCCAGAACAAGCCCGCCGAGACCGTCGACCGCATCATCGCCGAGCTCGAGGGCGACGGCCCCTACGCGAGCCCCGCGCTCGCCGCAGAGATGCGCCGCACGCACGAGGCCCTCCGGGCGGCCCGCGCATGAGCGGAGCGACGCCGCTCGTTCTCGCCGGAGCCCGCCTGCCCGGCGCCGACGGCGCAGTCGACGTGCACGTCGCGCGCGGCACGGTCACCGCGATCACTCCCGCGGGGGTTGAGCCGTCGGCGCAGTCCGAACCGTCCGCGCAAGGTGCCCGACGAATCGAGCTCGGCGGTCGATTCGTCGTGCCGGGCCTCCACGACCGGCACGTGCACTTCTCGCAATGGGCGATGGTCTCGCGCCGGCTCGATCTCGCCGAGGCCCGCTCGGCCTCCGCGGCCGCGGCGCTCGTCGCGGCATCCGTCGACCGCGGCGACACCGAGGTGATCGGCTTCGGCTATCGTGACGCGCTCTGGACGGATGCCCCGAGCCGCGCGGTGCTCGACGCCGTCTCGGGTGAGGTGCCCGTCGTGCTCGTCTCCGCCGACCTGCACTCCTGCTGGCTGAACACGGCGGCGCTGCGCCGCCACGGGATCGAACACCTCGCCGACGCGAGCGGACTGCTCCGCGAGGACGACGCCTTCCGGATGCTGCGCGAGATCGACGACGTGGCCGACGACGTGCTCGACGGCTGGGTCGCAGACGCCGCACGCCGGGCCGCCGCTCGCGGCGTCGTCGGCATCGTCGACCTCGAGATGCGCTGGAACCGCGACGACTGGGCGCGCCGCGCCGCCGACGGCTCGACGGCGTTGCGCGTCGCTTTCGGCATCTACACCCAGCACCTCGACCGCGCCATCGCCGAGGGGCTGCACACCGGCGATACGGTGCCGGGAACCGGCGGTCTCGTCACCGTCGGCGGCCACAAGATCATCACCGACGGGTCCCTGAACACCCGAACGGCCTGGTGCTTCGATCCCTATCCCGGTCGCGGCCCCGACGAGCATCCCTACGGGCTCTCGACCGTGCCCTACGACGAGCTCGTGCCGCTCATGCGCACGGCCCACGAGGCGGGCATCACGCCAACCGTGCACGCCATCGGCGACCAGGCGAACGCGATCGTCCTCGACGCCTTCGAGGACGTCGGATGCCGCGGCTCCATCGAGCACGCACAGCTGCTCCGACGCGAAGACGTCGCCCGTTTCGCCGAGCTCGGCATCGTCGCGAGCGTGCAGCCCGAGCACGCCATGGACGACCGTGACGTCGCCGAACGGTACTGGCCCGGCCGCACCGACCGTGCCTTCATGCTCGCCGACCTCGCCAAAGCGGGCGTGGAGCTCGCCCTCGGCTCCGACGCCCCCGTGGCGCCGCTCGACCCGTGGATCGCGATGTCCGCCGCCGTCGGGCGCAGCCGCGACGGGCGCGAGCCCTGGCACGCCGAGCAGGCGATCGACGTGCGTGTCGCGCTCGCCGCGTCGACGGGCGGGCACGGTGCCACGGTGACGGCGGGATCGGTCGCGGATCTCGCGGTGATCGAGCTCGACCCCTTCGCGGCATCCGCCGACGACCTCAGACGGATGCCGGTGGCGGCCACCCTGCTCGCGGGCCGCTTCACGCACGACTCGCTCTGACTGCGGCGGGCGGGGGAAAACCCCCGCCCCGATCCGGGCGCACACCGGCTGGGGCGTCGAACCCCCGATCGCGAGGCTGGAGGCATGCCTGTTGCACCCCGTCTCTCGCCTGAACGCCTGCGCCGCCCGCGCGCGACGCTGAGCGCCCTCGCGGCCATCGCCGCCGGCGGCCTCGTGGCCGTGTCCTTCGCCGGTTGCGGCCTCGTCGGCCCCGCGCCGGTGTCCACCGTCGGCGACGTCGAGTTCGACACCCCGCTCAGCATTCCGCCGCTCGCCGAGTCGACCGTCGACGCCGACGGCACCCGGGTCTTCTCGCTCGACGCGCAAGCCGGCTCCACCGAGTTCGAGCCGGGGGAGCCGAGCAACACCTGGGGCTTCAACGGCAGCTACCTCGGCCCCACGATCGTCGCGAAGCGCGGCGAGCACGTACGCGTCGACCTGACCAACAGCCTCGACGAGCCCACGACCGTGCACTGGCACGGCATGCACCTCCCCGCCGAGATGGACGGCGGCCCGCACCAGATGGTGGAGCCCGGCGCCTCCTGGTCGCCCGAGTGGGACATCGACCAGCAGGCGGCGACCCTCTGGTACCACCCGCACCCGCACGGCGACACCGAGGATCACGTCGCTCGCGGTCTCGCGGGCATGTTCCTCGTGCAGGACGACGCCGAAGCGGCGCTCGACCTCCCGCGCGAGTACGGCGTCGACGATGTGCCCGTCATCGTGCAGGATGCCGGATTCTCCGCCGAGGGAGAGCAGGAGGGCCGTGGACACGGGTTCGCCGGCGCCCTCGGTGACGAGCTCATCGTGAACGGCACGCGCGGCCCGTTCCTCGACGTCGACGATGAGCTCGTGCGACTGCGGCTGCTCAACGCGTCCACCGCGCGCAGCTACGCGTTCGGCTGGTCGGATGAGCGGCCGATCGAGCTCATCGCCACCGACGGCGGGTTGCTCGAGGCATCCGTCGAACTCGACCGGGTCCTGCTTTCGCCCGGTGAGCGCGCCGAGGTGCTCGTGCGCATGGTGCCCGGCGAGCGGATCGTGCTGCAGTCGAAGATGACTCGCGAGATCGCCGGCATGCAGTCGATGATCGCGGCGAGCAACGGAGGCGCCGACTCGTTCGACGTGCTCGAGCTGCGGGCCGCCGACACGCTCGACCCTGCACCCGCCGTGCCCGAGCGACTCAATACCGTTCCACCCGTCGACGAGACCGCGGTGACGACGACCCGCACGTTCGACCTCAACGGGTTCGAGATCAACGACGACGAGATGGAGATGGGCCGCATCGACGAGACCATCACGGTCGACACGACCGAGCGGTGGATCGTGACGAACACGAGCTCGATGCCGCACAGTTTCCACGTGCACGACGTGCAGTTCCGCATCGCCTCGATCGACGGGGCGGCCCCGCCCCCTGAGCTCGCGGGCTGGAAGGACACGTTCTTCGCGCAGCCCGAGACCGAGTTCGAACTCATTCTGCGCTTCGAGGACTACGCCGATCCCGACACGCCGTACATGTACCACTGCCACCTGCTGTGGCACGAGGATCAGGGCATGATGGGGCAATTCGCCGTCGTGGAGCCCGGCCAACAGGCGACAATGACGGAGGAGACCAGCGATGAGCACCATGACCACTGAGCCGAGCACTGAGACGAGCACGATGACCCTCGAGCGAGCGGATGCCGCGCCCCGGCGGCGCCCCGGCTACGGCGCCCTGTGGGCGAGCGTGCCGCGCGAGTTCGCCTTCCTCATCCTCACGATGCCGATCGCGATCCTCGGCCTCGTCGTGCTCGCGACCACGTTCTTCACCGGGCTCGGCCTGATCTTCATCGTCTTCGGAATCTTCATCGTCGTCGCGTCGCTCTTCATCGCTCGCGGCTTCGGCACGCTCGAGCTCGTGCGCCTGAGGTGGGCGGGACGCCCCGAGGTGCGGCGACCGGCGTGGGACCACGCCGATCGCAACCAGGGCTTCTGGCGCACGATGTTCGCGCCGTTCATCGACGGGCACTACTGGCTCTACCTGCTGCACGGGATGGTCATCAATCCCATCGTCAGCGTCGTCACCTGGAGCATCACGGTCGCGTGGACCGCGGTGGCGCTCGCCGGAACCACCGGGTGGATCTGGCAGCGGTACATCCCCGACGGCGACGGACGCGACGTGTGGGTGCACGACGCCGTGCTCGACTTCCTCGTGCCGGGCAACACGTTCGACTTCGATCCGCAGGTCGGCGAGACGGTGTTCGAGATCATCCTCGGCCTGTTGTTCCTCGTCATGTTGCCGTTCGTGTTCCGCGGCCTCACGGTGCTCCACGACCTCATCGCCCGCGGGGTCCTCGGCGCCTGGCGCTCCGAGGCGCTCGAGCGCGAGGTGCGGCACCTCTCCGCGTCACGCGGTGCCGCCGTGCAGGCGGAAGACACCTCCCTCCGCCGTCTCGAGCGCGACATCCACGACGGGCCGCAGCAGCGGCTCGTGCGCCTGCAGATGGATCTCGCCGCGATCGAGCGCAAACTCGACGGCGACCCCGATTCGGCTCGTACCCTGCTCTTCGAGGCGCGCGACCAGGCGCGAGAGGCCCTCGACGAGTTGCGGGCGCTCTCGCGTGGATTCGCCCCGCCGATCCTGCAGGACCGCGGGCTCGCCGCCGGCCTCGAGTCGCTCGCGTCGCGCAGCCCGGTGCCCGTGACCCGCGAGGTCGAGGTGCCGACGGATGCCGCCCTGCCGGCCGTCATCGAACGCAACGCGTACTTCATCGCCGCCGAGCTGCTGACGAACGCCGCGAAGCACGCAGGGGCGACCGGCATCCGCTTGCGCGTGTCGACTCGCGATACGGGCGAATCCGGACACTGGCTCGACCTGTGGGTGATCGACAACGGCCGCGGCGGTGCGTCACCGGCTCCCGGTCACGGGCTCGCGGGGCTCGAGGAGCGCGTGAACGGCCTGCGCGGGGTGCTCGTGATCGACAGCCCGGTGGGCGGGCCGACCACCATCGGTGCACACATCCCGTATGTGCCGCTCGCGGCATCCGCCGACTGATCGACGAGCGACGACGACCGATGACGGGCCGTGGGCGGCTTCGCGTGGTGCTCCGCCGCTAATGTGGGGGCATGACCGACTCCGCCCGCGGCCCGTTGCGTGTCGTGCTCGCCGAGGACTCGGTGCTCTTGCGTGAGGGGCTCGTGCGGCTCTTCGACGAGGCCGGCTTCGAGACGGCCGCCGCCTACGGCGACGCCGACGAGTTGCTCGCCCAGCTCGACGAGACCCGGCCCGACGTCGCGGTGCTCGACGTGCGGATGCCGCCGACGTTCCGCGACGAAGGCGTGCGTGCGGCCATCGAGTTGCGCCGGCGCAAGCCGCGGCTCGGCGTGCTGCTCCTCAGCCAGTACGTCGAGGGCACGTATGCGCACGAGTTGCTCTCGTCAGGCGAGGGTGGCATGGGGTACCTGCTGAAGGATCGCATCGCCTCGCTCGACGAGCTGAAGGACGCCGTCGAGCGGGTGAGCGAGGGCGGCACCGTGCTCGACCCACAGGTCGTGCGCGAGCTGCTCTCGCGGCGCAGCGACCCCCTCGAGTCGCTCACCCCGCGCGAGCGCGAGGTGCTCGAGCTCATGGCCGAGGGCCGAACGAACGCGGGCATCGCGAAGCAGCTCTTCATCGGCGTGGGCGCCGTGGAGAAGAACGTCACCTCGATCTTCCAGAAGCTCGCGCTCGAGGACTCGGGCACCGATCACCGACGTGTGCTCGCGGTGATCACCTGGTTGCAGCGCTAGCGCCGAGCTTCACCTGCGGTGCCCGTCAGCCCGCCATGGCGGGTCGGCTCAGCGTTACTTCACCGAGATGTGCGAGAAGAGGAACCAGCGGTCCTTGTCGAGTCCGCGGCGGATCTCGATCGCGACGTCCTGGCTCACGGGGTCGAGCTTCTCGAGACCCTCGACCGCGTCGCCCACCTTCTCGGCAGCGAGGTCGATCTGCGCGACGACATCCGCGATCGCCTCTTCGTAGGGCTGGAATCCGAGCTTCGGGTTCGCGGCGTTGCTCTTGCTGGCCACGGTCGCGAGGCGCCCGTCGATCGGAAGGCCGAGGGCGACGACTCGCTCGGCGGCGAGGTCGGCCCACTCCTGGGCGTGCGCCACGACCTCGTCGAGGAGCTCGTGCACGGCGATGAAGTTCACGCCGCGTACGTGCCAGTGCGCCTGCTTGCCGTTCACGGCGAGGGCGACGAGCTCGTGCACGACGGGCGTCAGGAACTGCGCGACTCCCGCGGCGACGTCGGCGTTGGATCCGGTCTTCGAAGTCTTCGGTGCATCCTTGGTGTCGGTCATCGATTCCACCCTTCCCTGGCGTATGTCCTGATCAACGCTACGCCGCCCCCCGTGTATTTCAAGGAAGGAAAGCCTCGGCTCACCGGGGCTGGATGCGTGCGTCGAACGGATGCGGCGGGCCGGCCGTTTCGCCTCATTCCTCCTCTGGCGGCAGCGCCGCGGCATCGACCATGAACACCTTCATGGGGTAGAGCGTCGCGCTCTGTACGCCGGCGAAGACCGCCGGATCGGACGCCATCACGGCACGCGCCGACGCCTCATCCGGAGCGGTGAAGACCACGTCGCCGAAGAGGCGTTCGGGATCGGTCTCGTCGCTGCGACCCACGAAGATCACGCGGCCCTCCTCTCGGAGCCGCACGAGGTGGTTCCAATGCCCCTCGAGTGCCGTCGCCTCATCCGGCGTCGGACCCTCGGTGAGCAGCTCAATGCGATTGAGCCGCAACCGGTAGAGCCACGTCTGGGTCATGGGCGCCTCCGAACGCTGTCGCTTCCTCGTTGAGCGCGAGCATAGTGTCCTCGTTCGTAGGGAACTCGTTCGCGTACTCGCTGGGATCGGTCAGCGGCGCACTTGATAGCGCACGTGAAGCACCCGGTTGCCCTGAATCACCACGTCAGGATCCTCCAACAGGTGCTGCGCGTCGACCGAGCCGAAGTAGCGCTTGCCAGACCCGAACACGACGGGTACGACGTCCATGCGCACCTCATCGATCAGGCCCGCGGCAAGCACCTGGCCACCGACGTCGCCGGCGGCGACCTCGACGATGCGGTCACCCGCAAGCTCCTGCGCCTTGGCCACGGCTGCCTCGACGCCGTCGACGAAGTGAAACGGCGCCTCGGGGTCCCAGCCCTCGGGCTTCGGCCGGTGCGTCACGACGACCACGTGGTCGATCCCGCCCGGAGGCTGCCCGTCCCAGCCGTCCGTCATGTCGAAGACGTGGCGGCCGGCGATTGTCACACCGATCTGGTCCCAGTACGGCCTGGTGTAGTCGAAGGACGTCTGCGAGACCTTCAACACGCCGCTCTCGTCCAACGGGACGTCACCGCTGGTCAACCAGTCGAACAGCGGTCCGGGCTGGTCGTTCTCGTCCGCGATGAAGCCGTCTACCGACACCGAGCTGTACATGACTACTTTGCCCATGAGCGCTCCTCTCCTTGGGGGATGCCCTCAGGTTAGAGTTTCGTGGGCTGTCGCGCTTGCAGGAAAGTCAATCGGTCGGCAGCGGCCAGCCGTCCAGTACGTCGCCGGGATGCATCCGGCGCGAGGGTGGATCGAGGTAGCGTCGAGTTGTGCTTCAGACGACGGATGCCTCGCGCCGGGTGGTGCTCCAACGGCGCATCCGTGCGGTGGTCTACGTCACCATCGCCTACAACGTGATCGAGGCGATCATCGCCCTTGCCGCGGGCTCGGCCGCGTCGTCGGCCGCCCTCATCGGCTTCGGACTCGACTCGATCGTCGAGGTGCTCTCCGCGGCCGCGGTCGCCTGGCAGTTCGCGGCGCCCGACCCTGAACGCCGCGAGCGCACGGCCCTGCGCATCATCGCAGTGTCGTTCTTCGCGCTCGCCGCATGGGTCTCGGTCGACGCGATCTTCTCGCTTGCCGGGGTGCGCGAGCCCGAGCCGAGCCCCGTGGGCATCGCACTCGCGGCGGTGAGCCTCGTGGTGATGCCGGTGGTCAGCTGGATCGAGCGGCGCGCCGGCCGCGAGCTCGGCTCGGCGTCGGCGGTCGCCGACTCGAAGCAGACCCTCATCTGCAGCTACCTCTCGGCGACGCTGCTCGTGGGCCTGCTCCTCAACGCGCTGCTCGGCTGGGCGTGGGCCGACGCGGTCGCTGCGCTCGTGATCGCCGGCTTCGCGGTGCGCGAGGGCGTGGAGGCATGGCGCGGCGACGCCTGTGCCGAGCCTGTGGCGGTGCTCACGGGCGAGCGCGAGGCGCACGAGCACGACCACGACCACGATGACTGAGCGTTGTTGCCGTATCTGGAGGGGATGACGGGAATCGAACCCGCGTAATCAGTTTGGAAGACTGAGGCTCTACCATTGAGCTACATCCCCGAGCACCCGCTCACGGGCACTGCCTCATCGTAATACACGGCAGGGGTCCGTCCTTGCACGGGGCGTGTGCGGCCTCCGTTCGAAGGAGCATGCACATGAGCGGTCGAGAGACGATCGAGGCGCTGATCGCACCGCTGAACGCCGGTGACGTCGACGGAATGGATGCCGTATTCCACGAGGACGCCGTGATGGAATGGCCCCAGTCGGGCGAGCGCATCGTCGGCGGTGAGAATCGGCGAGGTGTCTACCGCGCCTTTCCGCAGTTGCCGAAGATCACACCGCGGCGAGGCATCCGTTGCGACGAGCTCTTACCGCAACTCGGCGATCAAGCGGATGGTGCCGCGCGCAAGGCGTAATTGGCGCTCGTAGGTCGCGGCGAGCACCACGAACAGCATGCCCGCGATGCCGAGCCACAGCCACCACCACACGGCCTCGTAGAGGTCGGTGATCCACGGCCAGAGCTGCACGATCGCGTGCACGAGCAGCACGCCGCCGCCGAGGAGCAGCGGCGCCTGGAGGCGACGCATGGCCCCGACGAGCACCACGAGGGCGGCGACGATGCCGAGCGCGACGTTCCGCCAGAGTTCGGGATCAGTGAAGTCGGCGACGAGCGAAGGGATCAGCAGCAGCGCGAGACCGATACCGAGCGCCGGCCAGCTGCCGACCTCGGGGGAGCGGCGCATCCGGAACCACCCTGCGCCGATGAGCGCGACGCCCACTGAGGCCGTGACGAGGTCGAACGGATCGACCTCGCCGGCCACGAGCACCGCGAGGCCGCCGAGCGCGAGCACTCCGATCGTCGCCCAACTGAAGGTGGGCCCGGCGATCGGCCGCGCGGTCGTCGCGGTGGCAGCGATGTGCGCGAGCGCGAGCAGCGGGAACAGCACCGCGGCGCGCAGCGTCGGCTGCTCGCCGGACACGATCGCGAGCACCGTCGGCACGGCTGCCAGGGCGACGGATGCCGCGAGCAACGCCTCGGCGATCCACGCGGGCCGCGATTCGACCCGCGTCCACGTCACCGCAATCGTGGCACCCGCAGCCAGCGCCACGAGCGGCCAGAACTCGACGAACAGCACGCTGTCGTCGGCGCCGGTCGCGATCGCGGAGCCGCGCACGAGCGCCGCGCCGGTGACCGCGGTCCAGCCGGCAACGACGCCGAGCAGTCGCACGGGTACGCCGCGAGCCGACTCCGGGAGGAACGCGGCGGCGACCGCCACGACGATGCCGATCGACACGAGCGCGAGGGTGCGCAACTCGGAGTCTCCGCTCGAACCCACGCTCGGCAGCACCGCGATCGCCGCAGCCGTACCGAACAGCGCGGTGCGGCCGGAAGTGCGCGAGTCATCGGTGGCTCGTCGCCAGGTGATCAGCCCGCCCGCCATGCCCAGCGCCGCCGCGAGGGGGAGTGTGTAGGCCTCGACGTTGTCGACGCCGTCACCGGCGAGCCACGCCCACACCGCCGCGACACCGAGCGCGAGGCTCAACCAGGCGAGGTGCCGGCTCGGCTGCTCGCCGCCGACAGGATCGCCGTACAGTGCCGCCATCACGATCGGCACCGGCGTGAGCAGCAGCAGCACGAGCCACAGCTCATCGTTCGCGAACGTGCCCGTTGCGGCCATCAGGAGGGCGGTGACGCCCGCGAGCCCGACCGCGGCACTCCAGGCGAACCGCAGATTCCGTATGTGTGCCGGCGGAGCCGAGTGGGCGAGTGCGGCGGAGAGCAGGGTCGCTCCAGCGACGCCGACTCCCGCGAACTCGGGCCCGAACACCTCATCGACCGCGGCTGCGGACGCGAGGGAGAGGGCGAGCGGCGTGGCGGCGGCGAACGCGATGCGCATCGCCGAGGAGAGGCCGACACGCACCCACAGGATGCCCGCGACGACGAACACGAGCGCCGGGAGCCAGCGCAAGTCGAGCTCGGGCTCGAACGCGAGGGCTGCGAGCGCTACGACGGATGCCGCGAAGAGCGGCACCACGACGGCGAGCCGGTCGCGCGGGGTGCCGCGCCGCACGAGCGTCGCACCCGCCAGCAGCACGGCCCCGCCGGTCGCGAGCCACATCCAGGGCGACGTCCACGGCGCGACGAATTCGGCCGCGGCCGCGTCGAGCCACAGCGGGATCGAGACAAGGGCGGCGGCGAGGAGCGCAGCGGCGATGGCGAGCAGCGTTGCACCGGCGCGAGGCGCGGCATCCGCGGTCCAGACCCTGTGTGCCAGCACCCTGCCCGCGATGGTGATCGCGATGACGGCGGCGATCGCCCACGGCCAGATCGCGACGCTCGCATAGCCGACCCACCACGCGAGCGCGCCTCCGCTGCCGCCCACGATGAGCAGGGTCACGAGGAGGCCGGGCACGGTGAAGCGCCGCAGGGTGGCGGCGAGGGCGAGTGCGCCGGCTGCGAGGGCGAGGAGCACTGCGGCCGAGACTGCGGTGCTCGGTGCCAGGGCGCCGGTGACGAGCACGCCGGCGAGTGCCGCGCCGACCGGGACTGCTGCGAGCCGGTGCGCGTGGCCCATGAGCCAGGTCACGACGAAAGCGCCGGCGGCGATCACGAACGGCACGAGCACAGCGCCCGAGTCGTACTCGGGCCAGATGGTCTCGATGCGTGCATCGGCGTCGAGCTGCCACGGCGGAATACTCGCGGCGAACCGCGTGAAGACCGCAATGAGGCCGAAGAACGCCCCCGGAATGGCCGCGGCGAATGTCACGGCGGCAGCGGCGATGCACGCCCGGAACGCGTCCCGTGAGACCGGCTGGGTCAAGCGGGTACCCGCGGCGATCAGCGATGCGACGGCGACGGCCGCCGCCGGGGCGAGCCAGATGGCGAGGTCGGAGTCGAGTTCGAAGGCGATCGAGACAGCGGGTGCGAGGGCGAGTCCCGCTCCGAATGCGGGAGTCGCGATCCGCGCCCAAACACGTGACATGCCCGCGCCACGGAGGTGCAACGCGACGAGCGCGAGCAGCCATGCCGCCGCGACCGCGAGGAAGGTCCACAGCTCGTTCCACTCCAGCTCGGGCAGTGCCCACGCGGCGGGCAGGAGTCCGAGCCCGCCGGCGGCGAATCCGGCGGAGAGCAGGATCACGCGCTCGGTCGAGCGCGGCAGGAGCAACGCCGCCGTGCCGAGCAGCGACGCGGCGAGGCATCCGAGCCACACGCCGGTGGCGAACTCGGACTCGGGCGCCGCCTCGAACGAGAGCAGGAAGACGCCGACGGGCGCGAGACCCGCCGCGGCGAAACCGGCGACGCGGATGCCGCTCACGGCGTGCACCCCCGAGAGCAGCAGCGCGACGACGAGCAGGGCGCCGCCCGTGTAGCCGGCAGCGCCGATCGTGTCGGTGCCGAACAACCCCTGGTCTCGCACGATCCACACGTCGAGCAGCAACAGCACGACTGCGACCGAGGCCACTCCCTCGGCCGTACCCGGCAGGCGACGCGCCCGCAGCAGCCATGCGACCCCGAGCACGAGCACGCTCGCCACCGCGATGATCACCGAGCGCACCTCGAGGCTCGCCACGAGGTAAGCGACGAAGAGGAACACGATCGCTGTGATCGAGATGAGCACGACGCCGAGCGTCAGCAGCAGCACCTGCACGCCGGAGCGGCCCGAGCGAGCCTCGCCCTGACCGGGAACGGATGCCGCGGGCGGCTGCCCCACCGCCGGCGCCGGCGGTGCCGTGGCCGCTGCCTGCACCGTCACTGCCGCGGGCACCGGCGCTGCAGCCGGCGCGGGTGCAGCCGCCGGCATGGCCGCCGGGGCGGGCGGTGCCGCCGTGGTCACCGCAGGCGCCCACGTTGCACCCATGCCTGCAGCCGCCGCCTCGGCCCGCGCCGCCTGGGCCGTGCGCATCCGCGTGATGAGCTGCTGACGTCGGCCCTCGTCTTCGTACACGCGAGTGCCCGCCGCGAGGAGCTCCGAAGCCTCGGGCGCGGCGAGGTCGAGCCCGCACGCGCCGCAGCGCGCAGACGAGAGCCGCGAGAAGCACGCCGGGCAGAGCGTGGTGTCGATGAGGTGGGCGGGCTCGGCCGGCCAGCGGCGGAGGTCGCGCAGGGGTGCGGCGGGTGGGCGGTCGCTCATGGGCACACTCTGCCACGGGGGAGCGCCCGCATGGCGGAACATCCACACTCGAATCGGCGCGACTTCATGGCCGATCGGGTGTTGAGGACCGGTGCACGCAACAGCGGGCCCGTCGGCTGTGCAGTAGACTTTCGTGGGTCCACCCGACTGACGCGTGCTTCGGCATGCCTGCGTGGGTGAATCGACGAGTTGAGTCGGCGACTCGGGGCGTAGCTCAGCTTGGTAGAGCGCCCGCTTTGGGAGCGGGAGGTCGCAGGTTCGAATCCTGTCGCCCCGACGAGTGCAGTACTCGACACGAACTTCCACACAACAGGAGATCTTCCACATGCCGACCACTTCGGTTGAGAAGCTGAGCCCGACGCGCGCCAAGCTCACCATCTCGGTGACGCCCGAGGAGCTGAAGCCCAGCATCACCCACGCTTACAGCCACATCGCCGAGCAGATCAACGTGCCCGGATTCCGCAAGGGCAAGGTGCCGCCGCCCATCGTCGACCAGCGCGTCGGCAAGGCCGCGGTGCTCGAGCACGCGGTCAACGAGGGCCTCGACGGCTTCTACCGCGCCGCCGTCGCCGAGCACGAGCTGCGCCCTCTCGGCCGCCCCGAGGCCGACATCGTCGAGTGGCCGAACGAGAAGGACTTCTCGGGCGACCTGCTGCTCGCGATCGAGGTCGACGTGCGACCCGAGATCGAGCTGCCCGACTACGAGGGCCTCGAGCTCACGGTCGACTCGGTCGAGGTCGGCGACGACGAGGTCAACGAAGAGCTCGAGCGTCTCCGCAGCCGCTTCGGCACCCTCATCACCGTCGACCGTCCGGCCAAGTCGGGCGACTTCGTCACCCTCGACCTCGTCGCCATGATCGCCGGCGTCGAGGTCGACACGGCGAGCGGCATCTCCTACGAGCTCGGCTCGGGCGAGCTGCTCGAGGGCATCGACGAGGCACTCGACACGCTCTCCGCGGGCGAGACCACGACCTTCGACTCGAAGCTCCTGGGCGGCGACCACGAGGGCGAGACCGCCGAGATCACCGTCACCGTCACGGCCGTCAAGGAGCGCGAGCTTCCAGAGGCCGACGACGACTTCGCCCAGATCGCGAGCGAGTTCGACACGCTCGACGAACTCAAGACGAGCCTGCGCGAGCAGGTCGCCGGCTCCAAGTCGTTCGGCCAGGGCAACCAGGCTCGCGACCTCCTCGTCGAGAAGCTCCTCGAGCTCGTCGAGGTGCCGATCGCGCAAGCCGTCATCGACGACGAGGTGCACCGTCACCTCGAGAGCGAGAACCGCCTCGAAGACGACGAGCACCGTGCCGAGGTCGCCGAGTCGAGCGCGAAGGCGTTCCGCACGCAGATCGTGCTCGACACCATCGCCGAGGCCGAGAAGGTGCAGGTCAGCCAAGACGAGCTGACCCAGTACCTCGTGCAGGGCGCCGCCCAGTACGGCATGGACCCCAACGAGTTCGTGCAGGCGCTCAGCCAGAACGGCCAGATCCCCGCCATGGTCGGCGAGGTCGCCCGCAACAAGGCGCTCGCGATCGCGCTCGGCAAGGCGAAGGTGACGGATGCCGCAGGCAACCCCGTCGACCTCTCCGAGTTCACGGCCGTGGCAGACGAGGCCGGAGCGACGGATGCCGCAGCCGACGCCGAGGCGCCGGCCGACTCGTCCGACGAGGCCGCTGCAGCCGAGGCCGAGCCCGCCGAGGAGCCGAAGAAGCCGGCTCGCAAGCGCGCCGCCAAGAAGGCCGACGCCGAATAAGCCAGCACACACCACCGTGAACGGGGTCAGGCCATGCGCCCGGCCCCGTTCTGCGTCTCAGGAGGAGGACTCCGTGAACGATTGGCAGCACCGCGTCGACGCCGTCTGGCAGCAGGCTTCCGCGCTCGGCGACGACGAAGTCATCAAGCGGATCGACGCGCTCGCCGCTGAACGGCCGGCGGACGAGCCGGTCGCACTGTTCGAACGAGCGGGAGCGCGCGACTCAGCCGGCCTCGAGGCCCAAGCCGAGTTGCTCTACCGCGCGGCGCTTGCGGGCGGCCTGAGCGGCCCTGAGCGCGTGCAGGCGTACGTGCAGCTCGCGTCGACGATCCGGAACCTCGGGCGTCCACTCGAGTCGATCGCCTCGACGAGATCGAGCCCGACGCGGGCGAGCTGCGCGACGCGGTGGTCGCGTTCCGTGCTCTCGCGCTCGTCGACGCGGGCGACGCCCGGCGCGCGGCATCCGACGCCCTCGCGGCCCTCGCTCCCCACCTGCCGCGCTACGGCGTGTCGCTCGCCGCGTACGCCGCAGAGCTCGCGGCATCCGCCTAGGGCGAACAGCCCGATCCGCGTGCGTTGCACCGGATAGATTCGAGTGAACGCGACAACGAAACGGAGCGACACATGGCCGAACCGACACTGGCTCCCAGTGTTTTCGATCGACTGCTGAGGGACCGCATCATCTGGCTGGGTTCCGAGGTACGTGACGACAACGCCAATGAGATCGCGGCGAAGCTGCTGCTCCTCGCCGCAGAAGACGCCAAGAAGGACATCTTCCTCTACGTCAACTCGCCAGGTGGTTCCATCACCGCCGGCATGGCGATCTACGACACGATGCAATTCGTGCCGAACGACATCGTCACCGTCGGCATCGGCATGGCCGCCTCGATGGGGCAGCTGCTGCTCACCGCAGGCACCAAGGGCAAGCGCTACATCACCCCCAACGCCCGAGTGCTGCTGCACCAGCCGCACGGCGGCTTCGGCGGCACCGCGAGCGACATCCAGACGCAGGCGCAGCTGATCCTCGACATGAAGAAGCGACTCGCCGAGATCACCGCAGAGCAGACCGGCAAGAGCGTCGCGCAGATCAACGCCGACGGCGACCGCGACCGTTGGTTCAACGCGCGCGAGGCCCTCGAATACGGCTTCGTCGACCACATCCGCGAGTCGGCACTCGACGTGGCCGGCGGCGGCGGCACCGACCAGGCGTAGGCACCGAGAGAAGAGAGAACGAGCGAATGAACATCCCTGCTTTCGGCGGCACCGCATTCCGCGGCGTCCAAGCCCCGGGCTCGCGCTACATCCTGCCGAGCTTCGAGGAGCGCACGGCCTACGGCTACAAGCGCCAAGACCCCTACGCCAAGCTCTTCGAGGACCGCATCATCTTCCTCGGCGTGCAGGTCGACGACGCGTCGGCCGACGACATCATGGCGCAGCTGCTCGTGCTCGAGTCCATGGACCCCGACCGCGACATCATCCTCTACATCAACTCGCCCGGTGGCTCCTTCACCGCGATGACGGCCATCTACGACACGATGCAGTACATCCGTCCGCAGATCCAGACGGTCGTGCTCGGCCAGGCGGCCTCGGCGGCGGCGGTCATCGCGGCGGCCGGCACCCCGGGCAAGCGACTCGCGCTGCCGAACGCCCGCGTGCTCATCCACCAGCCCGCCATGGGCGAGGCGGGTCACGGCCAGGCGTCCGACATCGAGATCCAGGCCGCCGAGATCATGCGCATGCGCTCGTGGCTCGAAGAGACGCTCTCGCGTCACTCGAACCACACGCAGGAGCAGGTCAACAGCGACATCGACCGCGACAAGATCCTCTCGGCGAGCGAGGCGCTCGACTACGGCCTCATCGACCAGGTGCTCACCTCGCGCAAGAGCCTCCCGGCGCTCGCGAAGTAACCTCTCAGCGTGACGAACGCGGCGGATGACTGGCTCTACGACAGCCGGGCCATCCGCCGCGTCGCGCTGTACTCCGATGCCCTGCTCAACCCCTCGGCGTGGCCGGCGACGGTCCCGGCCGTCGCCCAGCTGATCGCCGAGGGCGGCTTGGAGTTCGCGCCCGGACTCACGTTCCTCGTCGGCGAGAACGGCAGCGGCAAGTCGACGCTCCTCGAGGGCATCGCGATGGCCTACGGGCTTCCGCCCGAGGGCGGCAGCAACAACGGCGGCCGCTCCACGCGCGAGAGTGAATCGCCGCTCGCGAGCTGGCTCCGCATCGAGCGGAGTCCGACGGCACCGCGATGGGGCTTCTTCCTGCGCGCCGAGACGATGCACGGGTACTACAGCTATGCCGAGTCACTGCCCGGGAATCCCGACCCTGCGTTCCACGCCATGAGCCACGGCGAGTCCTTCAACGAGCTCCTCGACGTGAAGCTCAATCATCCGCAGTTCCTCGCCGGCCTCGTCTGCCTCGACGAGCCCGAGGCGGCACTCTCGTTCAATTCGATGCTCGCGTGGATCGCCGGGCTCGATCGCATGGTGGCCCGAGGCACGCAGGTGATCTGCGCGACGCACTCGCCGATCCTCGCCTCCGTGCCGGGCGCGACGATCCTCGAACTGGGGGAGTGGGGCATCCGACAAGTCGAGTGGAGCGAACTCGAGCTCGTCTCGCATTGGCGAGCCTATCTCGACGATCCCCGGCGCTATCTGCGTCATCTGCTCGACTGAACGGCCCGGTTCGCGGCCGGCGAAACGCGGTTCGTGTCGAATCCGCGGGCGCTACCCACCATGTGCCCGATCTCGGGCTAGGCTCGGAACAGACTCGTTGAGAGGGAGGCTGCGATGGCACGCATCGGGGAGAGCGCCGATCTGCTCAAGTGCTCCTTCTGCGGAAAGAGCCAGAAGCAGGTCCAGCAGCTCATCGCCGGTCCCGGCGTCTACATCTGCGACGAGTGCGTCGAGCTCTGCAACGAGATCATCGAGGAGCGACTCGCCGAGGCAGGCGAGACCGAGTCGAGTGAGTTCGAACTGCCGAAGCCGAAAGAGATCTTCGGATTCCTCGAGGAGTACGTCATCGGACAAGAGGCCGCCAAGCGCGCCCTCGCCGTTGCCGTCTACAACCACTACAAGCGCGTACGCGCCCGCACCACGCTCACGTCGGCCGACCACCAGCGCGACGATGTCGAGATCGCCAAGTCCAACATCCTGCTCATCGGGCCCACGGGTTGCGGCAAGACCTACCTCGCGCAGACCCTCGCGAAACAGCTCAACGTCCCGTTCGCGGTCGCCGATGCGACGGCGCTCACCGAGGCCGGCTACGTCGGTGAAGATGTCGAGAACATCCTCCTGAAGCTCATCCAGGCCGCCGACTACGACATCAAGCGAGCCGAGACGGGCATCATCTACATCGACGAGGTCGACAAGATCGCGCGCAAGGCCGAGAACCCCTCGATCACGAGAGACGTCTCGGGCGAGGGCGTGCAGCAGGCACTGCTGAAGATTCTCGAGGGCACCGTCGCATCCGTGCCGCCGCAAGGTGGCCGCAAGCACCCTCACCAGGAGTTCATCCAGATCGACACGACGAACGTGCTGTTCATCGTCGCGGGCGCGTTCGCGGGGCTCGAGGACATCATCTCCTCACGCGCCGGCAAGCGCGGCATCGGCTTCGGCGCCCCCTTGCACAACAAGGAGGACGAAGCCGACATCTTCAGCGAGGTCCTCCCCGAAGACCTGCACAAGTTCGGCCTCATCCCAGAGTTCATCGGCCGTCTCCCGGTCGTCGCCACGGTCGGGCCGCTCGACCGCGACGCTCTCATGGAGATCCTCACGGTGCCGAAGAACGCGCTGATCCGGCAGTACCAGCGCATGTTCGAGCTCGACGGCGTCGAGCTCGATTTCGAGGAGCCTGCGCTGCAGGCCATCGCCGATCTCGCGGTGCTGCGTCAGACCGGCGCCCGTGGGCTCCGCGCCATCATGGAAGAGGTGCTCGGGCCGATCATGTTCGAGGTGCCGTCCTCCACGGGCGTCGCCCGCGTGGTCGTGACGAAGGCCGCCGTGCTCGACAACGCGGCGCCGACGATCGTGCCCCACAAGCCGCGCCGCGCAGAGAAGTCCGCGTAGCGACGCGAGCCCGGTGTCGAGCGCGAGCTCGACGCGAGATTAGTCGTAGACCCGAAGAACCTGCCAGCGGGCGCCGTCGTATGCGACGTCGAAGACGTGCGTCTCGCCGTCGTCGGCACTCGCCTGGAAGCGCCAGCCCGAGATCTCGAGCGGAACCCGGCCCGGGGAGACGTCGTGTTCCGAGAACGGACTCCACCAGTCGCACGGGCCCACGAGCGGGCAGTCGCACGGGCCCACGAGCGGGGTGGGCATGTCGGTCACGCGGAAGCGCCGCGAGCGCCAGACGAGCCGCTCGGGTTCGCCCGCCTCGCCGGACCAGATCTCGACGATCTCCTGCACGCGCGGCATGCGCACCTCCACCGACATTCGAAGATATGTTCGATGGTAACACCGCGTGGTGAATGCGACGGAACGTGACCCTGAAGTTGTCGGATGCGTGCTGATCACCGAAAACGTCGACCCTGAACGACCGCGGCAGTGCCGACGGGAGTGACGGAGAGCGGCGGGTCAGGCCAGATCGTCGTCAGTTCGTGCGCCGAAGACGATCTCGTCCCAGCTCGGCATCGACGCGCGGCCCTTCTTCGAACCGCGAGTCCCCACAGGGCCCGTGCCCGACTTGCCGCCCCAGAGCGTGCGTGCGGCCGTGCCGGGCTTGTCTTCGGGCTTCGGCTCGGCAGGCGCCGGGTTCTGGGATTCTGCGGGTGCTGGGGGTGCGAACGGCGACGGTGTCGGAAGCTGCTCGCTCGCTGCCTCGCGTTCGCCCCGGCGGCGCCGGAGGGCCTCGAGCAGGTCGGCGGTCTCACCGAGGGTCTGCTGCGGTTCGTCCGCTCGCTTGATCGCGGCACGAGCTGCGGCCGGGCTCGACGTCGATTGCGCATTGCGCGCGTACGGCAACGGCTCGAGGTGCGGCGCGGTGTCGAACTCGCCCTGCTCGTTCTCCTCGAAGGTGAAGGCGCCGCTGTCGAAACGCGACTCGTCGGCGTCGGGCCCGACGGCGCGCAGGCGGGGGATGAGCCCGCCCTTCAACTCGCCCTGCTGCGAGAGCGTGACCGCCTCGGTGTTCAGCGGCTGCAGCGACTGCTTTCTCGGCTCGAAGCTCCAGCGTGCGTCGTGGTCGATCGTGTCTGCGGTGAACTCGAGCTTGACGATCCAGCCGCGCTCGTCGTCTTTCCAGCTCGCCCAGCGTTCGCCGTGCGCACCGAGCTTGGCGAGTCGCTCACGGATGACGCCGCCGAACGATGCCGGCTCTTCGGCCGCATCGACCTCGGCCACGACGTGCACAGGGACCGCGAGCGCCGATGTCACGACGTGTTCGCGCTCAGCAAGCACTGGTCCCTCGAACCTGCGAATGTACTCCACAGAGGCACCAGTGACCTGTGCGACCTCTTCTGCGGAGAGTCCTGAGCGGATCTGGGACTGCACCTCGCGCGGCGAGGGCTTCGGCCCGGTGTGCTGCTCGGGCTGTGCCTGGCGGATCCGCGACTGCAGTACTTCGTCGATCTCGATCCGGAAGCGTGCGCCATCGTCGGATGCGGCGAGCAACGCGCCGTTCTCGACTCCGATTACCTTCAGTTCCTGCATCGCGGAAGCCCTTCCGTGCCCTCGTCTCCGCCTTAGGATGCCACGTATCAAGCGGTCCCGTCGGGAATAGCGCGGGCGCGCCGGAAGTTGCACGTGAGCGCCGGCCGCAAAGGTCGACCGAATGGTTTGCTTACGCTGACGATTTGATGCAGACTATGGCCGCCGAATCTTCGGCAATAGAGGAAATGGACGGGAATGGCAACGGATTACGACGCACCGCGGAAGACCGAAGACGACTCTGAGTCGATCGAGGCCCTCAAGGAGCGCGTCCCCGACAAGATGTCGGGAGTGGTGGATGTCGATGACGCCGACAACCCCGGAGGATTCGACCTTGCCGGTGCCGACCTCTCCGACGTCGAACTCGACGTCGTGGTGCTCCCACCGCAGGCCGATGAGTTCACTTGTGTGAACTGCTTCCTCGTGAAGCACCGCTCGCAGATCGACCACGAGACGAAGCTCGGGCCGATCTGCCTGGAGTGCGCCTCTTAGGCGCCGCGCTCCGTAGGCTCAGGCCGTCGCGATCCATTGATCGCGGCGGCCAGTTCTGTCGGATGGCGCGTCGACAGGAGCCAGTACGGCGCCGGGTCGGCGGGGTCGGTGATCGGCACGCGCACGACGGGCTGCACCCAGCCGCGGATGACGAGGAAGGCACGGGCGTCGAGGCCGGTGCCGCGTTCGACGCGCGCCGCGGCATCCGTGGCGCCGACGGCGGTTCCCGTGTACTCGAGTGGGATCTCGGCGCGACCTGCGCGCAATCGGCCCTCGTGCACGTCGATGACGGGTGCCGTGAACGACAGCGCGCCCACGGTGGCGAAGTAGAGCACGATGCCGGTCGCCACGCCGGCGGGCAGCGAGACGGGCGCGAGCACGAGGATGCTGGCGGGCACGAGCAGCAGGCTCACGGCGTAGATCCACGGCGTCGGCCAGAGTCTCTCGTGGTAGTCGGGCATGGGACTATTCGATCAGACTTCTGCACTACCCTCGAACAGTGACCGATTCCGTCGATGTTCTGATCACGGCCGACCGCCTCCCGTCGTACGCCCATCCGGGTGATGCGGGCGCCGATCTCCACGCTGCCGAGTCCCTTGTACTCGCGCCCGGAGAGCGTGCCACGGTCGGCACGGGAGTCGCCGTGGCACTGCCCGACGGGTACGTCGCGTTCGTCGTTCCGCGCTCCGGACTCGCGTTCAAGCACGGCATCACGATCGTGAACGCTCCGGGCACGGTCGACGCCGGTTACCGGGGCGAGATCAAGGTCGCCCTGTTGAATACGGATTCGAGCGAGCCCTACCCGATCGAGGTCGGCGATCGCATCGCCCAGCTCGTGGTGATGCCGGTGAGCCGGGCGAGATTCGTCGAAGTCGAGCGTCTGCCGGGAAGTCTTCGCGGCGAAGGGGGATTCGGCTCGACGGGATTCGGGGAGCACAAGTCAGGAGTGAACGCGTGAGCGACATCGAGAACATCGACGACACCCCCGTCGACCAGCCCAAGTCGGCGCCAGACGACCGTGAGGCCGCCGGCCCGTTCGACGAGGCCGAGGCGAACCCGGTTCGTCCCTATGTTGACCTCGGCGGCGTGAAGGTGCTGCCCCGCGAGGGCCTGCAGTTGCGCCTCGAGGTCGAGGAGGGCACGAAGCGCGTCGTGGCGATCGGGCTCGACTACGCCAATTCCACGCTGCAGGTGCAGCCCTTCGCTGCACCTCGCTCGAGCGGGCTCTGGCACGAGATCCGCGCGCAGATCGCCGACCAGATCGCCCGCCAGGGCGGCACGACGACCGTGCGCGAGGGCACCTTCGGACCCGAGCTGCTCGCGCAGATCCCCGTCGCCGCAGGCGAGGGCCAGGCGGGGCACATGGGCCTCGCTCGGTTCATCGGCGTCGACGGCCCGCGCTGGTTCCTCCGCGGAGTGATCGCGGGCGAGGCGGCCGTCGAGCCTGCAGCCGCCGCGCAGATCGAAGACCTCTTCCGTTCGATCGTCGTGGTGCGCGGCAACACGCCCATGCCGCCGCGCGACCTCATTCCGCTTCGCATGCCCGCGTCGTCCGCCGGCAGTCCCACCCCTCCCACTGCATAGGCCCTGCGATGACGGATGCCGGCGCAGAGCGCGACCCCAGATCCGATGAGCGAGCGGATGCCGCGGCATCCGCCGGCGAGCCGAGCGCGCGCCCGAGCGGTGACAGCGTGACCGGCCCCGGCACCGACGCGGGGGAGTTCGGGCGCCAGGTGGCGGCAGCCGCCGAGCGATCCGGCCTCGGCCTCGCGCGCGGCGAGACGCTCACCGGCCGCGACCTGATCGGCGCGCTCGGCGGCGTCCGCGGGCTCGCCGAGGCGATCCTGCCCGGGCTCGTCTTCCTCGTCGTGTACACGCTCACGCGCGAGCTCGTGCCCTCGCTCGCTGCGTCGCTCGGCCTCGCGGTCGTGTTCACGATCGTGCGGCTCGCACGCCGCAGCTCGCCGACGCAGGCGATCGCCGGTCTCGTCGCCGTCGGGGCATCCGCGGCGCTCGCACTCTGGACGGGCCGCGCCGAAGACAACTACGTACTCGGCTTCTACACCAACGCCGCATACGGCCTCGCGCTGCTCATCTCGCTCCTCGTGGGGTGGCCGCTGCTCGGGCTCATCGTCGGATTCCTCATGGGCGACGGCACCGCGTGGCGGTCCGACCGGCGCAAGCTCCGCGCCATGCAGCTGCTGACCCTCATCTGGCTCGGCCTGTTCACGGCGCGCCTCGTCGTGCAGGTGCCCTTCTACTTCGCGGGCAACGTCGAGGCGCTTGGTGCCACGCGGCTCCTGATGGGCGTGCCCCTCTATGCGCTCGTGCTGGTGTTCTCGTGGCTCGTCGTGCGGGTCGTGTACCCGTCGGCGGCGCGCCTGCGTGAGTGATAGAGTTATCTCGACGTCAAGATAAATCCGCAGTTGTGCGGGGCCCGCCCAGCGGCGAGGCGCTTAGGTTACCCTTGCTGGAACAGCCCCTGTCTGACGGAGAAGATGGAGTGCCGCTCGCGTGTTCGGGCCGCATCCGCGAAGGAGAGGACATCGTGTCTGCAGTGAACAGTTTCGGGGCGAAGGACACGCTCCACGTCGGTGAGCAGTCCTACGAGATCTACCGTCTCGACACCGTGCCGGGTCACGACAAGCTCCCGTTCAGCCTCAAGGTGCTCCTCGAGAACCTGCTGCGCACCGAAGACGGTGCGAACGTCACGAAAGACCAGATCGAGGCGCTCGGCTCGTGGGTTCCCACCGCGGAGCCCGACACCGAGATCCAGTTCACGCCCGCGCGCGTCGTGATGCAGGACTTCACCGGAGTTCCCTGCATCGTCGACCTCGCCACTATGCGCGAGGCGGTCGAAGCGCTCGGCGGTGACCCCAAGAAGATCAACCCGCTCGCGCCGGCCGAGATGGTCATCGACCACTCGGTCATCGCCGACCTCTTCGGCACCGAGAACGCACTCGAGCGCAACGTCGAGATCGAGTACGAGCGCAACGGCGAGCGCTACCAGTTCCTCCGCTGGGGCCAGACCGCGTTCGACGACTTCAAGGTCGTGCCGCCCGGCACCGGCATCGTGCACCAGGTGAACATCGAGCACCTCGCCAAGGTCACGTTCACCCGTACGGTCGACGGCGTGCTGCGCGCCTACCCCGACACGTGTGTCGGCACCGACTCGCACACGACGATGGTCAACGGCCTCGGCGTGCTCGGCTGGGGCGTCGGCGGCATCGAGGCCGAGGCGGCCATGCTCGGCCAGCCCGTCTCGATGCTCATCCCCAAGGTGGTCGGCTTCAAGCTCTCCGGCGCGATCCCCGCCGGCGTCACCGCCACCGACGTCGTGCTGACGATCACCGACATGCTGCGCAAGCACGGTGTCGTGGGCAAGTTCGTCGAGTTCTACGGCTCGGGCGTGGCATCCGTGCCGCTCGCCAACCGCGCCACCATCGGCAACATGAGCCCCGAGTTCGGCTCGACCGCAGCGATGTTCCCGATCGACGACGTCACGCTCGACTACCTGCGCCTCACGGGCCGCAGCGAAGAGCAGGTCGCCCTCGTCGAGGCATACTCCAAGGTGCAGAAGCTCTGGCATGACGCCGACAGCGAGCCCGTCTTCAGCGAGTACATGGAGCTCGACCTCAGCACCGTGGTGCCCTCGATCGCCGGCCCGAAGCGTCCGCAGGACCGCATCGAGCTCAGCGTCTCGAAGGCGTCGTTCGAGAGAGACCTCCTCGACTACGCGAGAGTCGACCACGACCTCGTCGACCTCGAGGGCGCGGAGTCCTTCCCGGCCTCCGACCCGCCCGGCAACACGCCCGAAGACGAGCACAGCCACCACGAGCACCACCACAAGAGCCATGCGCCGGCAACCGCGTCCAACCCGACGCCGGTGAAACTCGCGGACGGCCAGCAGTTCACACTCGACCACGGCGCCGTGGCGATCGCGGCGATCACTTCGTGCACGAACACCTCGAACCCCTCGGTCATGCTCGCGGCCGGGCTCCTCGCACGCAACGCGGCGAAGAAGGGCCTGAAGGCCAAGCCGTGGGTGAAGACCACCCTCGCGCCGGGCTCGAAGGTCGTCACCGACTACTACGAGAAGGCCGGCCTCACGAGCTATCTCGAAGACCTCGGCTTCTACACCGTCGGCTACGGCTGCACGACCTGCATCGGCAACTCCGGCCCGCTGATCGACGAGATCTCCGCAGCGGTCAACGAGAAAGACCTGGCGGTCACCGCCGTGCTCTCTGGCAACCGCAACTTCGAGGGCCGCATCAACCCCGACGTGAAGATGAACTACCTCGCGAGCCCGCCGCTCGTGATCGCCTACGCCCTCGCGGGGTCGATGAACTTCGACTTCGAGGTCGACGCGCTCGGCACCGACACCGAGGGCAACGACGTCTTCCTGAAAGACATCTGGCCCGACGCGACCGAGGTGCAGAACACGATCGACAGCTCGATCAACAAGGACATGTTCACGTACCAGTACGCGAGCGTGTTCGAGGGCGACGAGCGGTGGCGCAACCTCGAGACGCCGACGGGAGCCACCTTCGAGTGGAACGCGGCGTCGACCTACGTTCGCAAGCCCCCGTACTTCGACGGCATGACCATGGAGACCACGCCGGTCACCGACATCGTCGGTGCCCGCGTGCTTGCCAAGCTCGGCGACTCGGTCACGACCGATCACATCAGCCCCGCAGGCTCGATCAAGGCCGACAGCCCCGCCGGCAACTACCTCACCGACCACGGCGTCGACCGCAAGGACTTCAACTCCTACGGGTCGCGTCGCGGCAACCACGAGGTGATGATCCGCGGCACCTTCGCGAACATCCGCTTGAAGAACCAGCTCCTCGACGGCGTCGAGGGCGGCTACACGCGGGACTTCACGCAGCCGGATGCCCCGCAGGCGTTCATCTACGACGCGAGCCAGAACTACCAGGCACAAGGCACGCCGCTCGTCATCTTCGGCGGCAAGGAGTACGGCTCCGGTTCGTCGCGTGACTGGGCGGCGAAGGGCACGAGTCTCCTCGGCGTGAAGGCCGTCATCACCGAGAGCTTCGAGCGCATCCACCGCTCGAACCTCATCGGCATGGGCGTCGTGCCGCTGCAGTTCCCGGCCGGCCAGTCGGCCGACTCGCTCGGGCTCGACGGCACCGAAGTGGTCTCCATCACGGGCCTCGAGGCGCTGAACGACGGCGACACTCCCCACACGGTGCACGTGGTCGCCTCGCCGACGGAGCACTCGCCTGCGGGCAAGCAGGCGATCGAGTTCGACGCGGTCGTCCGCATCGACACGCCCGGTGAGGCCGACTACTACCGCAACGGCGGGATCCTGCAGTACGTGCTGCGCAGCCTCGTCTGACGCACGCGACGACACGGCGGGGCCGGACTCCTCGGGGTCCGGCCCCGCCGTCGTTCGTTCACGGCGCTCGCCACGACGTGACCCCGAGGTCGGCGAGCGCCATGGCGAATCGGTCGCCGAGCTGCTCGAGGCGCGGCACGGGTTCGCGGCTGAAGACCAACCGCAGATGGCGGTCGGCGATCGGCCCGCCCCACCCGGTCATGGGAGTGGCGGCGACGCGATGCCGGAGGAGCGCGTGCGACAGCGCGCTGGATTCTACTCCGAGCGCACGTGAATCGAGAATCTGCGCCCAGCCGCCTGCTGCGGCGAGCATGGGCAGGCCTCGCAGCTGTTCGCAGACAGTGTCGCGTCGGTGCTGCCACTCGGCGAGACATCCGGCAAGACCGTCGTCGTCGGCGGTGAGTGCGGCGAGCGCGCCGGCCTGCGCGATACCGCCGGCAACGACGCCGTTGTAGATGTGCACCACCGACAGGTCGGACATGACCGCCTCGGGGGCGACCATCCATCCGATCCGCCATCCGATCATGCGCTGTTCCATGGAGACGCTGCCCACGATGATGGTGCGCTCGCGCATTCCCGGATACGACGCAGGATGGATCACAGCGCCGCCGTCGAAGACGATGCCCTCCATGAACGCCCAGTAGATGAGCCACAGGTCGTGCTCGACGCAGAGTCGAGCGATCTCCCGCCATTCGGCGTCGGTGAGCAGATATCCCGAGGGGAACGACGGATTCTGCAACATGATCGCCCGCGTCGCGGGTCCGACGGACGCCGCGAGTTCTTCGAGGTCGAGCCGCCACGCGCCTTCCACGGCACGCATGGGCACCAACCGTGGCCGAGCCCCTGCGAGGAGGACGCGGTTCAGGATCCCCGCGTAGGTGGGATCGGTGATGATGACTTCGTCCCCGTGGTCGGTCACGGCGAGCAGTGCGTCGAGCAGGCCATCCCCATCGCTCGACGTGATCACGACCTCGCTCTCGGGATCGTATTCGACACCCGATCGCGCGCGCACCCGATCTGCGACGGCGCGACGGAGGTCGTGGCGTCCGGTGAACGGCAGATACGAGTTGGCCGACGGGTCGGCGACCGCGGCCTTCGTCGCCTCGACGGCCTCTCGCGGCGGGGGCGAGTCGGTGTCGAGGTTCTCGAGCCGGAGGACGTCGGGATCGTCACCCGCCGCTGTCGCGACCCGGTCGATGCTGAATCCTGCGACGTCTGCGAGTCGCGCTGGGCGGACCGTCATGACAGCCTCCAGTCGGCCCGCATCATCGTCGGACCACGACGTCATTCTCCTCTCCGATCAGCGCCGTGCACCAGAGTCGAGTGAGCGACAAAACGGCGTCGCGTGGAAATCGATGCAAATCTCACCGGGGCTTGGTGATAGAGAAGTGACGTGCGAGTTTGCCGGGAGAAGGGTAGCCATGGCAGTTGTGCGAGATGATTTCTCGGCCACTGCGCTGGCCGACGCCATCGAGGAGAACGGCGCCGAATTCCTCATGACCATGGGTCGCGCCGGCGGCGGTGAGGAGCGAGACGACGACAAGCTGCGCTGGACCATCGGAGGCTCGCCCATCGACTACCACAACGCCGTGGTTGCGGCGAACCTCGATGCCGCCGGCGCCGATGCCGCGATCGCGGCTTCTCTCGCCGCGATGCGGGCCCATCGCGTGCCGGGAAGCTGGCATCTGGGGCCGGGTATGAGCCCCGTCGATCTCGGCGGGCGGCTGGTGGACCGCGGCTTCATTCATGCCGGCGACGATATCGGCATGGCCGTCGAGCTCCATGAACTGCGGCCTTTGCAACTGCCCGCCGGCCTCGCGATCAGCCGTGTCCGGACGCCTGACGATCTCGCGGCCTGGGTGGCGACCCTTGGCAAGGGGTTCGGTGAAAGTCCGAAGGAGGCGGAATGGGTCGGGGAGATCTTTGCGACCCTCGGCCTCGAACACGCTTCGTGGCGCCACTATCTGGGCCGGCTCGACGGCGAGCCGGTCGCCACTGCAACCCTGTTCCTCGGCGCCGGCGTCGCCGGCATCTACTTCGTCTTCACCGTGCCCGAAGCCCGGAACCGGGGGATCGGTGCAGCCCTGACCATGGCGCCGCTGCTCGAGGCACGGGCGCTGGGCTACCGCATCAGCGTCCTCGGAGCCTCCATGATGGGCGAGTCGGTCTATCGCCGTCTCGGCTTCCGGGAATACTGTCGCATCGGGTTGTTCGAGTGGCGGGAGGCGTAAGCGTCATTCCCTCCCGGTCAGCGCCCTGCACGAGCCTCGAGTGAGCGACCAAAACAGCGTCGCGTAGAATCGATGGATGCCCCCGCCTCCGCTGGGCTTGGTGAAAGGTGCTTCCCGGATGACCCTGCTCGAGACCATCTCCGGACCGCGAGACCTCGATGCGCTGAGTACCGAACAGCTTGAGCAACTCGCACGCGAGATTCGCGAGTATCTCGTGGCATCCGTGTCGCAGACCGGGGGTCACCTCGGCCCGAACCTGGGCGTCGTCGAGCTCACGATCGCCATGCACCGGGTCTTCGACTCGCCGCGCGATGCGATCGTCTTCGACACCGGGCACCAGTCGTACGTGCACAAGCTCCTCACAGGACGCAGAGACCTCTCGACACTTCGCCAGACCGGTGGCCTCGCGGGCTATCCGCAGCGCTCGGAGTCCGAACACGACATCGTCGAGAGCTCGCACGCGTCGAGCTCGCTGTCATGGGCCGACGGCATCTCGAAGGCGTTCGAGATGACCGGGCAGCACGACCGGCACGTCATCGCCGTCGTCGGCGACGGTGCCCTCACTGGCGGCATGACGTGGGAGGCGCTCAACAACATCTCCGACGACAACACGCGCAAGCTCATCGTCATCGTCAACGACAACGGACGCTCGTACGCTCCGACCATCGGCGGCATGGCGCGGTTCCTCAACACCGTGCGCACGAAGCAGACCTACCGCAACCTGCACCTGTCGAGCCGTCGGGCGTTCGATCGCCTCGGCGAGCCCGCGCGTGCCTTCTACCGCGGTGTGCGAGGCGGCCTGCACGGGTTCCTCAGCCGTTTCACTGGCAACGAAGCGCTCTACTCGAACCTCGACATCAAGTACATCGGCCCGATCGACGGCCACGACGAGCACGCGATGGAAGCCGCACTGCGCCAGGCGCGCGAGTACGGCGCTCCCGTGATCGTGCACGCCATCACCGACAAGGGCCGCGGCTACGAGCCCGCGCTCCGCGACGCCGCCGACCAGTTCCACGCCGTCGGCCAGATCGATCCCGAGACGGGCGAGTCCCTCGAGCCGGCGTCGTCGCCGTCGTGGACCAATGTCTTCGCCGACGAGCTCGTGAACCTGGCCGAGCACAACGAGCGGCTCGTCGGCATCACGGCGGCGATGCTGCGACCCACCGGCTTGCACCGCATGGCGGAGCGCTTCCCGACCCGCGTCTTCGACGTCGGCATCGCCGAGCAGCACGCCGCCACGTCGGCGGCCGGGCTCGCGTTCGGCGGGCTGCATCCCGTCGTCGCCGTCTACGCGACCTTCATCAATCGTGCGTTCGACCAGGTGCTGATGGATGTCGCGCTGCACAAGGCGGGCGTGACGTTCGTGCTCGACCGAGCCGGCGTCACCGGTCCCGACGGGCCGAGCCATCACGGCGTATGGGACCTCTCGATCCTGCAGGTGGTTCCGGGTATCCGCATCGCGGCGCCGCGAGACTCCGTGCGCCTCGCGGAAGAGCTCGCCGAGGCGGTCGCCGTCAATGACGGGCCGACCGTGCTGCGGTTCCCCAAGGGCACCGTCGGCGTCGACTACGACGCGTTGCGCCGCACCGACGACGGTGTCGACGTGCTCGCCGAATCGGGCCGCAACGACGTGCTCATCGTCACGGTCGGACCGATGGCCGGCATCGGCCTCGCGGTCGCCGAACGACTCGAAGCGCAAGGCATCGGTGCGACCGTCATCGACCCGCGGTGGGTGGTGCCCGTACCTCGAAGCCTCATCGACCTCGCCGCCGAGCACCGCATCGTCGTGAGCATCGAAGACGGCATCCGCGTCGGCGGCATCGGCACCCGCATCCGTCAAGACCTGCGCCAGGCCGGCGTCGACACCGCGGTGACCGAGGTCGGGCTGCCCGACGAGTTCCTCGACCACGGGTCGCGCGCCGACATCCTCGACCGCGTCGGCCTCACGCCGCAGCACATCGCGCGCGACGTCACGGCCATGGTGCTCGGCTCGAAGCTCCCGCACGCCCGCGGCGTGTCGACCGACACCGGATCCACCACCGTGCGCGCAGGCTCCGGCGACCGCTGAGCCTCCGCCGTCTCCCGGCTGTGGCCACCGCCCGCACCGCGAGCATGCACGCAACGAAAGCGGCCCCCGACTTCCGTCGAGGGCCGCTTCGGCGTTCGGCTACGCGCCGACACCCTTGATCGGCGGGTGGTGGAACGTGTCGCCGAAGACCCGTTCGCTCGCACCCACGCGGTCGAGGTAGGGCGTCACGCCACCCATCTGGAACGGGAAGCCCGCGCCGAGGAGCATGCAGAGGTCGATGTCCTCGGGCGCCTCGACGACGCCGTCGTCGAGCATGCGGTGCACCTCGTCGGCGAGGCCGTCTTGCAGGCGGTTGAGGATCTCATCGGCCGTCAACGGGTTCTTGCCGCCCGACACGAGCTTCAGCGCGTCCTTGTCGAAGCCCTTGACCTTGCCCTTGTCGTCTTTGTCGAGGAGCTTGCCGTAGTCGGCGAGCTTGTGCAGGTTCTCGCTGCGGTAGAACCGGTCGGGGAATGCCGCGTGGTGAGTGTCGAGCACGTGAGCGCCGACCTTGAGTCCCACGAGGTCGAGCAGCTGCGACGGAGGCATCGGCAGCCCGAGCGGCGCGATGGCCTCGTCGACGACCTCGAACGAGGTGCCGTTGTCGACGGCGTACATCGCCTCGCCGAGGAGCTTCGCGAGCACGCGATTGACCACGAAACCGGGAGTATCGGCGCTGATCACGGCGTTCTTCTTCAGGTTCTTCGCTGTGACCATCGCGGTCGACAGCGTCGCGTCATCGGTGTGCGGGGTCTTCACGACCTCGATGAGCGGCATGACCGCGACGGGCGTGAAGAAGTGGAATCCGACGACGCGCTCGGGATGCTTGAGCTTCGCCCCGATCTGCTCGACCGAGAGCGACGACGTGTTCGTGGCGAGCACGGCTTCGGGGGAGACGAACTGCTCCACCTCGGCGAACACGCTCTGCTTGATCTCGAGCTCCTCGAAGACCGCCTCGATCACCCAGTCGCAGTCCGCGAAATCGGCCTTGTCGGTGGTGCCGGTGACAAGTGCCTTCAACCGGTTCGCCTCATCGGGGGAGATGCGGCCCTTGCCGAGGAGGGCGTCGATCTCGTCGGTGATGTGGGCGACACCCTTGTCGACGCGCTCCTGGTCGAGGTCGGTGATGACGACCGGAACCCGCAGACGGCGCACGAACAGCAGAGCGAGCTGGCTCGCCATGTATCCGGCGCCGAGCACGCCGACCTTCGTGACCTTCTTCGCGAGCGCCTTGTCGGGCGCGCCGGCGGGCCGCTTCGCGCGCTTCTGCACGAGATTGAAGGCGTAGACGGATGCCTGGAGCTGGTCGCCCGCGATGAGTTCGGCGAGCGCCTCGTCTTCACGCGCGAACGCCTCGGCCTTCGTGCTGTTCTTCGCGGCCTTCAGCAGGTCGAGGGCGACGTAGGGCGATTTCGGCACTGATCCGATGCGGCTCTTCAGCATCTTCGAGGCGATGCCGATCGCGACATCCCACTTCACGAGCCGCTCGACCTTGCCGGGCTCGTTCGGGCGCTTGACCTTGATGCGGCCGGACACGACCCCTTCTGCCCACCTGATCGAGTCCTCGAGGAAGCTCACCGCCGGGAACAGTGCGTCGGCGATGCCGAGCTCGAGCACATCCGACGCCTTCAGCGTGCGGTTCTGCTTCAGCGGGTTCTCGATGACGACCTTCAGCGCATTCTCGATGCCGATGAGGTTCGGCAGCAGGTAGGCGCCGCCCCAACCCGGGATGAGCCCGAGGAACACCTCGGGAAGCGCGACGGCCGGAACCGAGGCATCCACCGTGCGGTAGTCGGCGTTCAGTGCGATCTCGAGACCGCCGCCGAGCGCGAGGCCATTGATGAAGGCGAACGACGGCACGCCGAGTTCAGAGGCCTTGCCGAGCGCGTAGTGCCCGAGCTGTCCCATCTTGCGGGCGGTCTCGGCGTCGGGGATCTCGGCGACCTTGGTGAGGTCGGCGCCCGCGGCGAGGATGAACGGCTTGCCGGTCACCGCCACGGCGTGGATCTCGCCCGCCGAGGCACGCGCCTTCAGGGCGTCGAGCGTCTTCGCGTACTCGAGCAGCGAGACCGGGCCGAGGGTGTTCGGCCGAGTGTGGTCGCGTCCGTTGTCGAGCGTGACGAGGGCGAGCGTCTTGCCGCCGGAGAGGGGGATGTCGCGCACGAACGAGCGCGTGACCACCTCGTCGTCGGAGAGGGCGGCGAGCGAATCGAAGTCGATGGTCGTGTAGTCGGTCATCCGCGGGCCTTCTTCGCCTTCTTGTGGAAGTTCGGGTTCTCCCAGATCATGGTGCCGCCCTGGCCGAGACCGACGCACATGCTCGTGATGCCGTAGCGCACATCGGGGCGCTCGGTGAACTGGCTCGCGAGCTGGTTCATGAGGCGTACGCCCGAGGAGGCGAGCGGATGCCCCACCGCGATCGCACCGCCCCACGGGTTGACCCGGGTGTCGTCGTCGGCGATGCCGTAGTGATCGAGGAACGAGAGCACCTGCACCGCGAACGCCTCGTTCATCTCGAAGAGGTCGATGTCGTCGATGGAGAGGCCCGCCTTGCGCAGCGCCTTCTCGGTGGCGGGAATGGGGCCGATGCCCATGATCTCGGGGTCGACTCCGGCGAAGGCGAAGCTCACGAGCTTCATCTTCGGCGTCAGTCCGAGCTCCTTCGCCGCGGTGCCGGAGGCGAGGATCGCCGCCGTCGCGCCGTCGTTCAGGCCCGAGGCGTTGCCCGCAGTGATGCGGCCGTGCGGACGGAACGGCGTCTTCAGCGTGGCGAGGCCCTCGAGCGTCGTCTCGGGGCGCATCATCTCGTCACGCGTGGCGAGGCCCCAGCCCTCCTCGGTGCGGATCGCGATCGGCACGAGGTCCTGCTGGATCTTGCCGGCGGCGTACGCGGCAGCCGTCTTCTGCTGGCTCGCCATCGCATACCGGTCGCTTCGCTCCTTCGTGAGCTGCGGGAACCGGTCGTGGATGCGCTCGGCCGTCGCGCCCATCACGAGGGCGTCTTCGCCCACGAGGCGCTCGCTCAGGAAGCGTGGATTCGGGTCGACGCCCGAGCCCATGGGGTGGTGGCCCATGTGCTCGACGCCGCCCGCGATGGCGAGGTCGTACATGCCGTACCCGATCGACCCCGATATCATCGCGGTGGCCGTCATGGCGCCGGCGCACATGCGGTCGATGGAGAAGCCCGGCACGGTCTTCGGGAGCCCTGCGAGCAGCGCCGCCGTACGACCGATGGTCAGGCCCTGGTCGCCGGTCTGCGTCGTGGCCGCGATCGCGACGTCGTCGATGCGTTCCTTCGGCACGTTCGGGTTGCGTTCGAGGAGCGCGACGATCGCCTTCACGACGAGGTCATCGGCTCGGGTGTTCCAGTACATGCCCTTGTCGCCGGCCTTGCCGAACGGGGTGCGGACCCCGTCGACGAACACGACTTCAGCTTGATCAGCCACGCTGCAGCTCACTTTCGATCAGGATGTCTCCGATCCTACGAAGGGCGTTGTGGGGCCGCTGAATCGCTTGACGGAACCTACGAAACGCTCGTCGCGGCGTCCTCGACGGTTTGTGCCGCCTCGACAAAGGCATCGGCGATTGTCTGTGAGGTTGCCTCAATCTGCCACGGTCGGGCGCCGAGCTTCGCGAGCACCTCGCCGATGGCCTCAGCCGTGACCTCGGCGGGCGGGCTCCACGCGACGCGACGCAAGTGGTCGGGAGTGAGCAGGTTCTCGACCGGCATCTCGACCTGCTCGGCGATGTCGAGGATCCCGGCACGTGCGATGCGAAGCCGCGCGTCGGCCTCGGGGTTGCGCGCCGCCCAGGCGCGCGGCGGAGGTGGTGAGTCGCTCGGCACGCGCACAGCCGGCAGGTCGGTGGTCGTGAGGCCGCGCTCGATGGCCGCCCACCAGCGATCCAACTCGGAGCGGCTCGCTCGCCCGTTGAACTCGCGGAGGTCGGCGAGGGCGCGTCGGGTCGTCGGCATCACGCGGGCCGCGGCCAGCAGGGAGGCATCCGGAACCAGGCGGCCCGGTGCCACGTCGAGCTCGGAGGCGAGCGCATCACGTGTCAGCCACAGCTCGCGCGCGACCGCCAGGTTGCGGGGGTTCCGCATCGCGTGGATGCCCGAGAGTCGTCGCCACGGCTCGGCCGCCGCGGGCTTCGCCTCTTTGTGCAGCACGGCGTCGAACTCCTGCCCGGCGATGTCGGCCTTGCCGGTCTCGTCGAGACGTGCGCCGAGCTTCTCGCGGATGTCGATGAGCAGCTCGACGTCGAGCGCCGCGTAGCGGAGCCACGACTCGGGCAACGGCCGGGTCGACCAGTCGGATGCCGAATGCTCCTTCGCGAGCCGGATGTCGAGGAGCTCCTCGACGACCGAGGCGAGCCCGACGCGCGGCATCCCGAGCAGTCTCGCGGCGAGCTCGGTATCGAAGATGCGCTCGGGATCGAGGCCGACCTCACGGAGGCATGCAAGGTCTTGGCTCGCCGCGTGCAGCACCCATTCATCGGAGTGGATGGCGCCCTGGAGGGCCGAGAAGTCGGGGATCTGCGGCGGATCGAAGAGGAACGTCCCGGATCCGCGGCGATACATCTGAATGAGGTAGGCGCGCTGTGAATAGCGGAAACCGCTCGCGCGCTCGGCGTCGACGGCGATCGGACCCTCGCCGCCGGCGAGACGCGCGACGGCGTCATCGAACTCGGCGGGAGACTCGATCACCCGGAATTCATCCACGGTTGGACCTCCGACGGGGAAGGGCGGTCACCCCTTCCGATCTGGGCGGCAGTCCTGCCAACATGCACAACAACTCGCTCCAGCCTTCCACATGTGCGCCCGCAGACGAATCGAGGGGGGTCCAGGAGGCCCGCAACTCGATCTGCGCACCGTCGCCCTGGCGTGCGAGTTCGCCGAATCCCGTGGAGAGGATCTTCGTCGCGGTGCCGGATGCCGCGATGTATCGTGCGCCGCGAGCGTCGAGTGCGTCGACGAGCCACGACCACGCGACATCCGCGAGGAACGGGTCGAGTCCGATGTCGGTCTCGAGGGGTGCCTGTGCGAAGCACACGACCCGGAACCGGCCGCCCCACGCCTCGGGCTCACTGGGATCGTAGAGGAGCACGAAACGCCCGGTGCCGAGTTCTGAGTCGTCGCCGTGGCGGCTCGGCATGACATCCGCCGACAAGGCCACGGCGTACGGCGCGAGCGAGCCCGGCGCCGGAATCTCGGTGACCACGAGCTCAGGACGTGGCGAGGCCGCACGCAGCGAGTCGAGTGCGGCCGCGAACTCGGGCGGCGGAGCGATCGCAGAGTCGGGCACGAGTGCAGACTAGAGTCTCGACTGGGGCGGATGTCGACGGCACGCCGCACCGCATGCACACGATGACCGCTTCGCTCTGGGAGGGCACGGATGAGTCGGCGCGAGAGCACGGCAAGGATGATCGGGATCGCAGCGGGAGCCTCGGCTCTCCTCATCGCCGGGGTCGCCGCCCTGACCGCGGCCGTGACGGTGCGCTTCGCGCGCAAGGTCGTGATCCCGATCTCGACTCGGGAGGAAGACGTGCGCATTGTCGGGGTCGATCTCGCGAGCGGTGAGATCACGCTCGCGGCATCCGACGAGGCCCGCATGGGCGGACGCTACGGCTTCTGGTTCGACCGTGACGCCGGACACGCCCGCTTGGGCGACGTCATCGAGGAGGAGCAGCGAACGGTGCGTCGCCGCATCGAGTCCGTCGACTTCGGGCGCCTCGAGCGCACGTCGCGTGGGCGCATGAACGCGTCGTTCCACCTCGGACCGTGGGAGCTCGACCACCCGTATGAGAACGTGCTTGTCGACACGTCGCTCGGCCCGGCGCCTGCGTGGCTGGTGCCCGCGGAATCGCCGTCGGGCCGGTGGGTGATCCAGGTGCACGGCCGGGGCGCGACGCGTCATGAGGCCCTTCGCGCGGTGGAGCCCGCGCGGGAAGCGGGGTGGAACTCCCTGCTCATCTCCTATCGGAACGACGGCGAAGCGCCCGAGAGCGAGGATCGTCGCTATGGGCTCGGTGGAACGGAGTGGGCCGACGTCGTCGCCGCCGTGAAGTTCGCGGTCGACCACGGGGCACAGCACGTGGTGCTCATGGGGTGGTCGATGGGCGGATCGATCGTGTTGCAGGCGGTGCTCCGCTCCGCTGCGGTGCGCGAGCGGCTCGTCGGCATCATGCTCGACTCGCCGGCGATCGACTGGGTCGACATCCTGAGGTTCCAGGGGCGGGCCGAGGGATTGCCGAACGGCATGGCCGATGCGGTGGCGCGTGTGCTCGGTGGACCGTTCAGCGGTGGCCTGACGGGGCTCGCAGCCCCCATCACGTTCGCCGAGCTCGACCCGGTTGCACGCGCCGAGGAGTTCGCGGTGCCGATCCTGCTCATGCACAGCGTCGACGACGGATTCGTGCCGATCGACGGTTCCCGACGATTCGCCGCCGCGCGGCCCGATCTCATCGAATTCGAGGTCTTCGAGGGTGCGCGGCACACGAAGCTCTGGAATCACGACCCCGAGCGATGGACGAATCTCATCGCAGGCTGGCTCGCGCGGCGCGCAGAGGGCGTCGAACGACTCGGCGACGAAGCGCAGATCGTCGGCTGAGGATCAGGCCGCGAGGCGCTGACGCAGCTGCCGCTTGGTGCGGGCGAGCATCCCCGTCATGCCGCGGACCCGCAGCGGGGAGACGGCCTCGCCGAGTCCGAGCGACTGCGGGTAGTCGTCGGGGATCGCGAACACCTCGTCGACTGTGAGGCCGTCGAGGCCCTGGGCGAGGATCGAAGCGAACCCGCGGGTCGTCGGCGATTCGGGCGGCGCCGTCGCATAGAGGTGCACGAGCCCTTCGTCGACCTCGAGGAAGATGAACACCGGGGACTGGCACTCCTCGACCCGCTCGAGCAGGTCGGGGTGGTCGGCGTATCGCGCCGGCAGGGAAGGTAGCTCGTTGGAGAACTCGAGCAGCAGCTGCAGGCGATCGCGCACGTCGAGCGCGAGGAAATCCTCGCGGGTCTCGGCGAGTCGTGCGGGCAGGGTCGTGGCATCCATCGGTTCTATTGTCCCACTCCAGTCTGCGGCCCTGCCCACGCCGCCGCTCAGCGGCTGGGAACCTCGCCGCGCTCGGCGCCCGTGACGATCGGCACGCGCACGGCGCTGCCCCACTCGGTCCACGAGCCGTCGTAGTTGCGCACGTTCTCGAAGCCGAGGAGGTGCGTGAGCACGAACCACGTGTGGCTCGAGCGCTCACCGATGCGGCAGTACGCGATCACGTCGTCGCCGTCGGTCAGGCCGACCTCGGCGCGGTAGATGGCATCGAGCTCTTCACGCGTCTTGAACGTGCCGTCGCCGGCGGCCGCACGAGCCCACGGAACGGATGCCGCGGTGGGGATGTGTCCGGCGCGCAGCGCGCTCTCTTCGGGGTAGGCGGGGGCAGTCGTGCGCTCTCCGTTGTACTCCTCGGGCGAGCGCACGTCGATGAGCGGGTTGCCGAAGTGCGCGAGCACGTCGTCCTTGAATGCGCGGATGGCGGAGTCATCGCGGTTCACCACGGGGTACTCGACGCGCGTCACCTGAGGGACGTCGGTCGTGATCTCGCGGCCCTCGGCGATCCACAGGTCGCGGCCGCCGTCGAGGAGGCGCACGTCTTCGTGGCCGAAGAGCGTGAACACCCAGAGGGCGTATGCGGCCCACCAGTTGTTCTTGTCGCCGTAGATGACGACCGTCGAGTCTCGCGAGATGCCCTTCGAGCCGAGCAATGCAGCGAACTCCTCGTCGTCGACGTAGTCGCGGACGACGGGGTCGTTGAGGTCGGTGTGCCAGTCGATCTTCACCGCTCCCGGGATGTGTCCGGTCTCGTAGAGGAGCACGTCTTCATCGGATTCGACCACGACGAGGCCGGGTTCACCGAGGTGTTCGGCGAGCCACTGGGTGGTGACGAGACGCTCTGGGTGGGCGTACTCGGCGAACTTCGCTGCGGAGTCGAACTCGGTGGACATGGGACCTCCTGGGATCGTCCGATCGGACGGGCTGTGCGGGGGAGCGGACTAGGCTGTTGACCTGTCCACCTCGAATCTACGCGGCGCGGCGGTCGAAGTCAGTACCCCCGTCATCCGGTGCAATACGGGAGCCACTCAAGCATGACCTCGGCATCGACCAACGTCCTCATCCGCCTCATCGAGCGCAACCCGTCGATCTCCGGTGCCGAGATCGCCTCCGAGCTGGTGCCGCCGCCGCAGTTCGAGCACGCGTCGTTCGAGTCCTATCGGCCCGACCCCGACTTCCCCTCCCAGCAGGAGGCGCTCGATCGGCTCGGCGAGTTCGCCGCCGTCTGGCGTGCGCAGCGGCCCGGCGGATTCTTCTCGCGGAACCGCAAGCCAAAGGCCGAGCTGCCCGGCGTCTACCTCGACGGCGGGTTCGGTGTGGGCAAGACGCACCTGCTCGCCGCGCTCTGGCACATTGCGCCAGGACCCAAGTACTTCGGCACCTTCATCGAGTACACGGCGCTCGTCGGCGCGCTCGGCTACGTGCCCGCGCTGCAGCTGCTGAGCGGCGCCCGGCTCATCTGCATCGACGAGTTCGAACTCGACGATCCGGGCGACACGATGCTCATGACGAGGTTCCTCGGCGAGCTCATGGCCGGCGGCACGCGAGTCGCGGCGACGTCGAACACGCCCCCGAACGCGCTCGGTGAGGGTCGCTTCGCTGCAGCCGACTTCCTGCGCGAGATCCATGCCCTCTCCGCGAACTTCCAGACGCATCGCATCGATGGCCTCGACTACCGGCGCCGCGACACCGAGGGGCACGCGGAGGCCCTTCCCGACACGGCCGACGTCACCCGCACCGCCGAGGCCCTCGCGTCACGCGGGCACCTCGTCTCGCTCGACGGGTTCGACGAGCTCATCGCACATCTCGCCACGGTGCATCCGGCGAAGTACATCAAGCTCATCGACGGCGTCGAGATCATCGCGCTCGAGGGCGTGCACGAGCTCAATGACCAGAACGCCGCCCTGCGACTCGTCGCGTTCATCGACCGCGTCTACGACGCCGAGGTGCCCATCGTCGCGAGCGGCATCCCCCTCGACGAGGTCTTCGACGGCGAGATGATGGCCGGCGGCTACCGCAAGAAGTACCTGCGCGCGATGTCGCGGATGATCGCGCTGACGACGGGCGAATTGCCGCCGCACGACTGACTCACGGCTCGATTCACATCGAACGCCCCGCGATCCGAAACATGCTGTTTACATTTTGCTCGTTTACGTAACGACCCGGAAACGGAACACGGTCCGAACCGAAACCTCCGCTGGTGAAACTGAGGCCCACAGGATCCCCCTGATTTCCGAGAGAGGTTCGAGATGGATCAAGGCAATACTGCGTTTCTCCTGATAATGGCGGCCTTGGTGCTGCTCATGACTCCGGGACTCGCGTTCTTCTACGGTGGCCTCGTCAAGGCCAAGAGCGTCATCAGCATGATGATGATGAGCTTCGGCGCCATCGGCCTCATCGGAGTGCTCTGGGTGCTGTACGGCTACGCGATCGCCTTCCCCGGGTCCGAGGGCGTCGTAGCGCCGTGGACCATCGACTGGTCGGCGCTCGGCCTGAACAGCCTTCTGGAAACTGCCGAAGATGCTGCCTACCCGCCGCTCGCATTCGTGGCGTTCCAGGCGACCTTCGCGATCATCACGGTCGCGCTGATCTCGGGTGCGATCGCCGACCGTGCGAAGTTCGGCGCGTGGATGATCTTCGCCGGAGTCTGGGCGACGATCGTGTACTTCCCCGTCGCGAGCTGGGTGTTCAACTTCGGCCTTGCAGATGACGGAAGCTTCGCGTACGGCGGCTGGATCACCTACGGCATGCAGGAGTTCTTCGGTGTCGGTGCACTTGACTTCGCCGGTGGCACGGCGGTGCACATCAACGCCGGTGCCGCGGCGCTCGCCCTTGCGCTCGTCCTCGGCAAGCGCGTCGGCTTCTCGAAGGGCGCGCACGTGCCTCACAACCCGCCGTTCGTGCTCCTCGGCGCCGGTCTTCTCTGGTTCGGATGGTTCGGCTTCAACTCGGGCTCTGAGCTCGCTGCCGACGGCGCCGCGGCGCTCGCGTGGGTCAACACCCTCGCGGCTCCTGCCGCAGCGCTCCTCGCGTGGCTCGTCGTCGAGAAGATCCGCGACGGAAAGCCGACCTCCGTCGGTGCCGCCTCGGGTGCGGTCGCGGGTCTCGTTGCGATCACCCCGGCCTGTGCATTCCTCACCCCGTTCTGGGCGATCGTTCTCGGCATCGTTGCGGGTGCCGTCTGCGCCCTGGCCATCGACCTGAAGTTCAAGCTCGGCTTCGACGACTCGCTCGACGTCGTGGGCATCCACCTCGTCGGCGGTGTCATCGGTACCCTCTACCTGGGCTTCTTCGCCAACGGCACCGGCCTCATCTACAGCGGCAACTTCACGCAGCTGCTGGTACAGGCGATCGCGGCCTTCTCAGTCATGATCTACTCGTTCGTGCTGGCCTACGCCATCGGCTGGATCATCCAGAAGACCATCGGCTTCCGCGTGAAGAACGAGGACGAGCTCGCGGGCATCGACCTCGTGGTGCACGGTGAAGAGGGCTACAAGCTCGAGACCGTCTGATCGACCGCTTGGTCCCTCGGGGGACCCGAGGGCGGTGGGGTAGTGTGCGGGTGTGTCGAACACCAGCCGCTTCCTCACCGCCCTCGGGCGTGTTATCAGCTCGTTCTCCCGAGGCGGTCGCGGCAGGGTTCGACGGATGTCACGAGTCACGCGTCCGTCGGAGTCGACGACCGTTCTCCGGGGCAGTCGGGCGCGTTCGCCACGGTCGAGATCGATCCGCGCCGGCTCCGCCGCGTGCAGCTCGCCTACGCGCCGACGCGCGACGGCGATCCCGATCCCGGTGAGATCGTCTGGACGTGGGTGCCGTTCGAGGAGCGCGACGGCCGCGGCAAGGATCGCCCGGTCGTGATCGTCTCGGCGACTCCCGGCGGGGGATTCCTCGCCGTGCAGCTCACGAGCAAGCCGCACGACGGCGACCCCGACTTCGTCTCGCTCGGCGACGGCGCGTGGGATTTCGCGGGGCGGCCGAGCTGGGCCCGCATCGACCGCGTCTTCCGCGTGCACGCCGACGGCATGCGCCGTGAGGCGGCCTCGCTCGATGCCGATCGCTTTCGGCTCCTGGCCGACGTGCTGCGCCACCGCTACGGCTGGACCTGACGCCGTCGTGCACCGCCGCGAGCCGTCAGTGACGCGGCGGGCGATGCAGTCCGAACGGCGAGCCCTGGTCGTTGCGGCAGAGCCGGAACTCGCCGTAGATCGCGACGGATTCCTCGTCGCCGGCATCAGCGACCGGCTCCGCAGTGCCGCCGAGGCGTTCGACTGCCGCGACCGCGGCGTCGAGGTCGTCGACCCGGAAGAAGACGTACGGTGAGGCTCCTTCGTCGCCGCCGTGAACACCCGCGGGTACACCGACTCCGCCGATGACGTACCCGTCGCCGCCCGGGCCGGGTTCGAACGACCAGCTGAAGAGCTTCCCGTAGAACGATCGGGCCGTCATGGCATCCGTCGCCCCGAATTCGATGAACGACACTTCGCCGGGCATGGTGCCTCCTCACCTCGATGCGATCCTCTGCGTCACGCTAGACGCCAGGAGGTGATGCCACAACGGGGTGGCGCGGGGCCGGAGAGAGGGGAGGAACTGAAGAACGCCCCCAGTGGAACGGGGGCGTACGTGGGCGATGCCGGGCTCGAACCGACGACCTCTTCCGTGTGAAGGAAGCGCGCTACCAGCTGCGCCAATCGCCCAAATGCTGCGGTTTCAGAACTCGTCGTGACCGCGGATTCGATACTAGCCGACGCGACGGGCCGAATGCACATCGGGCGCGACCGGGGGACAAGTGGCCATCGACACGCCCGGGAACCGGGCCCCGAATCCGCGACTGATCGGGCGGAACAGGCCACACGGCCGCCTCGGTTTGTGAATCGATCGGGGAATCCGTTAGAGTCTCTCTGCACGCAGAAATGCGGGCAATGCGGATGTGGCGCAGTGGTAGCGCATCACCTTGCCAAGGTGAGGGTCGCGAGTTCGAATCTCGTCATCCGCTCTGATCAGGATCGGGCGAAAGCCCGATTCCTGTTCTTTTGGTGGTGAACCCATACACGGTGGATTGGCCGAGAGGCGAGGCAGCGGCCTGCAAAGCCGTATACACGGGTTCGAATCCCGTATCCACCTCCAAGCTGAGAACCCGTTCTCGACTTGGGCGATTGGCGCAGCGGTAGCGCGCTTCCCTGACACGGAAGAGGTCACTGGTTCGATCCCAGTATCGCCCACCACGAAGCCCCGGCTGCATGCCGGGGCTTTCTCTGTTTCATCGAGAGGTCGTCTCGTCGAACACGACCTCGGTTGCATTGACCTTGCGGTCGGGAACCGTGGTCGCGGCCTCGAGGTGCACGGCACCGCTCGGCACGATCCCGGCTCCGCCGTGCCGTTCCATGACCCGCCATTGCGCGGCCACGTCTTCGCCGGCGTGCATCGACGGCAACCTCGACCAGAAGTCGAACCCGCCGGCGTCGACGAGGGCTGCTCGGTCGTACATGGTGCATCCGCCGACCCAGGCCACCTGATACGCCCGCCATTCACCGGGCTCGAGGTCGAGCTCGGCTGCGACGTGCACGAGGTTGGCCGCGTTGTGCAACTGCCACCGCTCGAACTCCGTCGTGCCGGGGCGCACCCGCTCCGGCGTGACTGCGCCATGCCACAACTCGAACGGCTCGCGCTCGCTCGGCCGGTCGTCGTCGAGGTGCGAGAGCCCCTGTACGGCCTGACCGACGTAGCCGCATCCGAGGCTCACGATCGCCGAGCGCATCCGCTCGAGCGCGCCGGGCTCGAGCCACACGTCGTCATCGAGGAAGAGCACGTAGGGAGCCGTCGCCCGATCGAGCAGGAACTGACGCTGCTCAGCGAGCCCACGGCGCTCGGGCCGGTGCACGAGCACGACCTCCCGGCCCTCGACCTCGAGGACGCGCATCATCGTGCGCACCGTCGGATGCGACTCGACGGATTGGCCCGCCGACTGGTCGCCGATGAGCACACGGAACCGCGGCGAGTCCTGCGCGGCGAGACCCGAGAGGGTCACGGCGAGCTCAGCGACGCGGCCGACGGTCGGGATCAGCACGTCGACTTCGGCGCGTTCACGCGTGACCGGGTCACCCCAGGCGCCCGACCAGCGCCGAGACCCGGTTCCGGTTGCCGTCACGGCTGCCGCCCGAGCTCTCCCGTGCGGATCCGGTCCACGAGCTCCGTCGTCGAGTGGGCGGGCACGTAGTCGACCATCCGGACCTCGCCGCCGTAGCCGCGAACGACCTGGGTCTCGGCGAGCATCTCGGGCGAGTAGTCGCCGCCCTTGACGTAGACGTCGGGCCGGAGCTCGCGGAGGAGCGGGATCGGGGTGTCGTCGTCGAAGATCGTGACGTAGTCGACGCACTCGAGTGCCGCGAGCACGGCGGCACGGTCCGCCTCGCCGTTGACGGGCCGATCCGGGCCCTTCAGCCGCCGCACCGACGCGTCGCTGTTCATGGCGACGACGAGGCGATCGCCGAGTTCTCGAGCCTGCCGCAAGTAGGACGTGTGCCCGAAGTGCAGCACGTCGAAGCATCCGTTCGTGAAGACGATCGTGCGGTCGTGCTCACGGTCACGCCGAATCATCGCGGCGAGCGCCTCGGCGGAGAGCACTGCGGGAGGCGCGCTGACGGTGCGCGCCGCGAGCTCGTCGGACGTGCACACCGACGTGCCGAGTCGTTCGATCGCGACGTCGGCGGCGAGTTGGGCGAGTCGAGTCGCGTCCTCGAGCGATGCCCCCGCGGCGAGGGCGGCGGCCAGGGCCGCGGTGAAGGTGTCGCCGGCGCCCGACGCGTACTTCTCGGAGACGGGATGCGCGTGCGTTGCGATCGGATCGGCGTCCTGCCTGAGCAGCAGGGCTCCGTCGCGGTCGATCGTCACGATGACGGCGCGCGCCCCCGAGCGGTCCAGGAGCCGGGGAGCGGATGCCTCGGCCGCGCGCACGCGCTCGGGCCCGTTGCCGAGCGGCTCGCCGAGGAGCGCCGCTGCCTCCTGGGCGTTCGGAACCACGACGTCGGGGGCGAGCCACCGCCAGGAACCCCGGATCGTGAGCATCGACGATCACGTGGCCGGGCCGCGGCATCCGCTCGAGGGCCGAAGCGACGGCCTCGTGCACGAGACCCGAGCCGTAATCGCTCACGACGAGTGCCGTCGCGCCTGCGAGCGCCCGTGCCAGTGCGGCACCCAGATCGCTCGTGAGCCCGGCGTGCACAGCGGCCGCGAGGTCGAGGGGGTTCTCGTCGGCGCGCACGAGCACCTGCTCGTCGGCCACGATGCGCGTCTTGGTGACGGTGCGGACGGGCGGGGACCGCAGCACCCCGGTGACATCGACCCCTGCCGAGTCGAGGAGATCGAGTATCCGGTCGCCGGCGGCATCCGTGCCGATCACCGTGATGAGCCGTACTTCTGCGCCGATCGCGCGCAGGTTCATGGCGGTGTTGGCGGCGCCGCCGGGCGCGTCGATCTGCGTCGTGAGCTCGACGATCGGCGCGGGCGCTTCGCGACTGAGCCGCCGGCTGCCCCCCATCCACCAGCGATCGAGGATGGCGTCGCCGACGACGGTGACGACGGGCGCGCCGACACGGATGCGACGTGGGAGATCTTCGATTCGGTGCACAGCTTCGGCATACCCACCGATGCTCCGAGGTATGCATGCCATTCGACACGTTTCGCCAGGTCGGAGACGGGGAATGGGTGGATCGACACCGCTGCCGACCTCGGGAAGGCCACATGCCCGCTTTCGCCTCCGTCGACGCGCCGTTCGAACGCGTGCGGCGGATAGCCGTGCTCCGCGGCGGCGGACTCGGCGATCTCCTGTTCGCCATGCCGGCGATCGACGCACTCGCGGCGACGTATCCGGGCGCCGAGATCCTGCTCCTCGGGAGTCCGGTGCATGCGGCCTTCCTCGAGGGGCGACCGTCGTCGGTGGCTCGCGTCGAGGTGCTGCCCGTCGCCCGCGGCGTGCGTGACGTACCCGGCGAAGAACCCGATGCCGTGCAGGCAGCCGAGTTCCGGGCGAGGGTGCGCCGGCTCGGGCCGATCGACCTCGGCGTGCAGCTGCATGGCGGCGGACGCCACTCGAACCCGTTCCTGCTCGGACTCGGCCCTCGCCACACGGTGGGGTCGGCGACCCCGGATGCCGCGCGCCTCGAACGCACACTGCCGTACGCGTACTACCAGCACGAGGTCGTGCGCGGCCTCGAGGTCGCCGGGCTCGCCGGCGCCGAACCCGTGACGCTCGAGCCACGGATCTCCGTGACGGCGGCGGAACGCCGCGCGGTGGCGCAGCATCTGCCGCCGGACGATGCACCGCTCGCCGTCGTGCACGCGGGAGCGAGCGATCCGCGCCGCCGGTGGCCGACGGAGCGATTCGTGTCCGTGATCGAAGGGTTGCTCGACGCAGGTGCCTCGGTTCGCCTCATCGGCGACGCGGGCGACAGGCCCCTCGCCTCGTCGATCGCGCGCCGCGTTGAGGCAGGCAGACCGGGCAACTCGTCACGCATGTCGGTGGTCGCCGGCTCCCTCTCGCTCGGCGAGTCGGCGGCGTTGCTCGCGGCGGCGGACGTCGTCGTGGCCAACGACAGCGGGCCGCGCCACCTCGCGCAGGCCGTCGGCGCAGCCACCGTCGGCGTGTTCTGGTTCGGCAACGTCGTGAACGCCGCGCCCTTCTCGCGCGGTCGTCACCGGGTGCACCTCGCGTTCACGGTGACGTGCCCGGTGTGCGGCATCGACGTCACCCAAGTGGGCTGGACGGCGGAGCGCTGCGAGCACGACGTCTCGTTCGTTTCGGATGTCGAAGCCCCGCCGGTGCTCGTCGATGCCCTTCAGCTCATGGCCACGAACTCTCCTCGGAGTGACTCACCAGGAGCTCACGGATCTCGGAACCGTCAGGCTGGCTGAGCGCGAAGACGACGGCCTGCGCGACGTTCGCCGGGTCGTTGAGCTTCGCATCGGTACCGGGGCGGTACTCCTCATCGCGATCATCGAAGAAGTGCGTGCTCATGCCGCCGGGGATGAGCGTCGTGACGCCCACTCGTCCCTTGGTCTCGGCGGCGAGCGCACGCGAGAATCCCAGCACTCCGAACTTCGACGCGCAATACGCGCTGGCCCCGGCGGCGCCCTTCAGGGCGAGCGTGGATGCGACGGTGACGACTCGGCCGCCCGACGCCTCGAGGTGGGGGAGTGCCGCGCGCACGGTGGCAGCGGTGCCGAGCAGGTTCACCCGGATGACGCGTTCCCACTCCGTGGCGTCGACGTCTTCGAGGTGACCGGGCCGGTCGATCCCGGCTGCGGTGACCACCCCGTCGAGGCCACCGTGCCGCTCCGCGATGCCATCTATCAGCGCCTCGAGCTCGCGCGTCTCACTGACGTCGGCCTCATAGGTCTCGTGGGGTGCCTCGCCGGGCACCACCCGGTCGAGCACGATGGGGGTCCCGCCTGCCGCGGCGACGGCGTCGGCGATCGCCGCGCCGAGGCCGCTCGCGCCGCCGGTGATGACGATTCGTCCGATGGTCGAGCCAGCATCCGTCATGTGTCTGTTCCTTCCTCGCCGCGTCGGGCGATCGGTGGTCGCTTTTCCTGAATCGCTCAGCTCACGGCCGCGAGCGCTGCAGCGAGTGCGGACGTCGAGCGCGCGGGGTGGTACGGCACGGTCACGGCGCGACCACCCACTTCGGCGAGCGCGACGGACTCGGCGAGCTCCTCGGTGCGGTAGTCGCCGCCCTTGACCCAGAGGTCCGGCTCGAGCCGGCGAACCGCATCGGTCGGCGTGTCCTCGTCGAAGACGAGCACCGCGTCGACGCATTCGAGCGCGAGCAGGAGGTCTGCGCGATCGTGCTCGGTGATGATGGGTCGTTCAGGGCCCTTCAGCCGTCGCACGGAGTCGTCGGAGTTCAGGCACACGATGAGACAGTCGCCGAGCTCGCGCGCGGCCTGGAGAGTCCGAACGTGGCCGGCATGCAGCAGGTCGAAGCATCCGCCGGTGGCGACGACGGTGCCGCCCGCTGCCCGAGTGGCACGGGCGACGGTGATCGCGTCGGTGTGACGGCTCGACAGGGGAGTCGGGTCCGGCGGGCGATGCAGCGAAGCGACTCCGCCCTCGCGGAGATACGCGCTCGCACGGGCGACTCCGCGCTGCATGGCCTCGTGCACGTCGAGTCCGAGTCCGAGGGCGACAGCGGCCGAAGCGGCGAGGCGGTCGCCGGCCCCGCACGGGTCCGCAGCGGCCACGCGCTCCGCCGGCAGCACCGCGGGAAGGGCGCCGGCTGCGGCGAGCACGGCTCCGTGGCGGCCGAGCGTCACGCCGACGGCATCCGCGCACCACCGCTCGCGCAAGAGCGCGGCGGCATCCATCGCCTCGGCGACTCCACCGACGGGCATCCCGGCGAGTGCTGCCGCCTCGATACGATTCGGGGTCGCGAGCGCGACGCCGGGAACGGGCACCGCGCCCTGCGGGTGCGGGTCCCAGACGACCGGCACGAGGTCGGCACGGTCCATGACGGCTCGCCGGATGTCTATGGCGGCGAGCATGCCGCGGCCGTAGTCGGCCGCGATCACGACCTCCGCTCCGGCGATCGCCTCGAGCTGTGCCGCCCCGACCGAGAGCTGGGCCGGCTCACCGCACCCCTCATCGAGGCGGGCGATCGCATGGCCCTCCGCCCGCACCCGGGTCTTCACGGGAGTGGGGCCGTCGAGCCGTCCCGCGACGACGCGCACTCCCGTGAGCGCGTCGCGCAGCCGGCGTCCGGCGTCGTCGTCGGCGAGCGCGGTCACGAGTGTCACGTCGACGCGGTCGCGGGCCAGCATCGTCGCCACGAGGCCGGCCCCACCGGCGCGGTCGACGGCTCCCGTGACGTCGATGACCGGCACTGGCGCGTCGGGACTCAGTCGCTCGGCCACTCCGGTGAGATCGACGTCGAGCAGGCAATCGCCGACCACGGTGATCTTCACCGCTCGACCTCCTCTTCGGCACCGACGAGCGCGTCGAACGCCACGCAGAGCGCGTGCACGGCCACGAGTTCGGCCTCCTGCACATTCGGAGCGGCGCCGGGAAGGGCGATCGTGTCGTCGCATTCGATTGAGAGCGGGTTGGGTGCCGGCCCCGTGATCGCCCAGGTCACGGCGCGACACTCCGCTGCGGCCCGTGCAGCGGTGACGAGGTTCGGGCTCGCTCCGCTCGTGGAGAGCAGCAGCACGATGTCTCCCGGGCGAGCGTGCGCCCGCACCTGCCGTGCGAACACCTCCTCGTACCCGTAGTCGTTCCCGATCGCCGTGACGGCGGAGGAATCCGAGTTGAGCGCGATCGCCGCGTACGGCCGGCGCTCATGCCGGAAGCGGCCGACGAACTCCGCCGAGAGATGCTGCGCCTCGGCGGCCGAACCGCCGTTGCCGGCGATGAGCAGCCGCCCACCGGCCTCGAGGCGCTCGGCGAGCTGCATCGCCCACCGGGCGAGGCGCGGCGCCGCGTGCTCGAGGGCGACGAGCACGGGGCCAACGCCGCTGACGTGGTGGATCACCGCATGTGCGGCCCACTCCTCGGCGATGGAGCGGGTCTCAGGCTCGTGCAGGGTCATCGCGCGCCTCCCTTCGCTCGGCGGCGCACCGGTGCCGCCGAGCCGTTCGCGGCGGCGATGGTCGCGCGATAGCTGCGCTCGGTGTCGGCCGCGATCCGGCTCCATGCGTAGCGCGCCGTCATCCGCTTCCTCCCGTTCGCGCCGAGCTGCCGGCGCTGCGGTTCGTCGAGCAGGAGTCCGCGCACCGCGTCGGCGACCGCGCCGGCATCCCTCGGCGGCACGTGACGCCCGGTACCCCCGTCGACGACGCTGTCGATGAGTCCGCCGACGGATGACGCGACGACGGGGATGCCGCAGGCCATCGCCTCGAGCGGCACGATGCCGAACGGTTCGTACCACGGCGCGCACACGACGACGTCGGCGGAGCGGTACAGCTCGGGCAGCGCCGACTGGGGCACCTGGCCGCGAAGCTCGATGCGCTCGCCCGCGCCCGTCTGCCGTGCGATGCCGGCGAGCCGTTCGAGCTCGGGATCGCGCCCGCCGTTCGAGGCGCCGCCGCCCACGACGACGAGTTCGACGTCGATTCCCTCGGCGGCGAGCGCCCCGATCGCCTCGATGACCGTTCCGACCCCCTTGCGGGGCACGAGCCGGCCGACGCTCAGCACGCGGTGCCGCCGCCGTCGTGACTCGTGCGGCCCATCGGGCGTGAAGTGGGCGAGATCCACCCCGCACGGGATCACGCTGATGTTCCGTGGCGGCACGCCGAGCTTCTTCAGCTCGAACGCCTCGTCGGAGCATGTCGCGACGACGCCGTCGACCCGGCGGCCCACATCGGGCTCGAGCCATTCGCGTTCGGCAGGGCTCGTATCGTCGGCGCCCTGGTGACGTCGCTTGACGACGCCGAGCGCGTGGAACGTATGCATCACGCGCGGTGCGCTCGCCATGCGGGAGACCGCATCCAGCGCGGCCACGCCCGACATCCAGAAGTGACTGTGCACGACGTCGGGGGCCCAGTCGGTCCAGTCCGCGGCGATTCCCGCGGCGAGTGCCGGCATGTACGGGAGCATGTCGTCCTTGGGTACGTGGCGGGTCGGTCCGGCGGTGACGTGGACGACCTCGACGCCAGGCGCGAGCAGCACCCGCTCGGGCGAGACGGCGTCGTCGCGGCGAGTGTAGACGCGAACCTCGTTGCCCCGTCGAGCGAGCTCGATCGAGAGTGCGGCGACGTGCACGTTCTGTCCGCCCGCGTCGACTCCTCCGAGGGTGGCGAGCGGGCTCGCGTGTTCAGAGACCATGGCGATGCGCATCGATGCTCCTTTCGATCGTCAGGGCGGCAGGCATCTCCACCGCGATCCGGCGGCCGGTGCGCCGGGGTCGTTCCACGAGGTCCGCGAAGAGGGTGTCCCAGTCGCGCAGGAACCGGCCGAGGTTGTAGCGTTCGATCGCCGCGTCGCGAGCGGCGGCGCCGAGGCGCGCTGCGGCATCCGGATCCTCGAGCAGAAGTCTCGCCGCCGCCACGAGCTCGTCGACGCTCGTCGACAGGAACCCGGCGCCGGGCGGCACGGCACGCGCGGCCTCGGTCGTCTGCAGGGCGACGACGGGCAGGCCGAGGTGCATGGCCTCGAGAAGCGAGAGCCCCAGCGAGGTCCAGCGTGCCACGTGGAGATAGAGGCGCCGCTCGGCGAGTGCCGAGTGCAGTGCGTGGGGCGTGAGGTCGCCGACCGGGGTCACCAGCCCACCGGCGAGGCCGAGTGCTCCGGGGAGCTCTTCCACGCCCATGCCGAAGGCGTCGATGCCGCCGGCGCTCGCGAATCGGGGCAGCAGGTCGCTCCCGGCGATGCGCCACCGGCGAACGGGTTCGTTCACGACGACGGCCATGCGCTCGATCGCTCCGGTGTAGCGGAGGCCCGGATCCCGGATGCCGTGTTCGATCACGACCGTGCGGGCCTCGCCGTTGTCCCACATGAGCTCGTTGAAGTGCGTGACGTGCACGATCGGGATGTCGGCTCGATCGGCGAGCGGATGCCGCGTGGTCACGGCGTGCGGCTTGGGCGTGTTGTGCTCGAGGAAGACCGCCGGCACGTCGCTGCCGAGACGTCGGCCGAGGAGCCGTTCGGCTCGCTCGAGCTCTTCGGTTCGCTGCAGCAACACGAAGTCGATCGCCTCGCCGGCGAGGTCGTCCTGGTCGACCTCGATCGCGGCGGCGGGCCAGTCGCGACCGCCGCGGCCGAGCCCCCACGGCCCACGCTCCGGGTCGGTGGGGAACAGGTAGTCGTGGTCGCCCTGCACGAAGGCATCGGTCCAGCCGCCGTGCACGTGCCAGAGCAGTATCCTCATGCCGGCACCGCCTCGGTTGCCACTGCGCCGAATTCAGCCGACCGCTGACGACGGATCGCGAAGACGGCTTCGACGACGTGCTTCGGTTCGATGTCGGCGAGGCACGGATGTCCCGGGACCGGGCACTCCCGCGCCCTCGTGCCGGCGCACGCGGTGTCGGTGCGTCCGAGGAGCACGGTCGGCACGCCGAAGGGACGCCAGCACGTCTCGTCGACGACGGGGGAGAACAGGCTGACGACGGGGGTGCTGACGGCGGCGGCGAGGTGCGCGGCGCCCGTATTGCCAACGACGACCGCGTCGGCGGATCCGAGCACTCCTGCGAGGACCGCGAGATCCGTGCGCCCGCCCAGGTCGACGGCGATATCGCCGGCGACGCGAGCGGTCTCGCCGCGTTCGCCGGCCGACCCGGTCACGACGACGCGGAGACCGGCATCGGCGAGGGCGCGCACCGCGGCGACGTGGTGCGTGACGGGCCACGCCCTGGCGGGCACCGCTGCTCCAGGATGGACGACGACGTATGGCTCGCGTCCCACCAACGGCGCCGGGTCGGGTGTGGGCCGGACCGCGAGACGCCCATCGTCACCCGGCGGCAGTTCGTAGCCTGCGGCGGCCGCGATGGTGAGCGCCCGGGTCACCTCCGACTGCGATTCGGGAAAGTCCTCGCCCGGTCGGAGCCGCACATCCAGCAGGCTTCCGGCGTAGTCCACGGATGCCCCGCTGAGGCGCTCGATGCCCGCGAGCCGCAGCAGCAACGCGAGCGGCAGCGGGCTCTGATGGAACGAGGTGAGGATCACCGCCTCGTCGGGCCTGACGGTCGCGACGATCGCGTTGAGCTCGTCGACGGCCTCGACGCTCGCTGGACGTGCGGGGTTGCCGATCCACGGGCAGTCCCACTCGTGCACGTGCCGCACGCCGGGCAGGAGGCGGCCGGCAGGGGCGCCCGTCGGACCGCAGAGGAGGTCCACCTCGGCGCGCGCAGCGACGGCGCGGACCGCGGGGCCGGCAAGCAGGACGTCCCCGACACTGTCGAGTCGCACGATGAGCACGCGGCGGCTCACGGGACCGGCTCCAGCGCCAGCACGAGCTCCACCGCGGCGAGTACGGTCGCTGCGGCCATCGGGGCGTCGCGAATCTCGTCGAAGCGAGTCACCGGCGTGGGCACGAGCACCGCCCGGCAGCCCGCGGCCGTGGCCGCAGCCACATCCGATCCGATGTCCCCGATCACGACGGCATCCGCGGGCGCCACCCCGAGCGCCCCCACGGCGGCGAGCACGAGGCCGGGCGCTGGCTTGCGGCATCCGCAGCCCTCATCGACGCCGTGCGGGCACACCGCCCAGACGTCCATCGCACCCAGCAGTTCCTCGACACGTGCATTGACGGCCGTGACCTGGTCTCGAGTGATGAGTCCACGCGCCACGCCAGACTGGTTGGTGACGACGCCGACGGCGATGCCATTGCGCCGCAGCAGCGCGAGCGCCGGGCGCACCGTCGGCATCGGCTCGACCAGATCGGGGTCGCCGTTGTACGGCACATCCCTGATGAGGGTGCCGTCGCGATCGAAGAGCACCGCACGCGGAGGTCGGGTCACCATACCCGGCTCGATACCCACTTCTCCTCCTCCTAAACGTGCAGCCAGGGGGCTTCTCCGGCGGCGGCCGATCTGGAAGGGTGGAGAAGTGCGCGCCTCGGAACCGCGCCCGGTGATGCTCGTGCTCCGGGCACTCAAGCTCGGCGACCTCCTTGTCGCCGTGCCGGCACTCACGGCCCTGCGACGCGGGTTTCCCGAGCACCGGATCGTGCTCGCGACCTCCGGCTGGCTCGCTCCGATCGTGGAGCTCCTCGGTACCGTCGACGAGTTGCTTCCCACTCCCGGGCTGTCCCGGCCGCTCGACGTGACGGCGGGGAGTGTCGACATCGCGGTGAACCTGCACGGCCGCGGCCCGGAGAGCGGGACGCTGCTCCACGCCGTGCATCCGCGGCGGCTCATCGCGCACGCGCCCGACGCGCCCGACGGCCCCGAGTGGATCGACGGCCTCCTCGAGCGGGAGCGCTGGGCGCGGCTGGTCAGGTCGACGGGAGTACCCGCCGATGCCGATGAGGTGGCGATCCCCGCGCCCGACACAGTGCCTTCGGTGGTGGGCGCGGCGGTCGTGCACGTCGGCGCCTTCTACGGGGCGCGGCGGTGGCCCGCGGCCCGCTTCGCTGAGGTCGCCCGCGCGCTCGCGGCGCGCGGAGAGCGAGTGGTCTTCACGGGTGGCGCAGAGGAGCGAGAGCGCGCCGCCGAGGTTGCCGCGCTCGCCGGGGTGCCGGTCACGGAAGTGCTGGCGGGCCGGCTCGACCTCACGGGCTTCGCGGCCGTCATCGCGGCTGCTCGGCTCGTCGTCACCGTCGATACCGGAGCGGCGCATCTCGCCTCGGCATACCGGGTGCCGTCGGTCGTCATCTTCGGGCCGGCTCGGCCCGAGGAATGGGGCCCGCCGACCGCCGGACCGCACATCGTGCTCACGGATCCCTCCTGCAGGCGCGGTGACGTGTTCGCCGACGATCCCGACCCGGCGCTGCTGGCAGTGACCGCCGCCGACGTGGTCGACGCGATCGAGCGACTCGGGATCGGGCGGGTCGAGGCGGCCGTCTAGGCCGTGCGACGCTCCGCCACGCTGCGGTCTCCCGCGTCCGGGGCTTCGCCCAGCTGGTCTTCGAGCTGTGCCTGCAGGCGATCCATGATCTTCGAGAGGAGCCGTGACACCTGCATCTGGGTGACGCCGATCTCACGGGCGATCTCCTGCTGGGTGCGCTCCTCGATGAACCTGAGGTAGACGATGCGGCGTTCCCGCGGAGTCAGTGTCGAGAGCGCCATCCGCAGGGAGAGGCGCAGGTCGGCGCGCTCGAGTCGATCGTCGACGCGTCCGATCGTCGAGCCGATCGAGGGCTCGTCGTCGCTGAGGCCGGCGTCGAGTGAGACGGGGTGGAGGCTCGTCCGCGTGTCGACGGCCTCGGCGACCGTGGCGCGTGGCGTCTGGAGGTATTCGGCGATATCCGTGACCGTCGGCTCCCGATGCAGCGTCTGCGAGAGCTCGGGCATCGCCGTCGAGACGGCGAGACGCATCTCCTGCATCCGTCGCGGCGGTCGGATGAACCAGCCGTTGTCACGGAGATAGCGCTTGATCTCACCCGCGATGGTGGGCACGGCGAACGAGATGAAGTTGTCGCTGCGCTGCGGATCGAATCGGCGAACGGCGTTCATGAGCCCGATGCATCCGACCTGGCGCAGATCGCTCTGGTCGCGGTAGCCCGAGGCGATCCGGCGCACGAGTCCGTCGACGAGGTCGAGATGCTCCAAGACGATCGCGTCCTCGGCGGCACGTCGCGGTCGTCCACGCAGCGGCTTCAACTCGTCGAATCTCGCTCGGGTCCATTGCTGTCGCGCATCCCACTCCTCGTTCCGCCGGTCGTTCCTCGTCCGGACTCCTGCGTCGTGGCCCATGTCGTGCCTCCCCTCGCCGTCCAAAGCGGTGCCCGACGGGCAAGCCGTCCTTGGCAGTGAAGCACCGCACTGCACTTCTCGAAAGGCGATTGCGACCGAGGAGAAGAAGCGCTATAACGACGCGATCTCGAGCACCAACGGCGGATGGCTGATCCGGGTGCTGTACCACGACCACGACTCACCGGCGGTCTGCTCGATCGATGCCGAGACCTCTTGGCTCGCGGGCACGTTCCGCAGGATGACCGTGATGACACGCCGACCGCTGAAGCTGATCGATCCCGGCGCGTCGACAGTGCCGGCGCCCGCGTATCCGGCGGGAGAGAAAGTGGCCCGCGCCGGGGCATCCACCGCGAATGCGAACACATAGGTGCCGGTGCCCGCGATGCCATACGCACCGGGGTGGAAGTGCACGGAGACGACGGGGTTCCGGTTCGGCGACTCGCGCCGGTCGAACCCGGCGTAGGGGGTCGCGGCGTCGGTCTGCACGATCGTCGGCCTGATGAGCGTGAGGTTGGTGCGCCCGCGCCCGACTGTGATTGTGGGGGAGAGCACCTCGATCGGCGCCCAGAAGATCGGCCCGCGGCCGAGGTCGCCTGCGCGGTGCTTCGTGGCCCAGTCCTCGGGGCTGAGGTCGGTTTCGAACGCGGCGATGTCCACGACCTGCCGGTCGAACTCGTCGCGTTCTCCTGTTGACGGTTCGGAGGTATGCATGAGGAAAACTCTAGAATCGGGCGGGCCGCGATGCATCAGGGCGGGCACCGAGCCGGGCGGGGGTCGGCGCGGCGCCGCACTACAGTTGAAGGGTTCGTTTCGACTCACAGGGAGTGGTACACAGTGGCCGACGGCTTCGAGCTCTTCACCGATCGATCCGTTGTCGCGATGCGCGTCAACGGCGAGCTCAAGGACCTCGCGACGACGGTGACCGAGACTGATGTCGTAGAGCCGGTGACGATCGACTCGCCCGACGGCCTCGACATCCTCCGGCATTCCACTGCCCACGTTCTGGCGCAAGCCGTGCAGGCGGTCAATCCCGACGCGAAGCTCGGCATCGGCCCGCCCGTCACCGACGGCTTCTACTACGACTTCGACGTCACCGAGGCGTTCACGCCCGAAGACCTGAAGGCGCTCGACAAGGAGATGGCCCGAATCATCCGTGCCGGCCAGCGCTTCATGCGCAGGGTCGTGACGGATGACGCGGCGCGCGAGGAACTCGCGAGCGAGCCCTACAAGCTCGAGCTCATCGGACTGAAGGGCGCGGCAGGACACGGCGAGTCGAGCGGCGACGACCACGAGTCGGTCGAGGTCGGCGCGGGCGAGCTCACGATCTACGACAACATCGACCCGAAGAGCGGCGAGACCGTCTGGAAAGACCTCTGCCGCGGCCCGCACCTGCCGAACACCCGCATGATCGGCAACGGGTGGGCGCTCACTCGCATCGCCGCCGCCTACTGGCGCGGCTCCGAGAAGAACCCGCAGCTGCAGCGCATCTACGGCACCGCATGGCCGACGAAAGACGAGCTTCGCGCCTACCAGCACCGACTCGAAGAGGCGGCGAAGCGCGACCACCGCAAGCTCGGGCGCGAGCTCGACCTGTTCAGTTTCCCCGAGGAGATCGGCTCCGGGCTCTCGGTGTGGCACCCGCGCGGCGGCATCGTGCGCATGGAGATGGAGCAGCACGCGCGCCGTCGCCACATCGCCGACGGCTACACCTACGTCTACACGCCGCACATCTCGAAGGAGGATCTCTTCCTCCAGTCGAACCACCTCATCACCTACAAAGAGGGCATGTTCCCGCCCATCCGCATGGACGAGGAACGCGACGCCCACGGCAACGTCACGAAGCAGGGCCAGGACTACTACCTGAAGCCCATGAACTGCCCGATGCACATCCTCATCTACAAGGAGCGCGGCCGCAGCTACCGCGACCTCCCGATGCGGCTCGCCGAGAACGGCACCGTGTACCGGAACGAGCTCTCGGGCGCCCTCCATGGGCTCACCCGGGTGCGCGGCTTCACGCAAGACGACTCGCACCTCTTCGTCACCCCTGAACAGCTCGAAGAGGAAGCCACCAAGGTCATCGCATTCGTCATCTCGATGCTGCGCGACTTCGGCCTCGACGACTTCGAGCTCGAGCTCTCGATGCGCGATGACGAGAAGGACAAGTGGATCGGCTCCGAGGAGTTCTGGGAGTACTCCACGAACGCGCTCCGCAACGTCGCCCGCGCGAGTGGACTCAAGCTCACCGAGATGCCCGGTGAGGCGGCGTTCTACGGACCGAAGATCGACTTGAAGACACGTGACGCGATCGGCCGCACCTGGCAGCTCTCGACGGTGCAGGTCGATCCCAACCTGCCCGAGCGCTTCGAGCTCGAGTTCACCGATCGCGACGGCCAGCGGAAACGCCCCATCATGATCCACCGGGCGCTGTTCGGCTCGATCGAGCGGTTCTTCGCCATCCTCCTCGAGCACTATGCGGGAGCGTTCCCGGTCTGGCTCGCACCGGTGCAGGTCGTGGGCATCCCCGTCGCCGACGAGTACGCCGACTACCTCGGCGACATCATCGAGCAGCTGAAACGCGCCGGCGTGCGAGCGGATCTCGACACGAGCGACGATCGCATGCAGAAGAAGATCCGCACGCACACCACGCAGAAGATTCCGTTCCAGCTCATCGCGGGCGAGAACGATCGCGCGGGTGAGACGGTCAGCTTCCGATTCCGCGACGGCAGCCAGGAGAACGGCGTGCCCATCTCCCAAGCGGTCTCGCTCATCCTCCTCGCCATCGACGATCGCCGACAGGTGACCACGAGGGACGACTTGTTCGCATGACGGCCTACCAGCCCGACGAGTTCGATGGCGTGCCGACGGATGCCGCGGCAGATCTCGCCGGCGTGCCCGATGCATTCCAGCGCCTCTGGACGCCGCACCGGCTCGTCTACATCCAGCACGGGCAGCAGCCCGACGAGCACGCCTGTCCGTTCTGCCGCGCGCCCGAGATGAGCGACGAGCAATCGCTCATCGTCGCTCGAGGCGAGCACGCCTACGTCCTGCTGAACCTCTACCCGTACAACAGCGGTCACCTGCTCGTGTGCCCGTACCGCCACGTCGCGACCTACGACGAGGCGACGCCCGACGAGATCGCCGAGATCGGCGAGCTCACGCAGATCGCGATGCGGGTCGTGAAGCAGGTCTCGCACTGCGACGGGTTCAACATCGGCATGAACCAGGGCCGCATCGCCGGGGCCGGCATCGCCGAACACCTGCACCAGCACCTCGTGCCGCGCTGGGCGCTCGACTCGAACTTCTTCCCGATCATCGCCGGCACGAAGGCGCTGCCGCGCCTCCTCGGCGAGGTGCGGCAGGAGATCGCCGACGCCTGGCCGGCCTGAACCCGCGCGAGCGCGGTGTGGACGCCACGTCCAACGAGCGCTCCCGCGCACTCCACCGCGGCAGAGACCGCATCCATTCCGAAGACTAGGATTGACCCCATGACCGAGAGCTCCGTTCCCGCGCCCGTCGGCACGTCACTGACCGGCTCGAGCCGTGTCAAGCGCGGCCTCGCCGAGATGCTGAAGGGCGGCGTCATCATGGACGTCGTCACCGCCGAGCAGGCGCGCATCGCCGAAGACGCTGGCGCCGTCGCCGTGATGGCCCTCGAGCGCGTCCCCGCCGACATCCGCGCCCAGGGGCGGCGTGGCCCGCATGAGCGACCCCGACCTCATCGAGGCGATCATCGCCGAGGTCTCGATCCCCGTCATGGCGAAGGCCCGCATCGGGCACTTCGTCGAGGCGCAGGTGCTGCAGGCCCTCGACGTCGACTACATCGACGAGTCCGAGGTGCTCTCGCCGGCCGACTACGTCAACCACATCGACAAGTGGGCGTTCAACACCCCGTTCGTGTGCGGTGCCACGAACCTCGGCGAAGCGCTCCGCCGCATCAACGAGGGCGCCGCGATGATCCGTTCCAAGGGCGAGGCCGGCACCGGCGACGTGTCCGAGGCGACCAAGCACATCCGCAAGATCACGGGCGAGATCAACCAGCTGAAGTCGATGTCGCGCGACGAGATCTACGTCGCGGCGAAGGAGCTCCAGGCTCCCTACGACCTCGTGCTCGAGGTCGCCGAGACCGGCAAGCTCCCGGTCGTGCTCTTCACGGCCGGTGGCGTGGCGACGCCGGCGGATGCCGCGATGATGATGCAGCTCGGCGCCGACGGCGTATTCGTCGGCTCCGGCATCTTCAAGTCCGGCAACCCCGAGGCGCGAGCGGCGGCAGTGGTGAAGGCGACGACGTTCTACGACGACCCCTCGGTGATCGCCGATGTGTCGCGTGGCCTCGGCGAGGCGATGGTCGGCATCAACGTCGTCGATCTCGCGGCGCCGCACCGCCTCGCAGAGCGCGGCTGGTGACCGGCAACCTCCGCAGCGAATCGATCGCGCCCGACGATGCGGTCCACGTCGGACCACGCGTCGGCGTGCTCGCCTTGCAGGGCGACTTCCGCGAGCACGCACATGTGCTCGGACGACTCGGCGCGCACGTGTCGCTCGTGCGACGCCCCGAGGAACTCGACGCCGTCGACGGCCTGGTGATCCCGGGCGGTGAGTCGAGTGTCATGGACAAGCTGTCGCGCACGTTCGGACTCGCCGAGCCGCTGAAGGAGGCCATCGCGGGCGGGATGCCGGTCTACGGCACCTGTGCGGGCCTCATCATGCTCGCCGACACACTGCTCGACGCGATCGCCGGCCAGGAGAGCCTCGGCGGGATCGACGTCGTGGTGCGCCGCAATGCCTTCGGCTCGCAGAACCAATCGTTCGAGACCGACCTCGAGGTCCCTGCGCTCGGCGAGCCGCCGGTGCACGCCGTGTTCATCCGCGGCCCGGTCGTCGAGTCGGTCGGTCCGGCCGCGACGCCGCTCGCCTCGCTCGCCGACGGGCGCGTCGTGGCGGTCGAGCAGGGCAACCTCCTCGGCACGAGCTTCCATCCCGAGATCACGGGGGAATACCGCTTCCACGAGTACTTCCTGGCGAAGGTCCGTGCCCGCAGCGGCCCCACCAGCATCTCGCAACGGGCTTGAGGCCGGCCGATACGCTGGCGCCATGACGCAGTACATCGCCCTGCTCCGCGGCGTGAACGTCGGGGGCATCACCGTGAAGTCGGCCGAGCTGCGGAACCTCTTCGAGGAACTCGGCTTCGACGAGGTGCGCACGGTGCTCGCGAGCGGCAACGTCGTGTTCGAGGCGACGACCGGGCCCGCGGCATCCGGAACCCTCAAGCGACAGATCGAACAGGCGCTCCGCGACCGCTTCGGCTACGACGCGTGGATCGTGCTGGTCACGCGCGAGCAGGTCGAGCGAGTGGTCGAGGCGTTCCCGTTCGACGCATCCGACGCCGATCGCCAGCCGTGGGTCGTGTTCGGGTCGGAGGAGGCGGTGCTCGATGAGCTCGTCGCGTCGGCGGGGGAGCCCGACCCCGACGTCGACCCCATCGCCCGCGGTGACGGCGTGGTCTACTGGAACCCGGTCAAGGGCACCACCGTCCAGACTCCCTTCGCGAAGCTGCTCGCCAAGCCGCGCTTCAAGCCGACGACCACGAACCGCAACCTCCGGACCCTGCGGAAGCTGCTCGCCTGACCGGCCGCGGCACCGGCGCTGACCTAGAATGGCTGGGCACGGCACGCGATGCCGCGCACGAGGATTCGATTCAGGAGACGCATGTCCGGGCATTCCAAGTGGGCGACGACCAAGCACAAGAAGGCGATCATCGACTCGCGCCGTGCGAAGTCGTTCGCGAAGCTCATCAAGAACATCGAGGTCGCTGCGAAGATGGGCGGCGCCGACCTCTCGGGCAACCCCACCCTCGTCGACGCCGTGCAGAAGGCGAAGAAGACCTCCGTCCCGAACGACAACATCGACCGGGCGATCAAGCGCGGCGCCGGCCTCACGGGTGAGTCGATCGAGTACATCACGATCATGTACGAGGGCTACGGCCCCAACGGTGTCGCGCTCCTCATCGAGTGCCTCACCGACAACAGGAATCGCGCCGCGGCCGAGGTGCGCACCCTCATGTCGCGCAACGGCGGCACCATGGCCGATCCCGGCTCGGTCGCCTACAACTTCGCCCGCAAGGGCGTCATCGTCGTCGCCAAGACCGACGGCCTGACCGAAGACGACGTGCTCGGTGCGGTGCTCGACGCCGGCGCCGAAGAGGTCACCGACGAGGGCGAGACCTTCGAGGTCATCACCGAGGCATCCGACATGGTCGCCGCACGCACGGCGCTGCAGGAGGCCGGCATCGACTACGACTCGGCGGATGCCGCGTTCGTGCCCTCGCTCAAGGTCGAGATCGACGCCGAGACGGCCCGCAAGGTGTTCCGTCTCATCGACGCGCTCGAAGACAGCGACGACGTGCAGAACATCTACAGCAACTTCGATCTGACCCCCGAGGTGCAGGCCGAACTCGAGGCGGAGTAGCGCATCGCCGTGCGCGTGCTCGGCATCGACCCCGGCCTGACGCGATGCGGCGTCGGCGTCGTCGATGTGGAACCGAACCGCACGGCACGGCTCGTCGACGTCGTCGTGCTCCGTTCACCTCCTGACCTGCCGATCGAGCAGCGCCTCGCGCGCATCGCCGACGGCATCGAGGCGATCATCGAGGAGCACCGTCCGCACGCGGTTGCCCTCGAGCGGGTCTTCGCCCGCAGTGACGTCTCGACGATCATGGGCACCGCGCAGATCTCGGGCGTCGCGATGCTCATCGCCGCGCGGCGGGCGCTTCCGGTCGCCCTGCACACCCCCAGCGAGGTGAAGGCCGCGATCACCGGATACGGCCGGGCCGACAAGAAGCAGGTCGGCGCGATGGTCGCCCGCATCCTCGGGCTCGACGAGGTGCCGAAGCCGGCGGATGCCGCCGACGCACTCGCACTCGCGATCTGCCACGCCTGGCGCACCGGCGGTGTCGCGGGCGCCGCCGTTCGCGACGGCCGCGCCGGACTCACCGAGGGCGCCGGGCTCACTCCGGCCCAGCGTGCATGGATCGCCGCCGAGCGCTCCGCCGCCGTGTCAGGGGCGGCCCGTAGGCTGAAGGAGTGATCTCCTCTCTTCGCGGCCGCGTGCTCACCGCAGCCGGCAGCTCGGTCGTGATCGAGGTCGGCGGCGTGGGATTCCACGTCAACACCACTCCAGCTCTCGCGCTCGCGAGCCGTGAGGGCCACGAGCTCGCGGTGCACACGACGCTCGTCGTCCGAGAGGACTCGCTGACGTTGTTCGGCTTCGCCTCACGGGCCGAGCTCGACGTCTTCGACCTGCTCATCGGCGTCACCGGCGTCGGCCCGAAATCCGCACTCGGCGTGCTCTCAGCGCTCTCACCCGAACAGGTCGCGCTCGCCGTGCAGCACGACGACGATGCCGTCTTCCGCAAGGTGAGCGGCATCGGCCCGAAGACGGCCAAGCTCATCACCGTGTCGCTCGCCGGCAAGCTCGTCGCGACCGCCCCGCCAGCTGCGTCCACGGTCGTCACCGGCGGCGTCGCCGAGAGCGTGCTCACAGCGCTCACCGGGCTCGGCTGGTCGGAGCGGGTCGCGGCCGAGGCGGTCGAGGAGACCATCGGCGCGGCATCCGACACCGAAGCGGCCTCCGTGCCCACACTTCTGCGGTTGACGCTCTCGCGGCTCGGCCCGGCGCAGCACTCAGGCAGGTCTCGATGAGTGACGCAGACCTCGACCTCACCGACCCCGTGCTCTCCTCCGAGGCCGAGCTCGCGTTCGAAGGCGCGCTCCGCCCGAAGAGCCTCGAGGAGTTCGTCGGCCAGACCCGGGTGCGCGGGCAGTTGCAGCTGCTCCTCACCGCGGCCACGATGCAGCAGCGCACGCCCGACCACATCCTGCTCGCCGGTCCGCCGGGGCTCGGCAAGACGACGCTCGCCATGATCGTCGCGTACGAGGGCGGGCGACCGCTGCGCATGTCGAGCGGCCCCGCGATCCAGCACGCGGGCGACCTCGCGGCGATCCTCAGCTCGCTCGTGCCGGGCGAAGTGCTCTTCATCGACGAGGTCCACCGCATGGCGCGGTCGGCCGAAGAGATGCTCTACCTGGCCATGGAGGACTTCCGCATCGACATCATGGTCGGCAAGGGAGCCGGGGCGACCTCGGTGCCGCTCGACCTCGCGCCATTCACGCTCGTCGGCGCCACGACCCGCTCCGGACTCCTCCCCAATCCGCTGCGCGACCGATTCGGGTTCACGGCGCACCTCGAGTTCTACGACGAGGCCGAGCTCGAACAGGTGCTCGTTCGCGCGGCGACGATGCTCGGGCTCGATGTCGATCGCGAAGCGCTCGCCGAGATCGCCGGGCGCTGCCGTGGCACACCTCGCATCGCGAACCGGCTGCTGCGGCGGGTGCGCGACTACGCCCTCGTGCACGGCGGCCGCGCCGACCTCGGTGCGGTGCGTGCCGCGCTCGACCTCTACGACGTCGACCCGCTCGGCCTCGACCGCCTCGACCGAGCCGTCATGGAGACGATTCTCACGAGGTTCGGCGGAGGGCCGGTGGGCCTCAACACGCTCGCCGTGTCGGTGGGCGAGGAGTCCGAGACCATCGAGGCGGTGGTCGAGCCGTTCCTCGTGCGCATCGGCCTCATCACGCGCACGCCCCGCGGGCGAATGGCGACACCTTCGGCCTGGCGGCACTTCGGCATCCCCGAGGTCGGAGCCACCCTCGCCATCGATGACCTATAATCCTTTGAGGCGAAGCCCTCGCCGCCAATGACTTCGTGCGGTCGCCGCACACCGGAAGGTTCCTCCCCCTCATGCCGTTCGATCCCTTCACTCTCATCATGCTCGCCGTCCTGGCGGTGCTGATCTTCTTCATGTTCCGCAACTCGCGCAAGCGTCAGGCCGATGCCCGCAACCTGCAGGCGAAGGTGCAGCCCGGAGCGAAGGTCATGACCAATTTCGGCGTGTTCGGCACCATCCTCTCGATCGACGAAGAAGAGAACCAGGTGCTGCTCGAGACCTCGCCCGGCACGGTGCTCACGGTGCACCGCCAGACCGTCGCACGCGTGGTGGAGCCTGAAGCCGCCGTCGTCGCCGACGACGAGCCGGCGGTGCTCGAAGACGGTGAGCCCGCGTTCGGTGAGCGCGTCGACGACGCGGCCGACGAGACGCCCGACACCAAGAAGTCGGAAGACTAAGCTCCCAACCCCCGAGGCTCGGCTCGCGCGTCGTCGCGCGGGCTCCTGCAGAGAAAGCAGAAACGTGGCTGCACCATCGAAGCGGTCATCCCGCCCGACGCCCGTCCGGAAGGCCTGGCGTTCACTCACCTGGCTGGGCGTCATCATCGCCTTGCTCTTCGGCATCAACGCGGCCGGAGTGATCTGGGGCGACGGATCATGGTCGCCGAAGCTCGCCCTCGACCTCGAGGGCGGCACCCAGATCATCCTCGCGCCCAAGGTCGAGAGCGGTGAGACCGTCTCGCAGGAGCAGCTCGACCAGGCCGTCTCGATCATCCGCCAGCGCGTCGACGCGTCCGGTGTGGCCGAGGCCGAGATCAACACCGAGGGCTCGAACGTCGTCGTTCGCATCCCCGGAGAGCTCGACGACCAGACTCGGGCGCGTATCGAGCAGTCGGCGAAGCTCGAACTGCGCGCCGTGCTCCTCGCGGATGTCGCCACGAACGAGTCGATCGATCCGAGTGCGAGCCCCGAGCCCACCGACGGCGCGGCCGAGGAGCTCGAGTCGACCCCGACGGCGGAGCCCACCGACGGCAGCGACCTCGCGTGGATCACCCCCGCACTGCAAGACGAATTCGACAGCTTCAATTGCTCGACGATGGATGAAGCGTCCACGAATGTCGCGCCGACCGACGAGCCGCTCGTGACGTGCGACGTCGCACGCAGCGCGAAGTACCTCCTCGGACCCGTCGAGGCGAGCGGCGAGAACATCGTCGACGCGACGAACGGCACCGTGTCGACCCAGACGGGCGCCTCGACAGGCCAGTGGGCGGTCAACATCGTCTTCGACGCCAAGGGCACCGATGACTTCGCCAAGGTCAGCACCCGGCTCTTCGGCCTCCAGGGCGAAGGCGCCTCGCCGCGCGACCAGTTCGCGTTCGTGCTCGACGGAGCCGTGCTCACGGCACCTCAGATGAACGGTGCGATCACCGACGGGCGACCGCAGATCACCGGCAGCTTCACGCAGGAGTCGTCGAAGGCGCTGGCCGACCAGCTGAAGTTCGGCGCATTGCCGATCAGCTTCACGGTGCAGTCGTCCGACACCATCTCGGCCACGCTCGGCACGTCGCAGCTGCAGAGCGGCCTCGTCGCGGGCCTCATCGGCCTGATCCTCGTGGTCATCTACACGCTCTTCCAGTACCGCCTGCTCGGCACCGTGACCATCGCGTCGCTCATCATCGCCGGCATCATCACCTATCTCCTGATCACGATCCTGTCGTGGCGTCAGGGCTATCGACTCTCGCTCGCCGGCATCGCCGGACTGATCGTCGCGATCGGATTCACGGCCGACTCGTTCATCGTCTACTTCGAACGCGTGCGAGACGAGCTTCGCGACGGCAGGCCCATCGTCGGCGCCATCGAAGCCGGCTGGAAGCGCGCCTTCCGCACGGTGCTCGCGTCGAAGGGCGTGAACCTCCTCGCGGCGGTCGTGCTCTTCATCCTCGCGGTTGGCAACGTGAAGGGCTTCGCCTACACGCTCGGACTCACGACGATCATCGACGTCCTCGTCGTGATCCTCTTCACCCACCCCATGCTGCAGTTGCTCGCGCAGACGAGGTTCTTCTCGAGCGGTCACCCGTGGTCCGGACTCGATCCGAACGCCCTCGGCGCGGTCTACCGCGGCCGTGCTGAGTTCCGCAAGCCCGTCGCGGTCGCACCGCGAAAGGTGGCATCGAGCTCGAAGGAGGCGCAGCGCCGCCAGACCATCGCCGAGCGCAAGGCCGCATCCGTCGGTGCCGGCTCTACGTCGAACGACGGGAAGGAGTCCTGATGGCCAGCCGCCTCACGACCTTCGGCAACGACCTCTACACGGGCAAGCGCTCGTTCAACTTCGTCGGTGGACGCAAGAAGTGGTACGCGATCGCCGGCGTGCTGATCATCCTCTCAGTGCTCGTGCCGGTGGTGAGCGGATTCCACTTCGGCATCGAGTTCCGCGGCGGTTCGCAGTTTCAGATCTCCGGTGCTGCGGATGCCGCTCCTGAGCCCGCGATCGAGGCGGTCGCCGAGATCGTGCCCGACACGGCGGCCAAGGTCACCATCGTCGGCTCCGAGGGCGTGCGCGTGCAGACCGACCAGCTCGCGCAAGACGATTCTCGAGCCGTCACCTCGGCACTCGCCGAGGCCTACGGCGTGGCCGAGTCAGAGGTCACGTCCTCCTTCATCGGACCGAGCTGGGGTGCGGATGTCACCCGGCAGGCAGTCGTCGGCCTCGTCGCGTTCCTGTTGCTCGCCTTCGTCATCATGGCGCTCTACTTCCGCACGTGGAAGATGTCGGTTGCCGCGATGCTGGCGTTGCTCGGCGACCTCGTCGTCACGGTGGGCGTCTATGCCGCCGTCGGCTTCGAGATCACGCCCGCCGCCATGATCGGCGTCCTGACGATCCTCAGCTACTCGTTGTACGACACGGTCGTCGTGTTCGACAAGATCCGAGAGAACACGGCAGAGGACGGCACCGAATCGCGTCGCACGTTCGCCGAGTCGGTGAACCTCGCGGTGAACCAGACGCTCGTGCGTTCGATCAACACGAGCATCGTGGCGGCACTGCCGGTCGCGGCGATCCTGTTCATCGGGGCGGGAGTGCTCGGGGCCGACACGCTCCGCGACATCTCGCTCGCATTGCTCATCGGCATCATCGTGGGCACCTGGTCGACGGTCTTCATCGCCGCTCCGCTCTACTCGCAATTGCGCGAGGGTGAGGCCGCGATCAGCCGGCACGACCAGAAGGTGCTGAAGGAGCGCGAGCGCGCGACTTCCGCGAATGCCGACCTCGAGGCGTTGCCCGCCACATGATGTTCGCGTCAGGCGTCAGCCTGCCGGCGGGGGCGGCACTCCGGAACGGCGATAATTGAGTTCTGGAGGTGCTGAGCGATGACGGAGACCGGGGTCAACTCGACGGCATCGCTGCGCCGTCTGGTGCCACGCATCTTCTCGAAGGCGCAGCCCTCCGGGGCCGTCGACACGCTGCTGCGCACCGTGCGGATGCATCACCCGAAAGCTGACATCTCGCTCGTCGAGCGCGCCTACACTGTCGCGGAGCGCGCGCACGAGGGCCAGAAGCGCAAGAGTGGCGAACCCTACATCACGCATCCCGTCGCGGTCGCGCAGATCCTCGCCGACCTCGGCATCGGGTCGAAGACCATCGCTGCGGCGCTGCTGCACGACACCGTCGAAGACACGTCGTACACGCTCGACCAGGTGCGTGCCGACTTCGGCGACGAGATCGCGATGCTCGTCGACGGCGTCACGAAGCTCGACAAGGTCAAGTACGGCGACTCCACGCAAGCGGAGACCGTTCGCAAGATGATCGTCGCGATGTCGAAGGACATCCGGGTGCTCATCATCAAGCTCGCCGACCGGTTGCACAACGCCCGCACGTGGGGATTCGTCCCTGCGGAGTCCGCGGCGCGCAAGGCCACCGAGACGCTCGAGATCTATGCGCCGCTCGCGCACCGGCTCGGTATCCAGGCCATCAAGCTCGAGCTCGAAGACCTCTCGTTCGCGGTGCTGTACCCGAAGCTCTACGCCGAGATCGAGAGCCTCGTGAAGCAGCGCACCCCGCAGCGCGAGGAGTTCGTGCAGAACGTCATCGACCTCGTGAACGACGATCTGAAGAGCGCGAAGATCCGTGGCAAGGTCGTGGGGCGCCCGAAGCAGTACTACTCGATCTACCAGAAGATGATCGTGCGCGGCCGGGACTTCGACGAGATCTACGACCTCGTCGGCATCCGCGTGCTCGTCAACTCGGTGCGCGACTGTTATGCCGTGCTCGGCGCGATCCACGCACGATGGACCCCGCTGCCCGGTCGTTTCAAGGACTACATCGCCACACCGAAGTTCAACCTGTACCAGTCGCTGCACACGACTGTCATCGGCCCGAAGGGTCGCGCGGTCGAGATCCAGATCCGAACGCACGACATGCACCAGCGCGCCGAGTTCGGTGTCGCGGCGCACTGGAAGTACAAGGAGCGGCTCGCCACGGGGCGTACCGCCGACAAGCAGGCCGGCGGCCAGAGCGAGACCGACATGGCCTGGCTCGCGCACATCTCCGATTGGCAGGCCGAGACCGCCGATCCGGGGGAGTTCCTCGACTCGCTGCGGTTCGAGATCGGCGCCAAGGAGGTCTACGTCTTCACGCCGAAGGGCCGCGTGATCGGCCTTCCCGCCGGCTCCACCCCCGTCGACTTCGCCTACGCGGTGCACACTGAGGTCGGGCACCGTACGATGGGCGCGAAGGTCAACGGCCGGCTCGTGCCGCTCGAGAGCGAGCTGTCGAGCGGCGACGTCGTCGAGGTGTTCACGTCGAAGAACCCCGACTCCGGCCCGAGCAAGGACTGGCTGGGCTTCGTGAAGAGCCCGCGTGCCCGGAACAAGATCCGCCAGTGGTTCACGAAGGAACGACGCGACGAGGCGATCGAGCAGGGCCGCGATGCGATCGCACGTGCCATGCGCAAGCAGAACCTGCCGCTGCAGAAGCTGATGAGCCAGGAGTCGTTCGCCGAGGTCGCAGCACAGCTGCACTACGACGACGTCTCGTCGCTGTATGCCGCGGTCGGCGAGGGGCACGTCTCGACCCAGTCGGTGCTCGAGAAGGTCGTCGCGCTCGTGCGCGACGTCGATGAAGGCGACGAACCCGACCTGCCGATCCCGGTGCGCTCGCGCCCGCTGCCACGCAGCTCCGACTCGGGTGTGCTCGTTCGCGGAGCCCCCGACATCCTCGTGAAGCTCGCGCGTTGTTGCACACCGGTTCCCGGTGACGCGATCGTCGGCTTCATCACGAGAGGCTCGGGCGTCTCGGTGCACCAGGCGAACTGCCACAACGTGCAGTCGTTGATGCGCGAGCCCGAGCGCATGATCGACGTGGAATGGGCGCCGAGCTCGAAGAGCATCTTCCTCGTGCACATCCAGATCGAGGCCCTCGATCGTGCCGGATTGCTGTCGGATGTCACGCGCGTGCTCTCGGAGCACCACGTCAACATCCTCTCGGCGAACGTCTCCACCTCGACCGATCGCCTTGCGATCAGCCGATTCGTCTTCGAGATGGGCGACACGACGCACCTCGACCGCGTGCTCAACGCCGTGCGCCGCATCGATGCGGTCTACGACGTCTATCGGGTGAGCGACGGTTGAGCCTGCCGCACTGACCCGGCGATCCGCGCACGGTCGAGACGTTCGAGCGCGCGCAGCTTGTGCGGCATCCGCCGGGCTTCGTCGAATCGCAGCTGCACCTCGTCGGCAAGGCCGGGGCGGTCGGAAAAGAGCGCCGCGACGACGGATTCGGACTCGTCGTCGGTGAGCGCGGACTCGCGCAAGAGGTCGAATGCGGTGCGGGCGACGGACGTGCAGCGGGAAGCGCCGAAGTCGACGATGTCGGCCTCGTCGATCGTGACCTCGCGAACGATCGACCGATGATCGCTGATGACCGCGATCCTCGACCGGTGCGGCACGCAGAACTGCGCGATCGCCGGGGGAGCGTGCAGCGCGCCGTGCACCCAAGCCGCGGACAGGCGCTCGATCACGAGTGCCCGTGGTGCGCGAAGCGCTACGACGGCCGCGCGAAGCGAGGGGAGGTCGGGCTCGTCGATCGGGCTCCAGCCGTCGTCGATCGCGACGAGCTCGCCGTCGATGCGCGCCGCGCAGAGTTCGGCCAGTGGGAGGTCATCGGTGCCGAGCACCGCGGGAAGTCGAGCCATGGAGCCCATGCTGCGGCAATCCGGACCTCGGAATGCCGTCGCGCCCTGATCTGTGGACAACCGCAGGCCACGGCGTGACGCCGCGGCAGAGTCAGCGGCGCCGAGCGGCCCGCGGGGCCGCTCGGCGCTCGGAGGTCGGACGTGAATCGCCCGCGGCGATTCAGCCGCCGACGGCCTTCAGCCACGCGCGTCGAGCCTCGAGCGCTTCGCGGGCGGTGTCCGCCGCTTTCGCGTCACCGGATGCCTCAGCGGCGGCGAGTTCATCTTCGAGTTTGGCGATGGCGTCTTGGAGCTGGCCGAGCATGCCCTCGGACCGAGCCTTCTTCTCGGGGTCTTCGCGCTGCCAGTGCTCGTCTTCGAGCGACCGCACGTGCGTCTCGACCTTGCGGAGTCGGTCTTCGACGACACGGATCTGGTCACGGGGGACCTTCCCGATCTCGTCCCATGCGCGCTGGAGGCGGTTCAGGGACGAACGCGCCTGCTTCGGGTCGCGCTCGGTGAGGAGTTTCTCGGCCTCATCGAGCAGCGCGAGCTTCTCGGTGAGGTTCGCCTGGTAGGCCTCGTCCTCTTGAGCGTCGATCTCGGCCTTGGCCTGGAAGAGCACGTCGCCAGCTGCCTTGAACTTCGCCCACAGCGTGTCGTCGAGCTTCTTGCCGGCGCGGCCCGCGAGCTTCCACTCGTCGAGCAGGCTGCGGTAGTCGGCCACGGCGTCGGCGCCACGAGGCGCGAGGGCCTCGGCACGCTCGATGAGCTGCTGCTTACGCGAACGCACGTCGCGATGGGCGGCGTCGAGTTCGGCGAAGAACGCCTTGCGGTGCTGCTCGATCGTCGATCGTGCGGTGCGGAAGCGCTTCCAGAGTTCGTTGGCCTCGTTCTTCGGCAGGCGGGGACCGTCTTGCTGCTGGCGCTGCCACGTCGCGAAGAGCTCGTCGAGCTCGGCGGTCGCCTGCTTCCACTGCGTCTTGGCGGGATCTTGCGCGGCCAGCGCCTCGGCCTGCTCGACGACCCTGGTGCGCTCGGCGATCGCCTCGGCCACCGCGGCCTTCGCCTCAGCCTGCTGCTGCTCGGTGAGCTCCTGTGCGGTGCCGGACAGCGCCTCGAGGCGGCGCGCGAGTGCCTCGAGGTCGCCGACGGCTTTGGCCTCGGCGACCGACTCGCGGAGCTTCGTCACGGCCTTCGCGACATCCGTGGCCGGAGCGCCCCTGCGAACGCGCTGCTCGAGCAGGGTCACCTGTCCGGCGAGATCGGCGTACTTGCGCTCGAAGTACGCCATGGCCTCCTCAGCCGAGCCGTCGGGATATTGACCGACGGCACGCTCGCCCTCGTTCGTCCGCACGAAGACGGTGCCCGTCTCGTCGACGCGGCCCCACGGTTGCTGCTCTGATTCGGACACGGCCTCACCTTGTCATAGGTCGGGTGCCGCCCGGGGGCGGCGTTGCGGCATCAAGCCTATTGCACCGCCCACAGGCGGCGCGGATCGTCACTCGATCGTGAACCCGCTGATCGTGACGGGCACCGCGGGGGCGCCGTCGCTCTGGCCGTCGGCCGTGCCGGCGTCGGTCACGCCTGCGCGAAGTGCGTCGAGCCCGCTCGTGACGCGGCCGACGACGGTGTAGCCGCCGGCCTCATCGGCCGTGAGCGTCGTGTCTTCGTACACGATGAAGAACTGGCTGCCCTGGCTGTAGGCGTTCTGCTGCTGACGGGCGATCGCGATCGTGCCGGCGGGGTACTGGTTGTCGGCGGGCGCGTTCTCGATGGGGCCGTAGCTGTAGCCGGGACCACCGCTGCCGTCGCCGACCGGGTCCCCGCACTGGAGCACCCAGATGTTGTCTTTCGTCAGGCGGTGGCAGCCGAGCCCGTCGTAGAAGCCCGCCTGGATCAGGCTGATCTCGCTCGAGGCGGCCTGCGGCGCGGCGGCACCGTCGAGCTCGATCCCGAGTGGGATGTCGTTGAGCGTGAGCGTGCCGGTCCAGGTGCGACCCTCTGCGAGGTCGGCGGAGGGCACGTCGCCCTGGTTCTCGCCGGGAGGCGTGGACGGCGCGGGCGTCTCGGTCGCTGCCGGCTCGGTCGCGCCCGGTCCGCCGCTGAAGTAGAAGAGCTGTGCGCCCGTCGCGAGGGCGAGCACCACGACGAGCGCGAGGCTCGCGATGACGTTGTCGCGAGTGCGGCGGCGCTGCTTTCGGACGTGCACTTCCTGCCGGGCCTGGTAGGTGCGCAGGCGCGCTCGTTCTTCACGCGCCTGTCGGTCGTTCGATGCCACGCATGCTCCTTCTCGGGACTCCTGCGTGCCGACTCTACGCAAGCCCCGGTGTGCGCACCAATCGCCGCCCCGCCGGCACTCTCGAACATCGACGTTGCGCGGCTTCCCCGCACCGGTTTCCATGTCGGATGCCGCGACTACGCTGAGAAGCATGGTGGACTCCGGCCCGGGGCTGCGCTCCGGCGCTACCCCCCTCGCGGTGCGCATGCGACCGACGAGCCTCGACGAGGTCGCCGGCCAGCGACACCTCCTCACCCCGGGTTCGCCGCTCGTGGCACTCGCCGGCGACCGCTCGGGCGAGTCCGGGTCGGTCTCCGTCATCCTGTGGGGGCCGCCCGGAACGGGCAAGACGACGCTCGCGCAGGCGATCGCGCGCTCATCGGGGCGCAAGTTCGTCGAGCTCTCGGCCGTGAGCGCCGGAGTGCGCGACGTCCGCCAGGTGATGGAGGAGGCGCGAGCGAGCCGCGATCTGTACGGGCTCTCAACGGTGCTCTTCCTCGATGAGATCCACCGCTTCTCGAAGGCCCAGCAAGACGCCCTGCTGCCGGGCGTCGAGAACGGCTGGGTCATCCTCGTCGCCGCGACCACCGAGAATCCGTCGTTCTCGGTCATCTCGCCGCTCCTGTCGCGCTCCCTCCTGCTCACGCTCGAACTCCTCACCGACGACGACCTCGGCCTGCTCGTCGACCGCGCGGTCGAAGATCTGCGCGGGCTGGCAGGCAGGTTCGAGCTCGCCGCCGAGGCACGTGCGGCGATCATCCGGCTCGCCTCGGGCGACGCCCGCCGGGCGCTCACGGCCCTCGAGGCGGCATCCGTGGCGGCCTCGCAGTCCGTGCCGGCGGCCGAAGCAGAATCGGCGGCGACCGACGACGCCGAGACGGATGCCGCAGCACCCGCGAAGCCCGTCATCACCGCCGACATCGTGGCGCGCGCCGTCGACCGCGCGCTGCTCCGCTACGACCGCAACGGCGACGAGCACTACGACGTCATCAGCGCGTTCATCAAGTCGGTGCGGGGGAGCGACGTCGATGCGTCGCTGCACTACCTCGCCCGCATGATCGAGGCGGGTGAAGATCCGCGGTTCATCGCACGGCGCATCATCGTGCTCGCCTCCGAAGACATCGGCCTCGCCGATCCGAGTGCGCTCGGCGTCGCGGTGGCCGCTGCAGATGCCGTGCAGTACATCGGCATGCCCGAGGGGCGCATCCCCCTCGCGCAAGCGGTCGTGCACCTGGCGACGGCGCCGAAGTCGAACGCCGCGTACCTGGGCATCGACCGAGCCATCGCCGACGTGCGCGAGGGCAAGGCGGGGCGGGTGCCCAAGCACCTCCGCGATGCGCACTATCCCGGCGCCAAGCGGCTCGGGCACGGCAAGGGCTATCGGTATCCGCACGACGATGCGATCGGCGTCGTGGCACAGGAGTACCTGCCCGAGTCGCTCCGCGGGGCGGTCTATTACGAGCCGACCGAGCACGGCAACGAACGCGACGTCTCGGCCCGCCTCGCGAAGATCAGGCGCATCGTGCGCGGCGAGCGCTGATGCGGGCAACGACGCGTGGCACGGGGCCTTCGGCGTGATAGCATATCGGTTGGCCTGAAGCCTGATTCTCGCGTGCGGCTGCGCGGTTTCCACGGTGAAGGGGCGAGACCTGTAGCCGGTCTGCCCGTGGCGAACCCCTCTGACAAGACTTCCGGCGCCCGGCGCGCCTGGAACCAACCGTTTGAGATTCTTCCGAAAGGACATTCGTGTCGAACCAGTCACGCAGCAAGACCCGCCTCTCCCGCGCACTCGGCGTCGCCCTGACCCCGAAGGCCGCCCGCTACATGGAGAAGCGTCCCTACGCTCCCGGTGAGCACGGCCGCACCAAGCGCAAGACCGACTCCGACTACGCCGTGCGTCTGCGCGAGAAGCAGCGTCTTCGCGCCCAGTACGGCATCCGCGAGAAGCAGCTCCGCATCGCGTTCAACGAGGCCCGCCGCACCGAAGGCCTGACGGGTGAGAACCTCGTCGAGCTGCTCGAGATGCGTCTCGACGCGCTCGTGCTCCGCGCCGGCTTCGCCCGCACCATCACGCAGGCTCGCCAGTTCGTGGTGCACCGCCACATCCTCGTCGACGGCCAGCTCGTCGACCGTCCCTCGTTCCGCGTGAAGCCGGGCCAGCTCGTGCACGTCAAGGCACGCAGCGAGGGCACCGAGCCCTTCCAGGTCGCGGCCGCCGGCGGTCACGTCGACCTGCTCCCGCGGGTCCCCGGTTACCTCGAGGTCGAGCTCGACAAGCTCCAGGCCCGCCTCCTGCGTCGCCCGAAGCGCGCCGAGGTCCCCGTCACGTGTGACGTGCAGCTCGTCGTGGAGTACTACGCCGCTCGCTGACGCAACGGCATCAGAACAGGGGTCGCGGGGTTTCCCGCGGCCCCTGTTCCGTCTTCGGCGCCCGCATTGCGCGCCACTAGACTGGTTCGAGGCGTGCCGAGCGCACCGCATCGGCGAGAGATCGAGCAGGGAGCATTCCGTGAAGAGCATTCTGTGGTTCACCGCCGGCGTTGCAGCCGGGTTCGTCGTCGCGCACCAGATGAACCAGACCAAGCAGGGTCAGGACTTCTTCTCATCCATCGACGCGAAGGCCCGTGCATTCGGCAACGCCATCGCCGAGGGGTACCACGCCCGCGACGCCGAGCTGCGAGCCGAATCGGGCGACGCAGCCCCGGGTCGCTGAGCGCCCGACCACGTTGAGGCCCGGATGACCCGGGCGTGATCCAGAACGGAACCATGCAGACTGCCGACATCCGCCAGCGTTGGCTGGACTTCTTCGCCGAGCGCGGACACGCCGTCGTGCCCTCGGCCTCGCTCGTCTCCGACGACCCGACGCTGCTCTTCACGGTCGCCGGAATGGTGCCGTTCGTGCCGTACCTCACGGGACTCGTTCCCGCGCCGTACCCGCGGGCCACGAGCGTGCAGAAGTGCATCCGCACGAACGACATCGAGGAAGTCGGCAAGACTCCGCGACACGGCACGTTCTTCCAGATGAACGGCAACTTCTCGTTCGGCGACTACTTCAAGGAAGGCGCCATCGCCATGGCGTGGGAGCTGCTCACCACTCCCGAGGCCGATGGCGGATACGGCTTCGACCCGAACGACCTCTGGGTCACCGTCTACAAAGACGACGACGAGGCGATCGAGCTCTGGAAGCAGATCGCCGGCCTGCCCGAGGAGCGCATCCAGCGCCTCGACAAGGACACGAACTACTGGCACACCGGCCAGCCCGGCCCGGCCGGCCCGTGCTCAGAGATCTTCTTCGATCGCGGTCCCGCGTATGGTGTCGACGGCGGCCCGGCCACCGATGACGACCGCTATGTCGAGATCTGGAACCTCGTGTTCATGCAGTACCTCATCGACGATGTGAAGTCGAAGACCGACTTCCGCATCGTCAGGGAGCTGCCGAAGAAGAACATCGACACCGGCATGGGGCTCGAGCGCGTCGCGTTCATCAAGCAGGGCGTCGAGAACATGTACGAGATCGACCAGGTGCGCCCCGTGCTCGATCGCGCGGCGGAGCTCTCGGGTCGTCGGTACGGAGCCGATCACGACGACGATGTGCGAATGCGCATCATCGCCGACCACATCCGCTCGGCGCTCATGCTCATGAGCGATGGCGTGAGCCCGTCGAACGAGGGGCGCGGCTACATCCTCCGCAGGCTCCTGCGTCGCAGCATCCGTGCCATGCGCCTCCTCGGCGTGGAGGGTCCGACGTTCCGTGAGCTGTTCGCGGCATCGCGTGACGCGATGAAGGCGGCCTACCCCGAGGTCGCGACCGACTACACGCACATCGAGCAGCTTGCGCTCGGCGAAGAGGAGACGTTCCTCCGCACGCTCACCGCGGGCACGGGCATCCTCGACCTCGCCGTCGAGAAGACCAAGCGCGCGGGCAGCGCAGAGCTCGCCGGCGACACGGCCTTCCTTCTGCACGACACTTACGGATTCCCGATCGAGCTGACGCTCGAGATGGCCGAGGAAGCCGGCCTCGCGGTCGATCGAGGGGCGTTCGACTCGCTCATGACCGAGCAGCGCAGCCGTGCGAAGGCCGACGCGAAGTCGAAGAAGAAGGTGCTCGCCGACCTCTCGGTGTACGCGGACTTCCGCGCCAAGGGCGAGACGATCTTCACCGGATACTCCGACCTCACCACGCAGTCCAGCGTGCTCGGGCTCCTCGTCGACGGCCGGCCCGTCTCTCGAGCGAGCGCGGGGCAGACGGCCGAGGTGATCCTCGCCGAGACCTCGCTCTATGCCGAGTCCGGCGGCCAGGCGCCCGATCAGGGCCGCATCGTCGGCGACGGCTTCGAGCTCGAGGTGCTCGACGTGCAGAAGCCGATCAAGGGCCTCATCAGCCACACCGTGAAGGTCAGCCTCGGCGAGGTCGGCGTTGGAGTGCCCGCGACGACGCTCGTCGACGAGCAATATCGGCGGGGCGCCACCCAGGCGCACTCCGGCACCCACATCGTGCACGCGGCCCTCCGCCAGGTGCTCGGGCCGAACGCACACCAGTCGGGATCGTTCAACAAAGCGGGCTACCTCCGCCTCGACTACGGCTGGAACTCGGCACTCTCGTCCGAGACCCGCAGCGAGATCGAGGAGATCTCCAACGCTGCGATCCGCGACAACCTCGAGGTCCGCACCCGCGAGATGCCGCTCGACGAGGCGAAGTCCCTCGGCGCGATGGCGCTCTTCGGCGAGAAGTACGGCGACGTCGTACGTGTCGTCGACATCGGCGGGCCATGGTCGCGCGAGCTGTGCGCCGGCACTCACGTGTCGACGAGTGCCGAGATCGGCATGATCAACATCGTCGGCGAGTCATCCGTCGGCGCCTCGAATCGTCGAGTCGAATCGCTCGTCGGGCTCGAGGCGTTCCGCCGGTTCGCCGCCGAGCGAGCGCTCGTCTCCGAGCTCACCTCGACCCTGAAGACCAGGCCAGAGCAGCTTGTCGACCGCGTCGGCGAGCTCGTCTCGAGCCTGAAGGCAGCCGAGAAGCGCATCCAGGCCTTCGAGTCGAAGGCGCTGAACGACCGGGTGCCGGCACTTGCGGCGAAGGCCGTGCGCACTGGCGACGTGCTCCTCGTGGCGGAATCGGTCGGGAAGCTCGGCTCGGGCGACGAGCTTCGTTCGCTGGCCCTCTCCGTGCGAACCCAGCTCGGCGCCGTGGCATCCGTCGTAGCACTGGCCGGGGAGGTGGGCGGCAAGCCGCTCGCCATCGTGGCGACGTCGCCTGCGGCTCGAGACGCCGGCGCGAACGCCGGTGCGATCGCGAAGGCGACGGCTGCGGTGCTCGGCGGCGGTGGCGGCGGCAAGCCCGACCTCGCGCAGGGCGGGGGCAACGACGTCTCAGCGATCCCTGCAGCACTCGACGCCGTACGACGAGAGCTCGGCCGGTAGACGCTATGCGACTGGGCGTGCGGCTCGGCATCGATGTGGGGCGAGCACGCATCGGTGTCGCACGTTGCGATGCTGGGGCGCTCCTCGCTGTGCCTGTGGAGACGGTTCCGCGCGCGCCCGATGGCGACGCCGACGTCCGCCGCGTGCTCGAGCTCGCGGAGGAGTTCGGCGCTTTCGAACTCGTGGTGGGGCACCCGCTCTCGTTGTCGGGTGCGGCGACCGCATCGACCGACGATGCGGTCGCCTTCGCCGAGCGTCTGGCACGGGCTGGGGCATCCGTGCGACTCGTCGACGAGCGGCTCTCCACTGTGAGTGCCCAGCAGGCGCTTCGGGCCTCGGGGCGGTCGAGTCGCACCCAACGTCCAGTCATCGACCAAGTTGCTGCGATTATCATTCTGCAACACGCCATCGACACGGAGCGGGCGTCGGGCGCGGAGCCCGGCCGGACGCTCACGACAGACGAAGGGTCGTCCCCCCTGTGACCCACCCTCCTGCCTCGCCGGCCGGCGGATCCGAGCGCCCCCCGATGACCCGTCGCGAGGCCCGGGAGGCCGAGCAGCGCAGGGCTGCCCTGCTGCAACAGGAGGAGCAGCAGGAGCAGCAGGAGCAGGGAGCCGGCCGGTCGTCGTCGTCGACGCCGCCGCCGCCGCCGCCGCCGCCGCAAGCGCAGTACCCGACCGAGCAGCGGATGGCCCAAGAGGCCGCCGAGCGACAGCTGGCGTCCGACATGCCGTCCGATGACCGGCATACGCGACCGTGGCCGGCTGAACAGCAGGCAGCTTCACAGTGGGAGGCGGGTCAGCGGGGCGTCCCGCCACACCAGACGGCGCACGAGGCCCCGTTCCAGTGGCAGCTCGATGCCCCCGACTCGGGGTCGAAGGAGCATGAGGAGGACATCCTTCTGCCATGGGACGAGGAGTCACAGCCGTGGTCAGGCGCCCCTGATGACGACGAACCCACCTCGCATCGATTGAGCCGTTCGGAGCGGCGCGCCCTCAAGCACGGCGGGTATCACGACGACGACAAGCCCCGCAGGAAGGGACCGTGGGGGTGCCTGGTCGGACTCCTCGTCGTCGCCGCGCTCGCGGTGGGCGCGTTCTTCTTCCTCCAGGGCCCGATCAACGCGCTCATCGAGCGATTCACTCCCGCCGAGGACTATACGGGAGCCGGCACCGGCGAGGTGATCTTCATGATCCACGAAGGCGACACCGGCGCCGATATCGCTGAGAACCTCGTCGACGAGGGCGTCACCGCCTCCTACGACGCCTTCTACGATCTGCTGCTCGAGCAGTCGCCCGATCCCGAGTTCCATCCCGGTGCGTACGAGTTGGCCGAGCAGATGAGCGCCCGGGCAGCGCTCGACGCGCTTCTCGACCCGACGAAGAAGCTCGAGAACACCTTCGTCATCCAAGAGGGGATGTGGGCGAAGAACGCCCTCGCCGAGGCGGCGGCCGTCTCCGAGATCCCGATCGAGGAGCTGCACGCCGCGGCCGCCGACCTGCCGGCACTCGGTCTGCCTCCCGAGGCGACGAGCGTCGAGGGATTCCTGTTCCCCGCCACGTACACCGTCGCTCCGGGCATGACGGCCCCCGACCTCGTGAAGATGCTCGTCGATCGCTCGTTCCAGGCGCTCGATGCCGCGGGAGTCGCGCCCGAGGATCGGTGGCGCACCGTCATCAAGGCGTCGCTCATCGAGCGGGAGGCCGGGGCCCGCGGCGACGACTACACCGACTACTTCAAGGTGTCGCGGGTCATCGAGAACCGGCTGAACCCCGAGCTCTTCGAAAGCGGCCTCCTGCAGTTCGACTCGACCGTGCACTACGGCGTCGGCGACGACTCCGTCGTCACGACGACCGAGGCCCAGCGCTCCGACCCGGCGAACCCATACAACACCTACGTGCATCCGGGCCTCCCGCCGGGGCCGATCGGCAATCCCGGCGACAAGGCGATCGAGGCGGCGATCAACCCGGTCGACGGACCGTGGCTGTACTTCGTGACGGTCGACCTCGACTCCGGTGAGACGGTGTTCTCGTCGACGATCGAGGAGCACGAGGCCGCCGTCGTGCGCTTTCGCGCCTGGCTCGACGAGCACCCCGAGTACGGGGACTGACGCCATGCGCCGACTCGCGGTGCTCGGTTCGCCGATCGCCCACTCGAAGAGCCCAGGACTCCACCGCGCCGCCTACCGGCTGCTCGGCCTCGATTGGGAGTACTCCGCGATCGAGATGCGCGGCGATGGCCTCGCCGCATTCATGGAGGGACTGGATGACTCGTGGCGGGGGCTCTCGCTCACGATGCCGCTCAAGCAGGACGTGCTTCCGCTGCTCGACGACGTCGAAGAGCTCGCGGTGCTTGCCGGTGCAGCGAACACCGTGCTCTTCGACGACGGCAGGCGGCGCGGCTTCAACACCGACGTCGCGGGCATCGTGCGCGCGCTCGGTGAGGCGGGCGTCGCCCGCGTGCGTCACGGGGTCGTGATCGGCGGCGGCGCGACCGCCGCGTCCGCACTCGTCGCAATGGCCGAGCTGGGCGCCGCGCACGTGCGGGTGCTCGTTCGGCGGCCTGGCGCCGCCGCGGAGCTGATCGCGCTCGGCTCGCGACTCGGCCTCGTGGTCGACGAGGCACGCATCGACGAGCTCGCACTGGCGCGCGAGGCCGAGCTCATCGTGAGCACCGTTCCCGGTGGCACGGACCTCGGCGTCGCGGCATCCGACAGCCTCGTGCACAGCGCGGCCCTGCTCGACGTCGCATACGACCCGTGGCCGTCGCCGCTCGCCGCCGGCTGGATCGCCGCGGGCGGCACGGTCGTGCACGGACTCGGGATGCTGCTGCACCAAGCGCTCATCCAAGTGCGGATCTTCGTGCACGGCGATCCGCTCGCACCGCTTCCCGACGAAGACGCCGTGCTCGCCGTCATGCGCGAATCCCTGTAGCGCGGCTGTGGAAGGATAGAGGGCATGCTCCGTTGGCTCACTGCCGGAGAGTCGCACGGTCCTGAGCTCGTCGCGATTCTCGAAGGTCTTCCCGCCGGTATCCCCGTCTTGCTCGACGATATTCGCGCCGACCTCGCGCGCCGCAAGCTCGGCTACGGCCGGGGCGCGCGCATGAAGTTCGAGCAGGACGAACTGTCCATCTCGGGTGGGGTGCGCCACGGACTCAGCCTCGGCAGCCCGGTCGCCCTGCGCATCGGCAACACCGAATGGCCCAAGTGGTCCGAGGTGATGAGCCCTGAGCCGGTCGATCCCGACTCGCTCGGCCGAGGCCGCGGCGCCCCGCTGACCCGGCCTCGACCCGGGCACGCCGATCTCGTCGGCATGCAGAAATACGGCTTCGACGAGGCGCGCCCCGTGCTCGAGCGCGCCAGCGCGCGCGAGACCGCGGCCCGCGTCGCCCTCGGCGCCGTCGCTCGCTCGTTCCTCGCCGAGCTCGGCGTGCGCCTGGTGGCGCACACGCTCGCGATCGGCCCCGTGCGAGTTCCCGAGGGCCGGCCGCTGCCGCTGCCCGACGATGTCGATCAGCTCGACGCCGACCCGCTGCGGTGCTTCGACCCCGAGACCTCCGCGGCGATGGTCGCCGAGGTCGACGCGGCGCACAAAGACGGCGACACCCTCGGCGGCGTCGTCGAGGTGCTCGCCTACGGCGTGCCGCCCGGACTCGGCTCCTACGTGCACTGGGACCGTCGACTCGACGCGCAACTCGCCGCGGCACTCATGGGCATTCAGGCGATCAAGGGCGTCGAGGTCGGCGACGGATTCCTCACCACGACGCGTCGCGGCTCGGTGGCGCACGACGAGCTCCACCAGGGCGAGGGTCGCATCCTGCGCGGCAGCGACCGTGCCGGAGGCACGGAGGGCGGCATGAGCACCGGCACCGTGCTGCGGGTGCGCGCCGGCATGAAGCCCATCGCGACCGTTCCGCACGCACTGCCGACGGTCGATGTCGCCACGGGCGAGCCCGCTGTGGCGCACCACCAGCGTTCCGATGTCGTCGCAGTGCCGGCGGCCGGGGTCGTGGCCGAGGCCATGGTCGCCCTGACCCTCGCGAACGCGATGGTCGAGAAGTTCGGCGGCGACTCCGTGGCGGAGACGCGGACGCAACCTCGACGCCTACCTCGCCGCGATCCCCGCTACGCTCCGCACCGCGGGCGCTTCGGAGGCCGCCGCGGCCGATCGTGCCTGACGAGCGCCGCCCGGGCCTGCCGATCGTGCTCATCGGCCCGATGGGTGCCGGCAAGTCACGCGTGGGCCAACGGCTCGCCACGGCCATCGACGCCCCCTTCATCGACACCGACGCCCGGATCACCGAGCGCTACGGCCCGATCGACGAGATCTTCGATCGCGAGGGCGAGGAATACTTCCGCATCATCGAGCGCGAGATCGTCGCCGACGCGTTGCGGGAGGAGTCCGTGATCTCGCTCGGCGGGGGCGCCGTGCTGCACCCCGAGACGCAGGCCGACCTCGAGGACCTGGCGGTCGTGTGGCTGCAGGTCTCGCCCGAGGCGGTGGCACCGCGACTCTCGGGCAGCACCCGACCGCTCCTCGCCGAAGGCGGCATCGGGGCGTGGAAGGCGATCCTCGAGTCGCGGCGGCCCGTGTACGAGGCGCTCGCCGACCTGCGCATCGACACCTCGCGCCGCTCGGTCGCGCGGATCGTCGAGGAGATCACCGAGTGGTTCGGAGGAGCACGATGACGGCGAGCGAGACGCGAACGACGATCCACGTCGGGGGCGACGACGAGTACGACGTCGTGATCGGGCGAGGGGTGCTCGCCGAGCTCCCCGAAGTGCTCGGCACGGCACCGAAGAAGGTGCTCGTGGTGCATCCGTCGACCCTCGGCGCTCGCGCCGCGGCCCTGCGCGAAGAGCTGCAGGGCCGGTATGAGGTGCTGCTCGCCGAAGTGCCCGACGCCGAGGCGGCCAAGCGCGTCGAGGTCGCCGCGTTCTGCTGGCAGGTGCTCGGCCAGGCCGACTTCACGCGCAGCGACGCCGTCATCGGGCTCGGCGGCGGCGCGATCACCGATCTCGCCGGCTTCGTCGCCGCCACGTGGCTGCGGGGCGTGCGCGTCGTCCAGGTGCCCACGACCGTGCTCGGAATGGTCGACGCGTCGGTCGGCGGCAAGACCGGCATCAACACGAACGAGGGCAAGAACCTCGTGGGCGTGTTCCACGCGCCCGCGGCGGTGCTCTGCGACTTCGACCTGCTCGACACCCTCCCGAAGAACGAGATCCTGGCCGGATTCGCCGAGATCGTGAAGGCGGGGTTCATCCGCTATCCCGAGATCCTCGACGTGATCGAGGCCGACCCCGAAGCTGCGACCGACCCGGCGACGCCCGAGTTCCGTCGCGTCGTCGAGCTCGCCATCCGCATGAAGGCCGAGGTCGTGAGCGAGGACTTCACCGAGCAGGGCCTGCGCGAGATCCTGAACTACGGCCACACGCTCGGGCATGCGATCGAGCACGCCGAGCGCTACCAGTGGCGCCACGGCGCGGCGGTCGCGGTCGGCATGATGTTCGCCGCCGAGCTCGGCCGGCTGAACGGACGCCTCTCCGACGAGGTCGTCGATCGGCATCGCCGCGTGCTCGAGCTGCTGAGCCTGCCGACGACCTATCCGGCAGGCCGGTGGAACACGCTGCTCGCCACCATGCAGCGCGACAAGAAGGCCCGCGGGGGAGCACTGCGGTTCATCGTGCTCGACGACATCGCGCGGCCGACGGTGCTGCACGCGCCCGACCAGTCGCTGCTCTTCGCCGCGTACCAGGAGATCGGCTCCTGACAGGCAGCGAGGGTGGGGATGCCACGGCATCCCCACCCTCGCTCCGGGCCGCGCTGCTCAGTCGATGGCCGCGACCGCGACGTCGGGATTGTCGCTGAACAGTCCGTCGAGGCCTGCCTCGACGAAGACCCGGATCTCGCCGCCGAGGTCGCCGATCCCGGCGGGGTCGGCGCTGGATCGAAACTCGGCAGGGAGGAAGGCGTTCTCGCGGCGGAAGGTCCAGCCGTGCACGTCGAGGCCTGCTGCGTGCGCGTCGGCGATGACGGGGGTCGGCGTGCCGAGCGTGCCGTCGGCGTTGCGCGGGATCGCGACGCTCTTCTCGATGCCGATGCCGTCGGCGTAGCTCGCGATCTCGGCGAGCCCGGCGGGGGTCACGAGGTCGGCATAGGTGCGCGCATCGCCGGCGACGGTGAAGTCGTACGGCCGGCCGATCGAGCTGATGAGCTGGGCGAGGGCGACGTCCGTCAGCCCGTCGAGCTCCTTCAGGTTCGCAACCTCGAAGCTCTGCACGATGACCGGGGTATCGGCGTCGTCGACGCCGTTCCGCGAGAGCTGGGCGACGAGCGGCTCCTCGAGCGAGAGGCCGATCGAGTCGAAGTACGTCGGGTGCTTCGTCTCGGGGTACACGCCGATCGGCTCACCCTGGCAGCTCACCGAGTGCCGCGCGAGGTCGATGACCTCGTCGAGCGTCGGCACCTGGTAGAGGCCGTTGAACGCGGTGTTCTGCGGACGAATCTGCGGGAGGCGCTCGATCGCGCGGAGGGTCTTCAGCTCGGCGAGCGTGAAGTCCTCGGTGAACCAGCCGGTCACCGTGGCGCCGTCGATCGTCTTCGTGGCCTTGCGGGAGGCGAACTCGGAGCGGGACGCGACATCCGTCGTGCCGCTGATCTCGTTCTCGTGGCGGGCGACGAGGACGCCGTCCTTCGTCGCGACCACGTCGGGCTCGATGAAGTCGGCGCACTGCGTGATCGCCGTCTCGTAGGCCGCGAGGGTGTGCTCAGGGCGGTAGCCGCTCGCACCACGGTGGCTCACGACGGTGATGTCCGAGGAGGGGACGCGCTCCTTCTCGAGGTCGATGAGATCGAACTCGGTGTCATCCGGCGTACCGGTGATGCGTGCGTCATTGCCCGGGTAGTTGTTGTCGTTGCCGATGAGGAGGCGCCCGTCGCGCAAGCGCACGACGGTCTCGAACGACTGCACCGGCAGCGAGAACACCTCGCCCGTTCCGTAGCCGTCGCCCGCGCCGAGGAGGTCGGGGTTGGCGATGCGCAGGGCGTCGAGCACGAGCGACTTCTCGACGTAGCCCTCATGATCGGTACGCGAGAGGTCGATCTCATAGACGCGCTTGGTGACCGCCTGCTCGCCCTCGAAGTCGTCGCGCTCGACGAGGAGCAGCACGTCATTGCGCACGGTGAACGCGTCACCGACGACGTTCGCGTCCTGGTCGGCCTGGTAGTTCCACGTGCGTCCGGTGTAGGAACCGGAGGTCGTGTCGAACTCGAGGATCTCGCGACGCCGGAGGTCGGGGTCGTCGGCGTATGCGCCCTCCAGCACCGGGTAGAGGTGTCGACCGCTCGTCGATCCCGCGAGCGCCTCGAACCCGCGGCTCGCGCGCACCCGGGGCGTCTCGCCCGCAGCGAGATAGGGGTTCTGCGGCGACTTGGCGCCGCCCGGCAGCGGGACCGGCTTCTCGAGGAGCGTGCCGTCGGCGTCGAAGTGCAGGAGGAACGGGCCGAACTCCTCGCCGACCCAGAACGAGCCGTCCTTCGCCTGCACGATCGACTCGATGTCGAAGTCCGCTCCCGTCAGCAGTCGCTCGGGGGTCGACTCGTTCACGATCGGGAAGTCGAGCACGTGGTTCGCGTCGTTGTAGGAGATGAAGCGCTCGATCGCGATCGATCCGTCGCCACCGCCGGCCGTCTCCCAGTCGGGGCGCACGAGGTAGCTGCGCAGCAGGAAGTCGGACGAGTTCGCCTTCGAGCCGAAGCCGTTGTCGGGCTGGGCCCAGAAGGTGCCGTCGCCGTTGTCGATCATCGCGGAGAAGCCCGGCACGACCTGTCCGGCGAACGGGCCGGTGCGGCCGTTCGCAGCCGAAGCCAGCGCGCCGGACGGCGGCCCCGCCTCGAGGTGGTCCGCCGAGAGCGTCGCGCGGGCGACGAGCGTCGGCTCGACGATCTTGGCCGAAGGGCCCTGCGGCTCGCCGTTGCCGGCCGCGATCGCGGGAGAGGGGACGAGGATGAAGGCCGCGGTGGCGGCCGCCGCGGCTAGGGCGAGGAAGCGCATCTGCGCGCGAGCTGAGCGATGTGGCATGCACGCAACCCAATCGGGTGGAGCGCACGCGGAAATGGCCGTCGGCGATCCCGATGTCGACGAATGGGTGAACACGAGACTCGTTCGACGAGTGACGTGCAGTCCCCGTCATCCTCCCGTTCACCGGATGGATAGGCTTGCCGCGTGACCTCCACGATCCTCGTCCTCAACGGACCGAACCTCGGCCGGCTCGGCACGCGCGAGCCCGAGGTGTACGGCAGCGAGACGCTCGCCGACATCGAGACGGCGCTCGCGGCATCCGTGCCCGACGGGGTGTCGATCGACCTCAGACAGACCGACGACGAGGCCGAGCTCATCGCGTGGATCCACCACGCCGTCGACGAGCGAGTGCCGGTCGTGCTGAACCCGGCTGCCTTCACCCATTACAGCTATGCGCTTCGGGATGCCGCCGCGCAGCTCAGGCAAGCGGGCGTGCCGCTCGTCGAGGTGCACCTCTCGAACCCGCACACGCGCGAGACCTTCCGGCACACGAGTGTCATCTCGGGGGTCGCCACGGGCGTCATCGCGGGCTTCGGATCCGACTCCTACCGGTTGGCCGTCGATTGGATTCTGCGACACGCGTGAGCCGGGATTCTGCCGCGCGCGTGGCAGGGGTGCCTGCATTGGCGCCGTCCGACGGCAGCGACTACACTCGACCGACTGAACTCTGTGTTCCGGCCGACTCCGGCCGAGCAATTTCGCAACTGAACGGATCACATTCGCATGGCAAGCACCGCTGACATCAAGAACGGCGTCGTCCTGAACATCGACGGCCAGCTCTGGAGCGTCATCGAGTTCCAGCACGTCAAGCCCGGCAAGGGCGGTGCGTTCGTCCGGACGAAGCTGAAGAACGTGGTCTCGGGCAAGACCGTCGACCGCACCTACAACGCGGGCACGAAGATCGACGTCGAGAACGTCGACCGTCGCGACTTCACCTATCTCTACAACGACGGCGAAGCCTTCGTCTTCATGGACGCGAGCGACTACGACCAGCTCACGGTGCCCGCCACGGTCGTCGGCGACGCGGCGAACTTCATGCTCGAGAACCAGTCCGTCACGATCGCCCTGAACAACGGCAATCCGCTCTACGTCGAGCTCCCGGCATCCGTCGTGCTCGAGATCACCTACACCGAGCCGGGTCTGCAGGGCGACCGGTCCACCGGCGGAACGAAGCCGGCGACCGTCGAGACCGGCTACGAGATCCAGGTTCCGCTCTTCCTCGAGACGGGCACCAAGGTCAAGGTCGACACACGTACCGGCGACTACCTCGGCCGCGTGAACGACTAGTGAGCGCTCGCACCAAGGCGCGCAAGCGCGCGCTCGACATGCTGTACTCGGCCGACATGCGGCAGGTGCCGGTCGAGCAGATGCTCGTCGTCGAAGCGGAGAAGGCCGTCAGCGAGCCCGAGCGCGCGGCTTCGTGGCTCTACGCGCGCGAGATCGTCGACGGCATCGTCGACCACCGCGCCGAGATCGACGAGCTCATCGAGACCCACTCACGCGGGTGGACCCTCGACCGGATGCCGGCGGTCGACCGGGCGCTCCTGCGCATCGGGGTCTGGGAGATCCTCTACAACGACGCGGTGCCCGACCCCGTCGCGATCTCCGAAGCCGTCGAAGCGGCGACCGTGCTGTCGACGGATGACTCGGCCGGGTTCGTGAACGGCCTGCTCGCGGCGATCTCGCACTCCAAAGGGTAGGTCGTCTTCGGGCAGGGTCGGCCTGCGAATGAAAGGCGGCAGGATTCCTGTCGCGTTCCTCAGATCAGTTCGCGACGCGACCTCGAGCGATACTCGGTCGGGCTCATGCCGTTGACCGAGCTGAACTGGCGCGAGAAGTAGAACGCGTCGCTGTAGCCGACGGCGGAGGCGATCTCGGCGACGAGGGCGTCCGTGGTGATGAGCAGCTCGCGGGCGCGCGCGATGCGCAGCCGCTTGACGTACTCGACGACGCCCGTGCCGGCGGAGGCTTTGAAGAGTGCGGCGAAATGCGACGTACTCATGCCAGCCAAGCGGGCCAGCGCGGGCACGCTCATCGGCTCGGCGAGGTGGGCGCGCAGATGGTCCTGCACGAGGTGGATGCGATCGACCGACCCGGCCCGGCCCCGCAGCCGGTCGGCGGCGAGTTGCGCGAAGAGGTTCCAGGCGGGACCGACCGCTGCGTAGAGACTCGCTCGGGTCTCGTCGCGCTCGACCTCTGACACGACCTGCCGGGCGAGCGCGACGGCGCCGAACATGTCGCGCACGGGGAGGACGGGTTGCCGGTCGGCGCCGAGCACCGCGTCGACGAGCGTCGGCACGTCGACGCCTTCAGCGTGCAGCCACCAGATCGACCACGGGTCGCGCTGGTCGGCGCCGTACCGGTGCGGCACGTCGGGCGGGATGAGTACTGCATCGCCGGCCGAGATCGTGTGCTGCGCGCCGTGCATCGTGAGCCACCCACTGCCCTCGGTGCAGAGGATGAGGATGGCCTGTCGGACACCATCCGGCCGAGAGCGGCCGTGCGAGGTCGCATGCGGGAAGTGTCCAGCATCGGTCACGAGCAGGCGACCCGTGAGCGGGTCTTTCAGCGCCGCCTTGATGAGCGGCTGCGGGAGAACACGGAGCCGCTGGCCCGGGAATCCGTCGGGGATGAGCATGGCGACTAGGCTACGCCCAATCGGCGAATCGTCCAGCAGAACCATTGGATCACGCATTCAGGCGTCGCAAGCGGCTCTCTAGCATGACCATATGCTCGAGGACGAGTTCGAACTGTGAACGGCTACCGACCGGTCCCCATCCCGGCCCATCTGCCCGACAGGCTGACGATCAGCCTGTGGGATTTCTCCTGGTACGTGCGCACCGGATCCGGCGAGCCGTTCGAGGATCTCGACCGCTCCGCGGCCGAGGCGGTCGACCGCGGCTACAACGCGGTGCGCATCTGCGCGATGCCGTTCCTGCTCTTCGGCTCGGGGCTCGACACGAGCGCGCTGCGCCTCGATCGGCTCGGCGGCGACTACGCCCAGCGGGTTCGGTGGTACGACGTCGGCGCCGCCACGGTGATCGACGCACGCGAGCACCTCCTCGCGCTGTTCCGTGCGCTCGACGCGCACGGCCTCGTGGCCATCCTGTCGTCGTGGGAGTACCAGCAGTCGTCGTCGTTCGCCGTCGAGCGGGACTGGTTCGACGCGCTCATGGCCGTGCCGCCGGGCGAGCGGCCGCTGCGGCTCGCCGACGCGATGGCCGACCTCATCGACTTCCTCACGATCGCTGGACTCGACCACTGCATCGCCTTCACCGAGCTGCACAACGAGGTGCAGTTCACGCACCTCGTCGACGGCCTGGAGGCGGAGTGGGGAGAGGATGGCGGCAACGCCGCCATCCTCGAGCTGAAGCAGTCCCTCACCGCCGCGCTCGACCGGTTCCACGGTCGGCACCCCGATCGCCCGGTCACGGTCAACTACGCGCATGTGCCGGTCGGCGTGATGCGCGGCATCCCCGACAACGTCGACGTGCTCGTCGTGCATCCGTACATCTACGGCGTGCTCGACGAGACGACGGCCGCGTTCGACCTGCGGGGTTCCCTCGAGGACTTCCCGCGCGAGCAGGTCGACGCCTTCGGGCTGTTGCGCGATGGCGCGCCGGCGGCGACCGAGTGGATGCTCCCACCCGACTCATCGTGGAAGCTCGAGGCGACCATCGTCGGCAAGCCCGAGATCTTCTTCCACGACTGGGTCGATCCCGACGCCTTCGACCGGTTCCTCTACGAGCGGTACGAATCGCACCGCAACGAGATGGACCGCACCCTCGTTGACTGGATCGCCGTCGCCGCCGATCACGCCCTCAGCCGCGACATCCCTGTCGTCTTCGGCGAGGGCTGGATCGGCTACACCCCGCTGCACGGCGATTTCGAGGAGGGCCCGGTCGGCGCCGAGTTCTGCCGTCGTGCCGTGCGCGAGTCGCGGGGCGTCGGCGCGTGGGGCACGATCGTGTGCTCCAACGCCGCACCGCATCATCCGATGTGGGCGGATGTCGCGCTCCAGCGTGAATGCAATGCCCTCTTCACCGCACCATCCGTTCCATCCCTGCACCAGTGATCGCTCCCGACCCTCAACGAGGAGGACCCCATGGCCACTGACCACCGAATCCCCACTCCCAGTTCGCTCGGCCCGTTCGGATCGCTCGTGGATGCGTCGATCACCCGCCGAGGGCTGCTCGCCGGCACCGCCGGAGCCGGAATGCTCGCCTTCCTCACCTCGTGCATGGCGGGCGGGGGCGGTGGCGGTGCATCCCAGACCGGCGTCGTGCTGCAATCGTCCCTCTCGGACCCAGCGCCCAAAGCGGCACTCGAGCAGATCGTGAAGGCGTTCGGCGGTGACGTCACGCTCAACACCGTCGCGATCGAGCAGTTCCGAGCGCAGCTGTCGACCTACCTCAGTTCGAGCAACCCGCCCGACGTGCTCACCTGGTACGCCGGCTCCGTCGCGCGCGACTACGCGAGCGAGGGCTTCCTCCTGGACCTCTCGGACATGTGGGAGGGCGACGGCGCCGCCGCGAACTACTCGCCCGCGCTGCGCGATCTCTCGTCCGATGATGACGGGCGGCAGATCTTCCTGCCGACGAACTACTACTGGTGGGGCGTCTTCCACCTGAAGTCCGCCTTCCAGGAGTGGGGCGTCTCCGCGCCCACGACCTGGGACGAGTTCATCACCCTGTGCGAGACGGTCAAGTCGAACGGCATCAACCCGCTCTCCAACGGCATCGGCTCGACGCCGTGGATGGCGTCGGGCTGGTTCGACATCCTCAACCTGCGGGTGAACGGCGCCGACTTCCACAAGCAACTGCTCGCAGGCGAGGCGTCGTTCGACAGCACAGAGGTCAAGGACACGATGCGGTACTACGCCGACATCGTGCCGTTCTTCGACCCCAACATGACCTCCTACGCGTGGCAGGACGCGGTGACCCCGCTCGTGCAGAAGAAGAACGGGATGTACCTCACCGGCGCGTTCATCAGCCAGAACCTGGTCGACTCCGATCCCGACGACCTCGACTTCTTCTCGGTGCCGGTCATCGATCCCTCCATCCCGACCGCCGAGGAAGCTCCGACGGACGGGTACTTCGCGAGCGCGAAGACGAAGAATCCCGACGCGACGAAGGAGTTCCTTGCGTACCTCGCGGGCGCCGAGTCGCAGCAGGCGTTCATCGAGGCGGCGCAGTCGTCGAACCTGCCGACCTCGCCCGACGTCGACACCTCCGGCTTCTCGCCGCTCGTGCAGAAGGGACTCAAGATGCTCGGCGAGACCGAGCAGATCACGCAGTTCTTCAACCGCGACTCGTCGGACGCGCTCCAGACGACGGCCGACACGGCGCTCACGAAGTTCCTCGCGAACCCCGGCGACGTCGACGTCATCCTCACGGAGTGGCAGACCGCCGCCGAGCAGGTGTTCAACGGGTGACCATCGCACCGATGGATCGTGAGACCCTTGCCGTCGAGACCGCTTCCCCGCCCGAGCGGCGGGGAGGCAGCCCTCGACGGCGACGTCTCCACCGAGTGCCGACCGTCGTCTGGTTCTTCCTGCTCATCCCGCTCGCGGTCGAGCTCGCGTGGGTGTTCTGGCCGGCGATCAACAGCTTCTGGCTTTCGCTCACGCGCTGGAACGGCATCGGCGACCCGGAGTTCATCGGACTCGGCAACTTCGAGCGACTCCTCTCCGACCCGATCTTCGGACAGGCGATCCTCAACAACGTCATCTGGGTGATCGGGTTCGGCGGCTTCTCGGTCGTCGTCGGGCTGTCGCTCGCGGTCGCGCTCAACAAGCCCCGACGCGGTGTCGGCTTCTACCGCAGCGCGATCTACCTGCCGATGGTGTTCTCGCTCGCCGTCACGGGCCTCTTCTGGCGTGTCATCTACCAGCCGGACGGTGCGGTCAACGCGTTCCTCGGGTCGATCGGCCTCGGTTCACTGGAAACGCAATGGCTCGCGAATCCCGACACCGCGCTCTACGCCGTGCTCGTGGCAGCCGTCTGGCGCCAGGTCGGCTACATCATGGTGCTGTACCTCGCGGGGCTCAAGGGTGTCGACCCGACGCTCGAGGAGGCTGCCGCGGTTGACGGCGCGAGTCCGTGGCAGCGGTTCTGGCGCATCGTCATGCCGCAATTGAGCGGGGTCAACAGCGTCGTCTTCGCGGTGACGGTGATCGACTCGCTGCGCACCTTCGACATCGTCTGGGCGATGACCCGTGGCGGGCCGTACAACTCGACGCAGCTGCTCTCGACGTACATGTACCAGACGAGCTTCACCGTGCTCGACCTCGGCTACGGCTCGGCGATCGCCGTCGTCATCTTCGCGCTCGCGATCGTCTTCATCATCAGCTACCTCGCTCGCGCTTCGAAGGAGGAGTGAGGAATGTCCACGGCACCCGTGCTTCCGGTCCGCTCCGATGGTCGATCGACCGACGTTCCCGCCGACGGCGCTCGGCGCAATCGACGTGGCGGATGGCTCTTCCACGCGATCATGACGCCGCTCTCGCTGCTCTGGATGGCGCCCATGGTCTTCGTCGTCTTCGTGGCGGTGCGCTCGTTCGGCGACCTCACGGAACGCGGCCTCGCTGCGCTTCCGCTCTCGATCGACTGGAGCGGGTTCGTGACGGTCTTCACGGCGGGGCTCGTCGGCGAGGCGCTCGTCAACAGCGCGATCGTCACGATCGCGACCGTCTTCCTCACGCTGCTGCTCGCGACGTGGGCCGCGTTCGCGCTGAGTCGGTTTCACATCCCGTTCCGGCGCACGATCCTGCTCGTGATGCTCGCCGGCAACCTGCTGCCGCCCCAGATCCTGCTCATCCCGGTCGCGCGCATCACGGAGGGGCTCGGCATCTACGACACGCTCGCCGCGCTCGTGATCGTGCAGGTCGGCTTCGGACTCGGGTTCTACACCTTCGTGCTCCACGGCTTCATGCGCGCCATCCCGTCCGAGATCTTCGAGGCCGCTCGCGTCGACGGGGCGGGGGAGATCCGCACGTACTGGCAGGTCGTGCTGCCGCTGTGCCGTCCGTCACTCGCGGCCCTCGCGGCACTCGCGACGACGTGGATCTGGAACGACCTCATCTGGGCGCTCACGGTGCTGCGCACCGAGACGAACTTCCCGATCACCGCCGCCCTGCTCAACATCCAGGGTGGCTACGTGAGCCAGTGGAACGTCGTCGCCTCCGGCGCGATCGTGGCCGCGCTGCCGACGGCGATCGTGTTCTTCGCGTTCCAGCGCCACTTCGTGTCGGGCCTCACGCTCGGTTCGGGGAAGTGAGCACGCAAGCGCGGCTCCGCACACGCACGACCGAGTACGTCGTGAGCGTGCTGCCCGACGGCTCGGGACTGGTGCTCGATCACTGGGGGGAGCTGGTCGACGGGCCGGTCGAGGCGTGGTCCGAGCCCGATCGCATCGTCTCCTTCGCCACGACAGCGGATGCCGCTCCGCTCGAGTTCGCCTCGGCGGGTCAGCGACATGTGCAGTTCTCCGAGCTGCTCGTCGACCGGGGCGACGGTTGGCTCGGCGCCGCCTGGACGCTGCGGGGCGAGCTCGAGACCGTGTCATCCGTTGACGGCACGGGTCTCACCGCCGAGTTCGCCGACGAGACCGGCACCCTCGTGCTCGTGCTCGAGTACGAGACCTCGACACGGCACGACGTCGTGCGCCGCCGGATGACCGTGCGGAACGAGGGCACGACGCGGATCGAGCTGCCCGCGCCTTCTCTGCCGGGTGGAACCTGCCACTCGGCCAGGCGGTGCACGTCGACTACCTCGCAGGGCGGTGGGCGACCGAGTTCCAGCGGCGCTCGATCGAGCTGCAGTGGGGCACGTTCTCGATCGGCAGCCGGCAGGGCGTGACGGGGCTGCTGTTCAGCCCCGTCGTCGCGATGACGGCCGCGAACAGCGCCGCGGGTCACCCACTCCGCCACGCATACGGCGTCGCGCTCGAGTGGAGCGGATCGTGGCGCCTGCAGGTCGACTCGACGTCGATCGGGGCGCACACGCGTGTCTCGTGCGGCGTCGACGAGGACACGACGACCGTGACGCTGCTGCAGTGGGAGTCCTTCACTTCGCCGTGGTCGGCGGGCATCATGAGCCCCGAGGGGCCCGAGGGCCTGACGCGCGAGTGGCACCGGTACCAGCGCGTCGCGCTCGCACGCGACCTCTTACCGACGACGCGACCGATTGTCTACAACTCCTGGTACGCGACCGGGTTCGACGTGCGCGAAGACCACCAGCTCGAGCTTGCGCGCATCGCCGCCGGGCTCGGCGTCGAGGCCTTCGTGGTGGATGACGGCTGGTTCGCGGGCCGAACGTCGGATCGCGCGGGACTCGGCGATTGGACGCCCGATCCGTCGAAGTTCCCGCGCGGGCTCGGGCCGTTCGCCGACGAGATCGTGGCGCTCGGCATGCGGTTCGGGCTCTGGATCGAACCGGAATGCGTGAACCCCGACAGTGAGCTGTACCGCGCGCATCCCGACTGGGTGTACCGCGCGGGCGACCGCCCGCTCGTGACCGTTCGCAACCAGCTCGTGCTCGATCTCGGTCGCGCCGAGGTCGTCGAGTGGATCGAGCATCGTCTGCGGGAGCTGCTGGGTTCTGCGCCCATCAGCTACCTGAAGTGGGACATGAACCGGCCCGTGAGCGACGGTGGGCGCCCCGGCGACCGGCATGGCGGCGAATGGTCGGTGCAGCACACCCGCGGGTACTACCGGGTGATGCGGATGCTTCGAGACGAGTACCCGCACGTGACGATCGAGGCGTGCGCGAGCGGCGGCGGACGCATCGACAACGCCGTGCTCGCGCTCTCCGACATCGTGTGGACGAGCGACCAGGTCGGGCCGAGGGACCGACTCGTCATTCAGCACGGCTTCCTCGACGCGTACCCCGCCCACGTCATGAGCTCGTGGGTGGCGGATGACCCGGGCCAGCGTGACCGCATGCCCGTCTCGCTCGGCTACCGCTTCGCGGTCGCCATGTCGGGCGTGCTCGGCATCGGAGCCGACCTCGGACGGTGGACGGAGGCGGAGCGCGCCGAGGCGGCGAGGCTCGTCACGCGCTATCGCGACATCCGGTCGGTCGTGCAGCGCGGGCAGGTCGTTCGCCACGGCGATCCGCACGGCGACCTCTACGCGATCGAGTACGCAGGGCCGGCCGACGACCCTCGCATCGTTGTGCTCGTGTACGACCGGGACCGCGACCGAACGCGCGACCTTGAGCGGCCCTGCGTGCACCCGACTCAGCTCGCCCCAGGCGTGCGGTACAGAGTCGAGGGCACCGATCGGGAGGTCACGCGCGAGTCGGCGCGGTCACTCGGCATCGAGGTGCCGTTCGAGCTCGCGCCGGACGCCGACCTGCTGGTGCTCCAGCCGATCGGCTGAAGCCGAAGCTGAGGCCGAGGCCGAGGCCCGGCCCGCCGGACCCCATTCACTCCCGCGCGAACAGCAGCAGAGCGGGCAGGCTCGTCGCGAAGTAGTCCGTGCTGCCGTCCGCACGCGTGGCCGCGGGCGCCGGAACGACGGGCCGTGCCTCCCCGAGATTCGCCGGCGGGTCGATGCGGGGGAGTCCGGCGGCGGCGCGGGCCCGATCCCAGGCAGCGAGCACGCGACCCTCGCCGCCCTCCCATGGCTGGAACGCGCGCGACTCGACGATCCCGACCGCTTCGTCCGCGCGGCCGGCGTCGACGAGCAGTCCGGCGTACTCGATCGTCAGGTCGTCGCGGCCCAGCACGAGCTCGCGGTCGGCCTCGAGTCGTGCGAGCCGTTCCCGCGGGTCGTGCTCGAGCCGGGCGGCGAGCTGATCGAGCTCGTAGAGCAGTCGCCCGTCGTGCGGATCCAGGCGCCGGGCGCGCTCGTACGACGCCCAGGCGAGCTCGTCGTCGCCGAGCACGTTGTAGGCCGCGAGTCCGAGGTTGCGCGCCGTGACGGCGTCCTCGTCGCCGAGCTCGATCGCCCGTCGCCACTGCTCGGCCGCCTCCGTCTTGCGGCCTGCGTCGAACAGGAGCATGCCGAGCAGCGCGCGCGGTACCGGATCACCGGGCTCGGCCGCGATCGCCGCGAGCAGTGCGTCGTGTGCGTCGAGTCCGGCCGGGAACGCCCAGCGCCGGTCGGCGCGACTCGCGGCCTCGCGCTCGGCGCGCGCCTCGTCGGCACGGCCCAGCTCGTCGAGCAGCTGCGCCCGAAGGTAGTGCGCGACGGGCCGCACGTTGCCGGCGGCGGCCGATGCCTCCGTCGCCGCGCGCGTGAGGAGCGCGAGCGCGACATCCGCTTCACCGGCTGCCCGCAGGTCGGACGCGACGTCGAGCAGCACGTGCGCGTCACTCGGGAGCACGTGCTCGCCCGCGATCACGCGCAGGGCGACGTCGAGCGGGTCGAGCCCCCTGGCCTCGGCGAGCAGCGCATCGGCCTCGTCGGCGCGGCCGACGCGTCGCAACAGCACCACTCGGAGCGCCACAACCCGAAGGTCATCGGCATCGAGCCGTGCGGCCCCCTCGAGATCAGCCAGCGCGCGGTCGACGTCGCCGGCTCTCGCCCCGAGGCGCGCGAGCTCGACGAGCGCGGGTGGCGCCCACTTGCGGTCCCACGTGGCTCGGCCGAACGCGGATGCCGCGGCATCGAGCCGTCCACGCCGCGCCTCGATGAGTCCGAGCAGGTAGAGCGCCTCGGTGTCGGCGGGGTTGAGGTTTCGCGCCGTGAGGCGCGCGACGGCCGCGCGCGCATGCTCGGCCGCCGTGTCGTAGTCGCCCGCCCGGTACGCCGTGTCGGCGAGCGCGAGGTGCGAGCCGATGTGGCCAGGGTCGCGTGCGACCGCCTCCCGCCAATAGGGCAGGGGAGAGCGTGTGGGGTGCCGGTACTGCCGGAGGTGCACGCCGATGAGGTGCAGTTCCTCGACACTCGCGACGTCGCGCGGGCGCGGTGGTTCGGTCGCGGTCCACGGCTCGGGTCGCTCACCGACGGGTTCGGGGGAGACGACGAGCAGGTTGCCGGCGCGGTCTTCGACGAGCACGCGCGCCGAGCCCGGGACATCCGCTGCCATGACGACGAAGGGACGCGCGGGGTCGAGGTCGACGACCCAGCTCGCGAGCTCGTGCCCACCGTCGACGATGCGCACCGCAGCCTCGGGCAGCTCGCGGGTCGCGCCGACGCCGATGCGCAGCGAGCGGGCATCGCCATCGCGCGACACGTGCAGGGCGGTATCGAGGGTCGCCGCAACCGGGACGCCGATGCGGCTGATGGGGAACCAGTACTGGCTGAAGGACTTCGTCTCGCCCGGCATGAGCCAGGAGAAGTCGGGCTGATTGTCGGTGTAGACCCCGGCCATGAGCTCGACGTAGGGGCCGTCGCCGTCGGTGAGGTGGGCGTCCCACGCGTGGCCGAAGGGCGCGTCGCCCCACGTCCACTGCTTCTTGCCCGGGGAGATGCGCCGCTCGGCCCAGTGCACGAAGCCGGCGTCGGCGGCGTGGTCGTAGCCGCCGAAGAACTCGCCGTCGGAGTCGACGATCATGTACGAGGTCGGCACGGGGATGTTGCGATAGAAGTCGATACGGTCGGCGCCGGGCTGGTCGGCGGCCCGGGCGGGGTAGTCGACGCCGTAGTACGGCCGGTCGGCGGTCGGGAAGGCCGTGAGCGCGCGTCGCGCGTGGTCGGCGACGAAGCGCACGTCGGTCGGGAAGAACGACTGGTAGTCGTCGTGCACGCGTGCCGCGACGTTCGCCCACCAAAGGAACGTCTGCCGTTCGCTCGTGCGGTTGTGCAGGCGCACGACGAGTTCGACGACCGCGCGATCGGGGTGCAGCCGTATGCCGTGCATGCCCTTCATGCGGGCGAACGGCTCGTGGTCGCTGCACCACACGGTGACGGAGCCGTCGTCGCCGTGCTCGATCGTCCATTCGACCGGCAGGTACGTCGCAGGCCGGTGGTGCTGCGGCCAGTTGAACTCGACGCCGCCGCTGAGCCATGGCCCCGCGAGGCCCACGAGGGCGGGCTTGATGACGTTGTTGCGGTAGAAGAAGTCGTAGCCGGCGCTCTTGTCGTACCCGACGTGGATGCGCCCGCCGAGTTCAGGCAGCACCATGAGGCGCACCCACCGATTCTCGAGGTGCACAGCGGTCCAGCTCGCCGGGGCGGCCTCGGACGCGATGCGGTCGATGAACGGCAGCGGGTACACGCGTCCGCTCGAGCCCTGGTAGACCCGGCGGTCGAGGAACATCGGGTATCGGCTCGGCTCGCCGGGAGCGTAGGTGGGCAACTCGACGGGCTGCTCCCACACGACGGCGCCGCCTCGGTCGAGCTCGCGCTGCAGCTCGGCAGGGGCATCGGGCAGTGTGAACCGGGCGACGTCGGTGGCTCGCATGCCGTCACCCTACGATCGGCCGCGGACTCCCGGAATGGGGGGATCGATGGCAAGGCCTGCACGATTCGATGGTCACAGCATGTGGATGTCCCTTCTACGGCCGCGCTCGCCGCTGCCTCGCCTGCACGAACCGCCCGATCGTGGCGTGCCTACCGCGTGGCCGACCGTGTGGTCGACCGAGCGATCCAGCGGATGCCGAGCTCCGTGCTTGCGCCGGGCTCGAGCGTGACGAGCGGGCCGAGCACCTCGAGCTCCGTGAGCCGCGCGTCGACGCGCATGCCGCTCAGCGACGGCAGTGGATCGGGCAGCGGTGCCTGCATCCACACCTCGGCGCGCGAGCCGTGATCGGGATACTCGGCATGCGGCACGGGTTCGAAACGCAGTTCGAGTCCCTCGCCGTCGGGTCCGCGCCAGGCGATCGATCCGGTGGCATCGGCGAAGCCCCGCTTTCCGATCGCGTCCTGCACGGGGATCTCGACATGCCCGTCGACCCGCCTCGTGGCGAGCGTGCCGTGATGGTCCCCGAGATGGATCGGCTCGAGCGCGCCCTCGACCGCGACGACGACCGCCGCTCCGTGCGCACCGGCGCCAGCGCCGGTGTCGATGTCGACCTGGCAGACTTCCCACGGCGCCCACCGCACGGGGTGGTCCGACGCATTCGTCAGCGCGAGCGTCTCGGCGAACTCGGCTCCCGCGCGCGGAATCTCGAACCGTCGCTCGATGCGCAGGCCCGTGCGCGGGTCGTCCGCGCTCGTGAGGCTCACCTGCACGCCATCGTCGGTCGGCGATTCGCGCCAGGCGTACTCGCCGGAGTCGAGCACGGCGTCGGGTGGTCCCTGCCACCGATCCGGCCCGTCCCAGCCCTGCGGCGCGGGCCACGACTTCGAGCCGCCGACATTGGCCCAGCTCGCGAAGGTGCCGTCGACGACCGGCCATGACGACCGTGGCACGACTGCCCGCAACTCATCGTCGAGCAAAGCCGGGTTGTGCCAGAGCAACTCGCGTCCGTCGACGCGCAGGGAGACGAGCCGTCCGCCGACCGTCGGCAGGAAGACGAGCCGCAGACGGTCATTCGAGACCGCGTGCAGCGGCAGAGCCGGATCCCCGGAGTCGAGCGTGCGGCTGAGCATCCTCTCAGGCTACGAGCGGTCAAGGGGAGGCGGAATCGGCGATCTCACGACGGACCTGAACGATTCGACGGACGATGGTCCGATTCCCATGGGCGCGACGTGCTCGTGGAACGGCAGCACGGCCGATCATCACTTCGGCCATGTTCGATTCGATCACCACATCGGGCCGAGCGACGGGCCCAGTGTGAGCCCGAAACGGGTGCCAGTGCTCGCACCCATGCGTGCTGGGTGGTAACCCTCGGCGGATTCCCGAGTTCACCCGGATCACGCGCCCGGTCGCGGCCGATTCACTGGTTGACGGTGCCGAACACGGCATCCGACCACAACCCGTGAACCGCTCTGGAAGGAGCACCTGACCATGTCGTCCATCTCCGCCCCGACTCCCGGCCTGCAGCCCGTCGGTACCCGTCCCGCCCCCGTCGGCCGGATCGCTCTGCTCGAGCGCGTCCACTCGGCCGAGGCCATGTTGAAGTCGCTGCTCGAGCGCTGGAGCGCTCCTGCGCTGCGCATCGCCCTCGGCACGGTGTTCGTCGTCTTCGGCGTCCTCAAGTTCTTCCCCGGAGTCAGCCCGGTGGAGTCGCTCGTCACCGCGACCTGGGGAGTGCTGACCTTCGGCGTCGTCGGCGGGCAGCTCGCCCTCGTGCTGACGGCGGCCATCGAGACCGTCGCCGGCCTCGCGCTCATCTCGGGCGTCTTCGCGCGCTTCGGTCTCGTGATGCTCGCCGTCGCGTTCGTCGGCATCTTCTCGCCGCTCGTGTTCTTCCCGGCCGAGCTGTTCGCCGACGGGGGACCGACGCTGCTCGGACAGTACGTGCTGAAGAACATCGTGCTCGTCGCGGCGGCGCTCGTCGTCGCCTCGCGCGTGCTGCACGGACCGTCGCGATCGTCACGTTCGTCGCGATGATCGCGGATCCCCGTGATCCGGACGGGAGGGCGAGGCGCAGAGCGCCTCGCCCTCCCGCATGTCCGGGCGGGGCACGGTGCCGCTGATATGATCGAGCAACTGACAACCTTGAAGCCCGTCCTGTGAGGCGGAGAAGGGAGTCCGCATGGCTGTGCGCATCGTGCTGCAGCAAGCTGACCTCGACCGGGCGCTCACTCGCATCGCCCATGAGATCCTCGAGTCGAATCGCGGGGCCGAGGGCCTCGTGCTCCTCGGCATTCCCACTCGCGGCGTCGTGCTCGCCGAGCGGCTCGCCGCGATCGTCGGCCGTATCGCGGCATCCGAGATCCCATCCGGCGCCCTCGACGTCACGATGTACCGCGACGACCTGGGCCGCAACCCGGTGCGTGCGCCGCAACCGACGGCCGTCCCCGAAGGCGGCATCGACGGCAAGACCGTCGTGCTCGTCGACGACGTGCTCTACTCGGGCCGCACGATCCGGGCGGCCTTCGACGCGCTCGCCGACCTCGGCCGCGCTCGCGCGGTGCGTCTCGCGGTGCTCGTCGATCGCGGTCACCGCGAGTTCCCGATCCGGGCCGACTTCGTCGGCAAGAACCTCCCGAGCTCGGCGCGTGAGCGCATCAACGTGCGGCTCGCCGAGATCGACGGCGACGACGCCGTCACGATCGACGGGGGCGACGACTGATGCGGCACCTCCTGAGCACGCGCGATCTCGAGCGCCCCGAGGCGATCGGCCTGCTCGACGTGGCTGAAGACATGGCCGCCGTGCAGGAGCGCGAGGTGAAGAAGCTCCCGACCCTCCGCGGCAAGACCGTCGTGAACCTCTTCTTCGAGGACTCGACGCGGACCCGCATCTCGTTCGAGGCCGCGGCGAAGCGGCTCTCGGCCGACGTCATCAACTTCAGCGCGAAGGGATCGAGCGTCTCGAAGGGCGAGAGCCTGAAGGACACCGCGCAGACCCTGCAGGCGATGGGCGCCGACGGCGTCGTGATCCGGCACCACGCCTCGGGCGCGCCGCAGATGCTCGCCACGAGCGGCTGGATCGACGCGGGCGTCGTGAACGCCGGCGACGGCACGCACGAGCATCCGACCCAGGCGCTCCTCGACGCGTTCACGCTCCGGCGCCGCCTGCACGGGCCGGCCTCACGCGGGCGCGGCCTCGACGGCACCCGCGTCGTGATCGTCGGCGACATCCTGCACTCCCGCGTCGCCCGATCGAACGTGTGGCTGCTCACCACACTCGGCGCCGAGGTCGAGCTCGTCGGGCCGCCGACCCTCATGCCCGTCGACACGAGCGCATGGCCGGCACGAATCGGCTACGACCTCGACGCCGCGCTTGATGAGGCGCCCGACGCCGTCATGATGCTCCGCATCCAGGCGGAGCGCATGCACGCCGCGTATTTCCCGAACAGCCGCGAATACGCGCGCACCTGGGGCCTCGACGACGCCAGGTTCGACCGGCTGCCCCCGACTACGATGGTCATGCATCCCGGCCCCATGAACCGCGGGTTGGAGATCGCTGCCCGCGCCGCTGACTCGCCCCAGTCCACGGTGCGCGAGCAGGTCGCGAACGGAGTATCAGTGAGAATGGCCGCCCTCTATCTGCTGTTGTCGGGCGAACGGGGGGAGTCGTGATGCGCGAGTCGCACCTCATCACCCGCGCGACCCTGCCGAACGGCGAGCGCGCCGACATCCTCCTCGAGAACGGCCTCATCGCGAAGGTCGGCACGGTGACGGATGCCGCCGGCGCGACCGTCGTCGACGGCGACGGCCTCATCGCACTGCCCGGACTCGTCGACCTGCACACGCACTTGCGCGAACCGGGCTACGAGCAGAGCGAGACGGTGCTCACCGGCACGCAGGCCGCCGCAGCGGGCGGGTTCACGGCGGTCTTCGCGATGGCGAACACGTTCCCGGTCGCCGACACGGCAGGCGTCGTCGAGCAGGAGGCGAGCCTCGGCCGCGCCGCCGGCTACGCGACCGTGCAGCCCATCGGCGCGGTCACGGTGGGCCTCAAGGGCGCCGAACTCGCCGAGCTCGGTGCCATGGCCCGCTCCCGCGCGAACGTGCGCGTCTTCTCCGACGACGGCTTCTGCGTGTCTGACCCGCTGCTCATGCGCCGCGCGCTCGAGTACGTCAAGGCCTTCGACGGGGTCATCGCCCAGCACGCCCAGGAGCCGCGCCTCACCGAGGGCGCGCAGATGAACGAAGGCGCCCTCTCGGGCGAGCTCGGCCTCACGGGCTGGCCCGCCGTCGCCGAGGAGTCGATCATCGCACGCGACGTGCTCCTCGCCGAGCACGTCGGCAGCCGCCTGCACGTGTGCCACGTGTCGACCGCGGGCTCGGTCGAGGTGATCCGCTGGGCGAAGGCGCGCGGCATCGACGTGACCGCCGAGGTCACGCCGCATCACCTGCTGCTCACCGAAGACCTCGTGGCCGGCTACGACCCGCGCTTCAAGGTGAACCCTCCGCTGCGGCGCACCGAAGACGTGCAGGCGCTGCGTGCCGCCCTCGCCGACGGCACGATCGACATCGTCGCGACCGATCATGCGCCGCATCCGGTCGAGGCGAAGGAGAGCGAGTGGGACGCCGCCGCGAACGGCATGGTGGGCCTCGAGTCCGCCCTCGCCGTCGTGCACGCCGCGGTTGTCGAGACGGGCCTCATGGGGTGGGCGGATGTCGCGCGAGTGCTCTCCGAGGCGCCGGCACGCATCGGTCGCCTCCGCGGCCACGGCGGTGCGCTCGTCGCAGGGTCGACGGGTGAACTCACGCTCTACGACCCGAACGCGGCATCCGCGTTCGATCTCGATCGCCTCGCCGGCCGGAGCATGAACTCGCCGTATCTCGGGCGAACCCTGCCGGGCGCGGTCGTCGCGACGTTCCACGCCGGGTACCCGACGTATCTCGACGGAGTCCTGCGCCCCGCCGACGAGGTGGCGCAGCGCGCCGCCGAGGCACCGGAGGACGCCCATGGATAAGTGGATCGGCGCGATCGTCTGCCTCGTCATCGTCGCCGTCGCCGTCTGGCTGATGTACCGCTCGTGGCGGCGCCGCACGGTGCGCGACGAGTCGCTCTCGGCCTACCCGGTTCCCGCGAGCCATGCGGAGCCGCTCTTCGAGACCGAAGTGCTCTACGTCGCGACGACGCCCGTCGGCGAGCCGCTCGAGCGGCTCGCCGTGCACGGGCTCGCGTATCGCGGCTCCGCGCGGATCGAGGTGCTCCGCGAGGGCATCATCCTCCGCATCGCGGGGGAGTCGACGAGCTTCATCCCCGCCGACCGGCTGTCCGGCGCCGAGATGGCGAGCTACGCGATCGACCGCGGCGTGGAGCCGGAGGGCCTCATCGCCGTGACCTGGATCGCCAGCGAGCGCGACACCACCGTGGCTTCGCCACGCGTCGACAGCTACCTCCGGGCCAGGTACCCGGGCGACCCGGCCCGGATCATCCAGGCCATCAACGACATCGCCGCCGCGCCCGTCGCGCGGCCGAAGCAGAAGCAGGAGAGTGAGGCCTCGGATGACTGAGACCACCACCACCGCGCGCACGAGCGAACCCGCCGTGCTCGTGCTCGAAGACGGACGCCGCTTCGAGGGACGCGCCTACGGGGCCCGCGGACGCACGCTCGGCGAGGCCGTCTTCGCCACCGGCATGACGGGCTACCAGGAGACCCTCACCGACCCGTCGTACGCCGGGCAGATCGTGATGATGACGGCGCCGCACATCGGCAACACGGGCATGAACGACGAAGACATGGAGTCGGCCCGCATCTGGGTCGCGGGCTTCATCGTGCGCGACCCCTCCCGCGTCGTCTCCAACTTCCGCTCGCAGCGGAGCCTCGACGACGATCTCGCCGAGGCGGGCATCGTCGGCATCAGCGGCATCGACACCCGCGCCGTCACCCGCCACCTCCGCTCGGCGGGCGCGATGCGTTCCGGCATCTTCTCCGGAGAGGATGCCTCGCTCACGGCGGGCGAGCAGCTCGACCTCGTTCGCGGCTCCGCCGAGATGACCGGGCGCAACCTCTCGGGCGCGGTCTCGACGCAAGAGCCCTACACGCTCGACGCGGAAGGCGAGCGGATCGGGTCGGTCGCGGTGCTCGACCTCGGCGTGAAGACGTCGACACTCCGCTACCTCGCCCAGCGCGGCTTCGACGTGCACGTGGTGCCGCAGTCGATCACCGCTGAAGAGGTGCTCGCGATGGCGCCCGACGCGCTGTTCTTCTCGAACGGACCCGGCGACCCAGGAGCATCCGATCGCCATGTCGACCTGCTGCGCACGACGCTGCGCGCGGGCCTGCCCTACTTCGGCATCTGCTTCGGCAACCAGCTGCTCGGCCGCGCACTCGGCTTCGGCACGTACAAGCTGCCCTTCGGACACCGCGGAATCAACCAGCCCGTGCTCGACAAGGCCACCGGCCGGGTCGAGATCACGTCGCACAACCACGGCTTCGCGGTCGACGCGCCCATCGAGGGCGTGAGCGACTCGAGTGAGGGATTCGGCCGGGTCGAAGTGAGCCACTACGACCTGAACGACGACGTGGTCGAGGGCCTCAACTGCCTCGACATCCCGGCGTTCTCGGTGCAGTACCACCCCGAATCCGCCGCCGGGCCACACGATGCCAACTACCTCTTCGACCGATTCCGCGACATGGTGCTCGCCAGCAAGGAGACCGAAGTCTGATGCCCAAGCGCGACGACATCAACAGCGTCCTCGTCATCGGCTCGGGTCCGATCGTCATCGGCCAGGCGGCCGAGTTCGACTACTCGGGCACCCAGGCCTGCCGGGTGCTGCGAGCCGAGGGCGTGCGCGTCATCCTCGTGAATCCGAACCCGGCCACGATCATGACCGACCCAGACTTCGCCGATGCCACGTACATCGAGCCGATCACGCCCGACATCATCGAGTCGATCATCATCAAGGAGCGCCCCGACGCGGTGCTGCCGACGCTCGGCGGGCAGACGGCGCTGAACGCCGCGATCGCGCTGCACGACGCGGGCATCCTCGAGAAGCACGGCGTCGAGCTCATCGGCGCCAAGGTCGAGGCGATCCGCAAGGGTGAGGACCGCCAACTCTTCAAGGACCTCGTGATCGAGGCCGGCGCGGATGTGGCGCGCTCCCATGTCGCGAAGACGCTCGACGAGGCCAAGGCCTTCGCCGAAGACCTGGGCTACCCCCTCGTGGTACGTCCGTCCTTCACGATGGGCGGACTCGGCTCGGGCTTCGCGTACACCGAGGAAGACCTCCTGCGCATCGCCGGCCAGGGCCTGCACGACTCGCCGACGAGCGAGGTGCTGCTCGAGGAGTCGATCCTCGGCTGGAAGGAGTACGAGCTCGAGCTCATGCGCGACACGCACGACAACACGGTCGTCGTCTGCTCGATCGAGAACGTCGACCCCGTCGGCGTGCACACCGGCGACTCCATCACCGTCGCGCCCGCGCTCACCCTGACCGACCGCGAATACCAGCAGCTGCGCGACATCGGCATCGACATCATCCGCGCCGTCGGCGTCGACACCGGCGGCTGCAACATCCAGTTCGCGATCGACCCGGCCGACGGGCGCATCATCGTGATCGAGATGAACCCGCGGGTGTCGCGTTCGTCGGCGCTCGCCTCGAAGGCCACGGGATTCCCGATCGCGAAGATCGCCGCGAAGCTCGCGATCGGCTACCGGCTCGACGAGATCCCGAACGACATCACGCGCGTCACGCCCGCGAGCTTCGAGCCGACGCTCGACTACGTCGTGGTGAAGGTGCCCCGCTTCGCGTTCGAGAAGTTCCCCGCAGCCGACCCCACGCTCACGACGACCATGAAGTCGGTCGGCGAGGCCATGGCGATCGGCCGCAACTACGCGACGGCGCTGCAGAAGGCGCTCCGCTCGCTCGAGAAGCGCGGTTCGTCGTTCCACTGGGGCGACGAGGAACGCAGCGCGGACGAGCTCGTCGAGGCATCCCGCATCCCCACCGACGGGCGCATCGTGCTCGTGCAGCAGGCACTGCGCAAGGGCGCCACGGTCGCCGAGCTCTTCGAGGCGACGAAGATCGACCCCTGGTTCCTCGACCAGATCGTGCTGATCAACGAGGTCGCCGAGACCGTCGCCTCCGCCGAGAACCTCGACACCGACCTCCTCATCCTCGCGAAGGACCACGGCTTCTCCGACGCGCAGATCGGCCAGCTCCGCGGCTTCGGCGAGGCTGATGCGCGCGAGGTGCGCCACATCCTCGGCATCCGCCCGGTCTACAAGACGGTCGACACGTGCGCGGGGGAATTCCCGGCGCTCACGCCCTACCACTACTCGAGCTACGACCTCGAGACCGAGGTCGAGCCCTCCGACCGGCGCAAGGTCGTCATCCTCGGCTCGGGGCCGAACCGCATCGGCCAGGGCGTCGAGTTCGACTACTCGTGCGTGCACGCGTCGTTCGCACTCTCGGCCGCGGGCTTCGAGACGATCATGATCAACTGCAATCCCGAGACCGTCTCGACCGACTACGACACGAGCGACCGGCTCTACTTCGAGCCGCTCACGCTCGAAGACGTGCTCGAGGTGATCCACGCCGAGTCGCAGACGGGCGAGCTCGTCGGCGTCGTCGTGCAGCTCGGCGGCCAGACCGCACTCGGCCTCGCGAAGGGCCTCGAGGCGGCGGGCGTCCCGATCCTCGGCACGAGCCCCGACGCGATCGACACCGCCGAGGAGCGTGGGCTCTTCTCCGGCATCCTCGATGCAGCGGGGCTGCTCGCCCCGAAGAACGGCACCGCGATCGACGTCGCGGGCGCCGTGCACGTCGCCGAGGGCATCGGCTACCCGGTGCTCGTGCGACCGAGCTACGTGCTCGGCGGCCGTGGCATGGAGATCGTGTACGACTCGGCGTCGCTCGCCGACTACTTCGTGCGCATCGAGGGCCAGGGCATCGTCGGCCCGACGCATCCGCTGCTCGTCGACCGCTTCCTCGACGACGCGATCGAGATCGACGTCGACGCGATCTACGACGGCACCGACCTCTACATCGGCGGCGTCATGGAGCACATCGAGGAAGCCGGCATCCACTCCGGCGACTCGAGCTGCACGCTGCCGCCCGTGACCCTCGGCCGCGCCGAGGTCGACCGCGTACGCGAGGCGACCCGTGGCATCGCCGAGGGGATCGGCGTGCGGGGCCTGCTCAACGTGCAGTTCGCCGTCGCGGCGGGCGTGCTCTACGTGCTCGAGGCGAACCCCCGCGCAAGCCGCACCGTTCCCTTCGTCTCGAAGGCGCTCGGCATCCCGCTTGCGAAGGCGGCCTCTCGTGTCATGGTCGGCGCGACGATCGCCGAGCTCATCGACGAGGGCATGCTCCCCGCGTCAGACGGGTCTCGAGTGCCGCTCGATGCCCCGGTGTCGGTGAAGGAGGCCGTGCTGCCGTTCCACCGCTTCCGCACGCGCGAGGGCACCATGGTCGACTCCGTCCTCGGCCCCGAGATGCGCTCGACGGGCGAGGTCATGGGCATCGACAAGGACTTCCCGACGGCGTTCGCGAAGAGCCAGCTCGCCGCGTACGGCGGCATGCCGCTCTCGGGCACCGTGTTCGTGTCGGTCTCCGATCGCGACAAACGGGCGATCATCCTTCCCGTGCTCCGGCTCAAGCAGCTCGGCTACGAGATCGCGGCGACCGAGGGCACCGCCGAGGTGCTCCGCCGCAACGGCATCGAGGCCGGCGTCGTGCTGAAGTTCAGCGACAAGCCCTCGCCCGATGCTGCATCCGTCGTCGAGCTGATCCACCGCGGCGAGATCGACGTCGTGGTGAACACGCCGAGCGGCCGATCGGCCCGCGCCGACGGCTACGAGATCCGCGCAGCGGCCGTGGCATCCGACATCCCGCTGTTCACCACCATCGCCGAGCTCTCGGCGGCGGTCGCGTCGCTCGACGCGGTGCGCACCGGATTCGAGGTCACGAGCCTGCAGGAGTACCAGGCCCGGCGGGAGGCGCACGTATGAGCGGCCCGACGTCGTTCGGCGATCGACTCGACGCGATCTTCGCGATCCGGGGGCGGCTCTGCGTCGGCATCGACCCGCACGCATCGCTCCTCGCCGAGTGGGGCCAGTCCGACTCCGCCGAGGGCGTGCGCGAGTTCGGCCTGCGCGTCGTCGAGGCCGCTGCGAACCACACGGGCATCGTGAAGCCGCAGGTCGCCTTCTTCGAACGCCACGGCGCGGCGGGCTATGCGGCCCTCGAGCGGGTCATCCGCGAAGCGCGTGCCGCCGGGCTCCTCGTGATCGCCGACGTGAAGCGCGGCGACATCGGCTCGAGCGTCGAGGCCTACGGCGAGGCGTGGCTGCGACAGGGCTCCCCGCTCGAGGCCGACGCGATGACGATCAGCGCCTACCAGGGCCTCGGCTCGATCGAGTCGGTGCTGGTCGCGGCCGAGTCCGCGAACAAGGGGCTCTTCGTGCTCGCCGCGACGTCGAACCCCGAGGCTGCGGCCATCCAGCGCGCAGTGCTCCAGCAGTCGAGTCGTGCCGGTTCAACGGTCGCCCAGGCGATCACGGCGGGCGTCATCGCCTGGAATGAGGGGCGAGCGGATGCCGCGACCCGATCACTCGGCTCGGTCGGCGTCGTGCTCGGCGCGACCAGCGAGCTCGCCCTCGCCGGCATCGACACCGAATCGGAACCCTCGCGTCCGGGACTCCCGGTGCTCGCGCCGGGCTTCGGGTACCAGGGCGCCGAGCTCTCCGACTTCCGCAGGATCTACGGGTCGCTCGGTACGGGCGTGATCGTGAGCGAGTCGCGCTCGATCCTCGGCGCCGGCCCCGACGGCATCGCCGACGCGATCGCGCGTCGCGTCGACCAGGTCGGAGCCGCGAGTGCCTGAGCGGGTATCGGTCTCACCGTCGTCGCCGCCCGAGGTCGATCGCGTCGCGGCATCCCGCGCGGCGGTGGCGGCGCGCCGCGCCCGTGCTGCGGTGAAGGCCGACGTCGCGAGCGCGGCGCGGAGCCCGCTCGACGTGCTGCGCGAGGCGTACGCATCGCCTGAGGGCGTCGAGGGGCGCTTGCGCGTGAGCGAGTTCCTCACGTCGATCCCGGCGATCGGCGCGACGAAGAGCGCACGCATCATGCATGAGCTGCAGATCTCGACGTCGAAGCGGCTCGGCGGCCTCGGCCGCCTGCAGCGCAGGCGGCTTCGCGAGTTCGTCGCCGACTGGGTCGCTGCGCATGGCGGCACCGGCGACCGGCTCGTCGTGCTCGCCGGCCCGACAGCGGTGGGCAAGGGCACCGTCGCCTCCTATATCCGGCGCCACTATCCCGATGTGCAGCTCTCGGTCTCGGCGACGACGCGCGCGCCACGGCCCGGCGAGGTCGAAGGGGAGAGCTACTTCTTCGTCGACGACGCCGAGTTCGACCGCATGATCGCGGCCGGCGAGCTGCTCGAGTGGGCGACCGTGCACAACGCCTCGCGATACGGCACGCCCCGTGCGGCCGTCGAGCGGGCTATCGCCGCAGGCAATAGCGTGCTGCTCGAGATCGACATCCAGGGTGCGCGTGCCGTGCGCCGGGCCATGCCCGACGCCACGCTCGTGTTCCTGCTCCCTCCGAGCTGGGAAGAGCTCGTGCGCCGCCTCGTCGGCCGGGGCACCGAGAGTCCCGCCGAACAGCAGCGCCGGCTCGAGACCGCGAAGGTCGAATTGGCGGCCGTCGACGAGTTCGATCACCAGGTGGTCAACCACGACGTCGCCGACGCCGCTCAGAAGGTCGTAGACTTGATGAGACCTCGCAAGGGTCGGCGTTGAGCTGCCCTCGCCACGACTTTTCGCGCACTGAGGGTGCGCACCCCACGATCAAGGAGTCTTTCCATGGCTGAGAAGCTGTCCGGAATCATCGACCCGCCCATCGACGACCTGCTCTCGAAGGTCGATTCGAAGTACCAGCTCGTGATCTTCGCGTCGAAGCGCGCACGTCAGATCAACGACTACTACGCCGACCTGCACGAAGGCAGCCTGTTCGACAACGTCGGCCCGCTCGTCGACTCCTCGATCGACGACAAGCCCCTCTCGGTCGCTCTGCACGAGATCAACGAAGACAAGCTCCGGCTCCGCCCGATCGCCGACTGAGCCAGGGGGCCCGATGTCGCCGCTCAACATCGTCGTCGGCATCACCGGGGGCATAGCGGCGTACAAGGCCGTGGGCGTGGTGCGCGCGCTCGTGCTCGCCGGTCACGACGTGCACGTCGTCCCGACTGAGGGAGCGCTCCGTTTCGTCGGGCGCCCCACTCTCGAGGCGATCTCGCGCAACCCCGTGCACACCGACCTCTACGAGGGCGTCGCCGAGGTGCGGCACGTAGCCATCGGCCAGGCCGCCGACCTCATCGTGATCGCGCCGGCGACCGCGAACTCCATCGCCAAGCTCGCGACCGGCCTCGCCGACGACCTGCTCGGCAACACGGTGCTCGCGAGCGAAGCGCCCGTGGTCATCGCGCCGGCCATGCACACCGAGATGTGGCGGCATCCGGCCACGAGGGCGAACATCGCGACCCTCCGGTCCCGGGGCGTCACCGTCGTCGGCCCGGCCGTGGGGCAGCTCACCGGCAGCGACAGCGGTCCCGGCCGCATGGCGGAGCCCGACGTCATCGTCGCGGCCGCACTCGACCGGGTGGCGGCATCCGATTCCGCTGCAGCGCAGCACCACAGGGGCGATCTCTCAGGGCGACGCATCGTCGTCTCCGCCGGCGGAACGCGCGAGCCGCTCGACCCCGTGCGCTTCCTCGGCAATCGATCGAGCGGCAAGCAGGGCATCGCGATCGCCGAGGCGGCGCGATCCCGAGGAGCCGAGGTCACCCTCATCGCGGCGAACCTCGAGGTGGCCGACCCCGAGGGCTGCGATGTCCGCCGGGTCTCGACGGCGCTCGAGCTCCGCGACGCGGTCGTCGGCGCCGCGCAGGGCGTCGATGTCGTCGTGATGGCCGCGGCCGTCGCCGACTACCGGCCGGTGAGCGTGAGCGACGCGAAGATCAAGAAGGACGAGGGCGACGGGGGCCTCACGCTCGAGCTCGTGCGCAATCCCGACATCCTCGCAGGCCTCGGCAGCGAGCCGCATCCCGGAACCCTCCTCGTCGGCTTCGCCGCCGAGACCGAGTCCGACGACGAGCACCTCCTCGCGCTCGGGCGCGCCAAGCGCGAGGCGAAGGGCGCCGACCTGCTCGTCGTGAACCGCGTCGGATGGAACGAGGGATTCGCGAGCGACGAGAATGCGGTCGTCGTGATCGGCGCCGGCGGTGACGTCGTCACACGAGCACACGGAACGAAACTGTCGGTGGCGCACGACATCCTCGACGTGGTTGTCTCAGAGCTGACGACCACGGCGCGAGCCGCGACGACACCGAAGGAATCCAAGCCCATATGAGCGCACTTCGCCTCTTCACGTCCGAGTCCGTCACCGAGGGCCATCCCGACAAGATCTGCGACCAGATCTCCGACTCGATCCTCGACGCGCTGCTCACGGTCGATCCGCACAGCCGGGTCGCCGTCGAGACGCTCGTCACGACGGGGCTCGTGCACGTGGCCGGCGAAGTGACGACGTCGGGCTACGTCGAGATCCCGGCGATCGTGCGTGAACGCGTGACCTCGATCGGCTACAACTCCTCCGACGTGTGGTTCGACGGCCGTTCGTGCGGCGTCTCGGTGTCGATCGGCGGACAGTCGCCCGACATCGCGCAAGGTGTCGACCACGCCTTCGAGGCGCGCGAGCGCGCGAGCATCGACGCGCTCGACCTGCAGGGCGCCGGCGACCAGGGCATCATGTTCGGCTACGCCACGCGCGAGACGCCCGAGCTCATGCCCGTGCCGATCTGGCTCGCGCACCGGCTCGCCGAGCGGCTCGCCACCGTTCGCAAGGCCGGTGAGCTCGACTACCTTCGTCCCGACGGCAAGACCCAGGTCACCGTCGGCTACGAGGGTCAGGTGCCTCGCACGATCGAGACGGTCGTGCTGTCGACGCAGCACTCGCCGATCGTGTCCACCGAGCAGCTCCGCGCCGAGGTCGAGGAGCTCGTGATCCGGCCGGTGCTCGACCTCGTCGAGCTCTCCCGGCCCGAGCTCGCGGTGCTCATCAACCCCACAGGCCGGTTCGAGATCGGCGGCCCGCAGGGCGACGCCGGCCTCACGGGCCGCAAGATCATCATCGACACCTACGGCGGCGCGAGCCGGCACGGCGGCGGCGCGTTCAGCGGGAAGGACCCGTCGAAGGTCGACCGCTCCGGAGCGTACGCGATGCGCTGGGTCGCGAAGAACGCCGTCGCCGCGGGCCTCGCCGATCGACTCGAGGTGCAGGTCGCGTACGCCATCGGCAAGGCCACGCCGGTCGGGCTCTACGTCGAGACGTTCGGCACGGCGCACGTTCCCGAAGAGCGCATCATCGCCGCGATCCGCGAGGTGTTCGACCTGCGCCCCGCCGCGATCATCCGCGACCTCGACCTGCTCCGCCCCATCTACGCGCAGACCGCGACCTACGGACACTTCGGCCGCGAGCTTCCCGACTTCACCTGGGAGCAGCTCGACCGCGTCGACGACCTGCGCGCCGTCGCCGGGCTCTGACGGTGCCGGGCGGCCCGATCGCCAGGGTGCTCGTCGACTCGCCGCTGCCGCAGCTCGACCAGCTCTTCGACTATCACGTTCCCGATCGGCTCCGCGAGGCGGCCCAAGCGGGCGTGCGTGTGCGCGTCCCGATCCGCTCGGGGGGCCGCATCGCCAACGGCTGGCTCGTCGAGCTCGTCGAGTCGAGTGAGTACGCCGGCACGCTGAGCGAGCTCGAAGACGTCGTCTCCGAGGTGCCGCTCCTCACGCCCGAGGTCTGGGCGCTCGTGCGCGCTGCGGCCGATCGTGCCGCGGGCAATGCGAGCGACATCCTCCGGATCGCCGTTCCGAACCGCTACGTGCGCGTCGAGCGCACGTGGCGAACGGCCGAGTCCGATCCCGGCGAGCTGCCGGCGGCACCGGCGCCGATCACGGGATACGAGGCGGGTCGTGTCGAGAAGGGCATCGACGACGGCGAACGGATGGCGCTCGCAGCCGACCCGCGACCGGTGCGCCTGCCCTCGGGCGAATGGGTCGGCGCGTGGGCGGTGACGCTCGCACACGCCGCTGCATATACGCTCGCCGCCGATCGCTCGAGCCTGCTCATCGTTCCCGACTACCGCGACCAAGCGCAGCTGCAGGCCGCCCTCGCCGCGTTCGTCGACTCGCGGCGCGTGGTGCGCACCGACGCACGGCAGACGGGCGGCGAGCGATTCCGATCCTTCCTCGAGTCGACGGGCGAGCACGCCCGCGTCATCATCGGCAACCGGTCGACCGTCTACGCCCCTGCCGCCCGGCTCGGCCTCATCGCCTTCTGGGACGACGGCGACAGCCTCCAGAACGAGCCGCTCGCTCCGGGCGTGCATCCGCGCGACGCCGCACTCATCCGGCAGGGGCAGTCCGGAGCCGCGCTGTGCTTCCTCGGCCACACCCGCAGCGTCGAGGTCGAGCGACTCGTCGAGATCGGCTGGGTGCACGCGATTCCCGCCGTGAAGCCAGTGCGGCCGCGAGTCATCCCGACCGAGCAGCAGGCCAATCCCGAGCCGGGGTCTGCGCGCATCCCGTCCGCGGCCTGGCGGCAGGCGCAGGAGGCCGTGCGCGAGGGTCCAGTGCTCGTCCAGGTGGCTCGGCCCGGTCATGCTCCGCTCCTCGTCTGCGACCGTTGCCGCGAACCGGCGCGCTGCAACGCGTGCGGCGGTGCGATCACGGTGCCCCGCAGCGGCGGCGACGCCCGGTGCGTGCTGTGCGGAACGAGTGCGAGCGTCTGGCGCTGCACAGTGTGCGAGGCGACGAAGCTCCGCGCCGCCACCGTCGGGGCGAGTCGCACCGCTGAAGAGCTCGGCCGGGCCTTCCCACGAGCGCGCGTCTTCCTCTCCGACGGCGAACATCCGCTCCTGCGGGTCGGCGCCGAGTCGGCACTCGTCGTCGCCACGCGCGGTGCCGAGCCCATCGCCGACGGCGGCTACCGCGCCGTGCTCCTCCTCGACGGCGAGCGGATGCTGCTGCGCGAGTCGCTCCGCGTCGCCGAAGACTGCCTGCGCTGGTGGTCGAACGCGACCGCCCTCGCCGCTCCGGGCGCCCCGGTGTTCCTCGTCGGGGTCGCGGGCGCGCTCGCGACCGCGCTCTCGACGTGGCGGCAGGCGGAGTGGGCGGCCACCGAGCTCGAGTCGCGGCGGGCTCTGCGCTTCCCGCCGTCGGTGCGCGTCGCGAGTGTGACGGCACCGCCCGCTGCCGTGGCTCGCGCGCTCCACCAGGCCAACGCCGCGGCCGACGAGGTCGACGCACTCGGGCCGACAGCGTTCGGTGAGGGACTCGAGCGGGCGATCGTGCGGTTCGACTACTCCGCCGGCGCCGCGGTCGCCAAGGCGCTCCGCGCCGAGATGATCCGAGCGGCCACCGAGCGCCGGCGGCCGGTCGGCGGGCGACCGCCGAAGCGTCCTCCCGTGCTGCGGGTGCGGTTCGACGATCCCGACGTGCCATAGCCGCCCGGTGGTGTGCACCGGGCGCGCAGGGCAGCGGGCGTCGAGCCGCTGCATCCGAGTCGGCGACAATGGAGTGTGCAGAACCTTCGCCTCGTCTTCGCCGGCACTCCGGCCGCCGCCGTCCCGGCGCTCGAACGCCTCGCTGCGAGCGACCATGAGCTCGTCGGCGTCGTGACGAGGCCGGCGGCGCCGCTCGGACGCAAGCGCGTGCTCACGCCGTCGCTGGTCGCCCAGGCGGCCGAGCGGCTCGGGCTGCCTGTGATCGAGGCCGCCCGGCTCGGAGCCGAGCCGACCGCCGCGATCGAGGCGCTCCGTCCCGATCTCGGGGTCATCGTCGCCTACGGCGGACTCGTGCGCGAACCGCTGCTCTCCGCTCCGACCCACGGCTGGGTGAACCTGCACTTCTCGCTGCTGCCCGCATGGCGCGGCGCGGCGCCCGTGCAGCACGCACTCATCGCTGGCGACGCCGAGACCGGGGCATCCGTGTTCCGGCTCGTGCCCGAACTCGACGCTGGCGACGTGTTCGCGATGCGGCCGCGCGAGATCGACGGCAGTGAGACCTCGGGCGAGCTCCTCGAAGATCTCGCGGTGTCGGGTGCCGAGCTGCTCAGCGAGGTGGTCGACGCGATCGCCGCCGGAACCGCGGTCGCGACGGCGCAATCCGGAGAGCCGAGCTTCGCTCCCAAGCTCACGATCGACGACGCGCGCCTGGACTGGCGGCTCCCGGCTGCGGAGGTGCTCGCGCGGTTCCGCGGCGTGACGCCCGAGCCCGGCGCCTGGACGACGCTCGATGAGCAACGACTGAAGGTGCTCGAGCTCGCGACCACCGCGGATGGCGCGGATGCCGCGGACACTGCAGATGCCACGGCGATGCCGCCCGGCATGATCGCCATGCACGATCGCCGCGTACTCATCGGCACCGCCACCGCGCCGCTCGAGCTCCGGCGCGTGCAGCCGTCGGGCCGCACCGCGATGGCCGCCGCCGACTGGTGGCGCGGTGCCGCACGCGAACAGGCGGTCGCGCGATGAGCGGCGGCGCGCGATCGAACTCCCGTGGCGGGGGAGCGGAGCGCGTCTCACCGGCGCGCCGCGTCGCCTTCGAGGTGCTCGAGGCCGTGCGGACCGACGAGGCCTACGCGAACCTCCTGTTGCCCACGCGCATCAGCCGGGCCGGCCTGAATCGTGCCGACGCGGCCTTCGCGACCGAGCTCACCTACGGCACCCTGCGCATGCTGGGCTTCTACGATCTCGTCCTCGAGCTCGCGGCAGACCGGCCCACCTCGAGCATCGACCCGGGAGTGCTCGACGTGATGCGGCTCGGGGTGCACCAGTTGCTCGCGACCCGGGTGCCGACGCACGCGGCGGTCTTCGAACAGGTGGCCCTGGCCCGCAAGGTCGCTCCGAAAGCCGCAGGATTCGCCAACGCCGTGCTGCGCACCGTCTCGCGCACGTCGGCCGACTCCTGGCGCGAACTCGTCGGGGCGGGTGCCAAGGACCGCGACGACCGGCTCGCGCGCCTCTCGAGCCACCCCGCGTGGATCGTGCGCGCGTTCCGCACCGCGCTCGCCCGCGAGGGTCGAGAACCCGAGCTCGAGGCGCTCCTCGAGGCCGACAACGACTCGCCCCGGGTCAACCTCGCGGTGCTTCCGGGCTTCGACGACGCCGACGCAGAGACTGCTGACGGCGTCACGCTCGAGCCCGACCGCTATTCGCCCATCGGCGCGGTCACCGATGACCCGATCGGAGTCGCGCGATCCTCGGGCGGCCGCATTCGCGTTCAAGACGAAGGCTCGCAGCTCGCGGCGCTCGCCCTCACCCGTGCGACTCCCATCGCACCGGGGGAGCGCTGGCTCGACCTCTGCGCCGGCCCTGGCGGCAAGACCGCCGTACTCGCCGCCGAGGCGCTCGGCGGCGGCGCGAGCGTCGTCGCGAACGAGGCGGTGCCGGCGCGCGCCGACCTCGTGCGGAATGCCGTGGCCGGAGTGCCGATCGAGGTCGACGTGCGGGTCGGCGACGGCCGCGAGCTCGACCTCACCGCGCTCGGCGCCCCCGACGGCTTCGACCGCATCCTCCTCGATGCACCGTGCACCGGCCTCGGCGCCCTCCGTCGCCGGCCCGAGGCGCGATGGCGCAAGTCGCCGGCGGATGTCGCCGAGCTCACGAAGCTCCAGGGCGACCTGTTCGACGCCGCGGTCGGCGCACTCGCGCCCGGCGGCATCCTCGCGTACGTCACATGCTCCCCGCACACCGCCGAGACGCACGGCACGTTCGGCGCGGCGCTCGCCCGGTGGGGCGATCGGGTCGAGCAGCTCGACACGCGATCGGTGGTGGAGGCGTTGTCGCGGCATCCGCTCGACCTTGCCGGCGACGCTGACACCGTGCAGCTCTGGCCGCACCGGCACGGCACCGATGCGATGTTCATCGCCCTCGTCCGGCGCCCGGGCGCCGATGCCACCGGCGTCCATGCCGCCGTCGCCGATCGATAGGGTGAATCCATGACGACGCGGATCAACCCGAGCATCCTCGCTGCCGACTTCGCGAACTTCGAGCGAGAGCTCGGTCGCATCGCGAGCGCCGACCTCGTGCACGTCGACATCATGGACAACCACTTCGTGCCGAACCTCACGTTCGGCCTGCCGATGGTCGAGCGGCTCCAGCAGGTCTCGCCCATCCCGCTCGACGTGCACCTCATGATCGACGACCCCGAGCGCTGGGCGCCGGGGTATGCCGAGGCTGGCGCGTTCTCCGTGACGTTCCATGTCGAGGCCGCGTCCGACCCGGTCGGGCTCGCCCGGCGACTCCGCGGGCTCGGCGCACGGGCCGGCATCGCCCTGAAGCCGGGCACCGAGGTGGAGCCGTACCTCGAGCTGCTGCCCGAGTTCGACCAGGTGCTCGTGATGACCGTCGAGCCGGGCTTCGGCGGCCAGTCGTTCCGGCCCGAGACGATGCCCAAGCTCGAGCTCGTCGCCGACACGGTGCGCTCAGCCGGTCTCGACGTGTGGCTGCAGGTCGACGGCGGCATCTCGCTCGAGACGATCGGCATCGCCGCCGCAGCAGGGGCGAACACGTTCGTCGCCGGATCGGCCGTGTTCGGCGCGGATTCGCCCACCGAGCAGATCGAGGCGCTGCGCCGGGCTGCGTCCGTCCACCCTCACGTGCACCGGTAGCCTAGACGGGTGAAGACATTCGACGACCTCTTCGTCGAGCTCAGCGAGAAGGCCCGCACCCGCCCAGCGGGGTCCGGCACGGTGCGCGAGCTCGATGCCGGCGTGCACGCCATCGGCAAGAAGATCGTCGAGGAGGCCGCCGAGGTCTGGATGGCCGCGGAGTACCAGAGCGACGAAGAGACGGCTGAAGAGATCTCCCAGCTCGTCTATCACTTGCAGGTGCTCCTGCTCGCGAAGGGGCTCACGCCCGCCGACGTGTACCGACATCTCTGATCACGCTCATGACCGATCAGTACCGTCGACACGAAAGTCAGGGAATGCTCCGAATCGCCGTGCCCAACAAGGGCTCGCTCTCCGAGACCGCCGCGCAGATGCTGTGGGAGGCCGGGTACACCGGCCGCCGCGACCCCCGCGACCTGCACACCGCCGATCCGCGGAACGGGGTCGAGTTCTTCTATCTCCGTCCGCGTGACATCGCCACCTATGTGGGGTCGGGCGCGCTCGACGTCGGCATCACGGGCCGCGACCTCCTGCTCGATTCCGGATCGGATGCCGCCGAGATCTCCTCGCTCGGATTCGGCGACTCCACCTTCCGCTTCGCGGGGCCGGCGGGCGACTTCAGCGAGCTCGCGCAACTCGACGGAGTGCGGGTCGCCACGAGCTATCCCGGCCTCGTCGGCGGGTTCCTCGCGGGCCACGGCGTGACGGCGAATCTCGTCAAGCTCGACGGAGCGGTCGAGTCGGCCGTGCGACTCGGTGTCGCCGACGCCGTCGCCGACGTGGTCTCCACCGGCTCCACGCTCCGCCAGGCCGGCCTCGAGATCTTCGGCCCGGTCATCCTCGAATCCGAGGCCGTGCTCATCGGCTCCGGCGTCGAGCGGCCGGGCACCGACACCCTCGTGCGGCGCCTCCAGGGCGTCCTCGTCGCCCGCCAGTACGTGCTCCTCGACTACGACGTGCCGGTCGAGCACCTCGAACGCGCCACCGCCGTGGCGCCCGGCTTCGAGTCGCCGACCGTGTCGCCGCTGCACGATCCCGAGTGGGTCGCCGTCCGCGTCATGGTCCCTCGCGTCGACATGAACCACGTGATGGACGAGCTCTACTCGCTCGGCGCACGGGCGATCCTCGTGAGCGCGATCCACGCGGCACGGTTGTGAGGTGACCGGATGTCGCTAGCCGTCCGCGTGATCCCGTGCCTCGACGTGGCTGCCGGCCGCGTCGTCAAGGGCGTCAACTTCCAGAACCTCCGCGATGCAGGAGATCCCGTCGAGCTCGCCGCCCGGTACGCCGATCAGGGCGCCGATGAACTCACGTTCCTCGACGTCACGGCGACCGTCGACGACCGCTCCACGACCTACGACATGGTGCAGCGCGTGGCCGAGCAGGTGTTCATCCCCCTCACGGTGGGCGGCGGCATCCGCTCGGTCGACGACGTCGCGCGACTGCAGGGGCACGGCGCCGACAAGATCGGCGTGAACAGCGCCGCGATCGCGAGGCCGCCGCTCATCGGCGAGATCGCCGATCGCTTCGGCGCGCAGGTGCTCGTGCTCTCGCTCGACGTGAAGCGCTCGCAGCGCACTCCCTCCGGATTCGTCGTGACGACGCACGGCGGTCGCACCGAGACCGACCTCGACGCCCTCGAATGGGCGCGACTGGCCATCGAGCTCGGCGCCGGCGAGCTGCTCGTCAACTCGATCGACGCCGACGGCACGAAGGCCGGGTTCGACCTCGAGCTCACGGCGCTCATGCACGAGCTCGCGAGCGTGCCCGTGATCGCCTCGGGCGGCGCCGGACACGTCGCCGACTTCGCGCCGGCGATCGCAGCCGGCGCCGACGCGGTGCTCGCGGCATCCGTGTTCCACAACGGCGAGGTGACGATCGGCGAAGTGAAAGCCGCCCTCGCGGCCGACGGAAGGATCGTGCGATGAGCGAGGCCGGGCGACGAGGAACTCGAGCGCGACGAAGAGCCGTGGACCGACGGAGCGACGGCGATCGACCGAGCGGCGTTCACCGCCGACGGGCTCCTCCCGGCGATCATCCAGCAGTGGGACACGGGTGAGGTGCTCATGCTCGGCTGGATGGACCGCGAGGCGATGCGCCGCACCCTCACCGAGGGGCGAGTGACCTTCTGGTCGCGTTCGCGCCAGGAGTACTGGCGCAAGGGCGACACCTCGGGGCACGTGCAGTACGTGCGGTCGGCGGCGCTCGATTGCGACGCCGACACCCTGCTCGTGCAGGTCGAGCAGGTCGGTGCGGCGTGTCACACGGGCACCCGGCGCTGCTTCGACGGCGACCCCATCGCGGTCGTCCAGGGCTTCGCGCCGGCAGACTGACGACGAGGAGAGACCGTTGGCCGACGCCACCACCCGTTTCGAGGACTTCACCGCGCTCCTGGCCGGGCGACGGGTCGTGCCCGTCGTGCGCGAGCTCTTCGCCGACGGCGAGACACCGGTGGGCATCTACCGCAAGCTCGCGGGCGGCCGGCCCGGCACCTTCCTCCTCGAGTCCGCCGAGCAAGGCGGCATCTGGTCGAGGTACTCGTTCGTCGGCGTCTCGTCGTACGGGGTGCTCACCCAGCGCGACGACGACATCGAGTGGCTCGACTACGGACTCCCGGCCGAGCGCGCGCTCGGCGATGCCGCCGGCCTTGCGCCCCTCGCCGCCCTCGAGGCGCTCTACGAGCGGTGGCGCACCGAAGACGTTCCGGGCGCGCCCCCGCTGACCGGAGGACTCGTGGGGTTCATCGGCTGGGAGGCGATCCGCCAGATCGAGCGCCTGCCGAACCGGCCTCCCGCCGAGTTCTCGATGCCGGGCCAGGCGTTCGCCTTCGTCTCCGAGCTCGTCGTCATCGACCATCGCACCGGGACCGTGCAACTCATCGCCTCGACCCTCAACGACGACGTCGATGCTCCAGAGCGGCTCTGGGCCGACGCGCAGGAGCGCCTCGACCGGATGCAGCGCGACCTCTCGCGGCCGTCAGAGGCCTGGCTCGCCGAGATCGACCTCACTCGCGCCGCCGATCCGGTGCATCGCACCGAGAAGGCCGACTTCCTCGCTGCCGTCGAGCGGTCGAAGGAGTACATCCGCGAGGGTGACATCTTCCAGGTGGTCATCTCGCAGCGCTTCGAGCAGGAGGCGACGGCGCATCCGATCGACGTGTACCGGGTGCTCCGCAGCCTGAACCCGAGCCCCTACATGTACCTCTTGCACCTCGAAGACACGACCGGGGAGTCGTACTGGATCGTCGGCTCGTCACCCGAGGCGCTCGTGAAGGTGCAGGACGGACGCGTGTTCACGCATCCGATCGCCGGTTCGAAGCCGCGCGGAGCGACACCCGAGGAAGACGCCGACCTCGAAGCCGAGCTCATCGCCGACCCCAAGGAGCAGGCCGAGCACCTCATGCTCGTCGACCTCGCGCGCAACGACCTCGCGAAGGTGTGCACGGCGGGCTCCGTCGAAGTGACCGAGTTCATGCGGGTCGAGCGGTTCAGCCACATCATGCACCTCGTCTCCTCGGTCGAGGGCGACCTCACACCCGGCGCGAACGCCGTCGACGTGTTCCGGGCCGCCTTCCCGGCGGGCACGCTCTCGGGCGCGCCGAAACCGCGGGCTCTCGAGATCATCGACGAGCTCGAACCAGCGCAACGCGGCCTCTACGGGGGAGTGGTGGGCTACTTCGGGTTCGGGGGAGACGCCGATCTCGCGATCGCCATCCGCACGGCGACCATCGCGGGCGGCGTCGCTCGGGTGCAAGCAGGCGGCGGGCTCGTCGCAGACTCGGACCCCGAGTCCGAGTTCCGCGAGTCGCAGAACAAGGCCGCCGCTCCGCTTCGAGCCGTCGCGGTCGCCAACGCGATGCGACGGGTGGAGCCGTGAACTCCTCGCGCATGAAGTCGCCCGCGATCATCGCGACGGTCGTCGGCGCCGGGCTCACGCTGCTCTCGTGGAGCCAGAACTGGTTCGATCTCCGCCTCGCCGACGGGGCAGGCGCAGGCACGGGCGCCGACCCCATTCCGGTCGCCGGGAGCATCGCCTCGCCCGCCCTCGCGGCGCTCGCGCTCGCCGGGCTCGCACTCGTCGCCGCACTTGCGCTCGCCGGCCCCGGCCTCCGCATGGTGCTCGGCGTGCTCGAGGTGCTCCTCGGCGCGTGCATCGTGTTCGCCGCGTCGACCTCGATCGGCGATCCGGTCGCGGCCGTGTCGCCGGCGGTGACGGATGCCACGGGCGTCTCGGGCGCCGGGCCGACCGCCGAGCTCGTGGCATCCATCACCGCATCAGCCTGGCCTGCCGCAGCGATCGCGGGCGGAGCGATCGTGGTGCTCGCGGGCATCGTCGTGCTCGCGACGGGCACGAAGTGGCCCGCCTCCTCTCGTCGCTACCGCGGTGTGCGGCTCGCCGAGACCGACGACCACACCGAACCCGCGCCTCGAGCGGCCTCGGACCGCGCCATCGACGACTGGGACGAGCTCAGTCGCGGCGACGACCCCACGGGGTGAGCGGATGCCGCCGCGGGCCGGGAGCGTCGCCTCGCGCGGAGCTGATCGGGGGCTGGTTCCCCGATTCTCAGCGGCAAGTCCGCGCCCGGTAGACTTGCCGTCGAATCTTGCAACGAAGGAGCATCATGAGCACTGAGACCGACGATCCCGGCCACGGACACTCGCCCGCGGCGTGGACCTCTGTCACGATCATGCTCATCGCCTTCGTGATCGGCACGGTTGCGTTCTTCCTCGACGTGCAGTGGCTCGTCTGGGCCTCGGCGGTGCTGCTCGTCATCGGTCTCGTGGTCGGCTGGGTCCTCGCGCGCGCCGGCTACGGCGTCGGCGGCGACAAGGTCACCACGAAGGTGCACTGAGACGTGCTCTCCGAACTGACCGCGAACGCGGTCGCCGACTCACTCGTGCGCCGCGAGGCGCGCCCCCTCGCTGAGGTGGAGGCAGCCGCGCTCGTGCGCCCGGCCGCGCTCGATGCGCTCGAGGCGCTCCGGCGGTCGTCGCACGTGAAGGTGATCGCCGAGATCAAGCGGTCGAGCCCGTCGCGCGGCGCGCTCGCGACGATCGGCGACCCGGCGGCACTCGCGCGCAGTTACGAGCTCGGCGGTGCGAGCGCGATCAGCGTGCTCACCGAGGGGCGCAAGTTCGGCGGATCGCTCGACGACCTCGAGGCCGTGCGTGCGGCGGTGGCGCTGCCCATCCTGCGCAAGGACTTCATCGCGACGCCCTACCAGGTGTTCGAGGCGCGCGCCGCCGGCGCCGACCTCGTGCTCCTCATCGTCGCAGCCCTCGACGACCGTGAGCTCCGCGAGCTCTATGACCTCATCGTCGAGCTCGGCATGACCCCGCTCGTAGAGACCCACTCGGCCGAGGAGCTCGAGCGAGCCGCGGCGCTCGGCGCCAGGCTCATCGGCGTGAACGCCCGCGATCTCTCGACCTTCGAGCTCGATCGCGACCTGTTCGGCCGGCTCGCCGCTCGCTTCCCCGCGGGCGCGATCCGCGTGGCCGAGTCCGCGGTGAAGTCTGCCGACGATGTCGCCCACTATCGCGCAGCGGGCGCCGACGTCGTGCTCGTCGGCGAGGCCCTCGTGACGGGCGACCCGATTGCCAACCTCTCAGCTTTCCTGGCGGTGTGACATGGCGCTCAGAGCGCAGACCGGTCCGTACTTCGGCGACTTCGGCGGGCGATTCGTGCCCGAGTCGCTCATCGCAGCACTCGACGAGCTCGGCGAGGCCTACGACCTCGCGAAGCTCGACCCCGGATTCGGAGCCGAGCTCGCCGAGCTCGGCCGCAGCTACACCGGGCGCCCGTCGATCATCACCGAGGTGCCGCGATTCGCCGCGCACGCCGGCGGTGCCCGAGTCATCCTGAAGCGCGAAGACCTGAACCACACCGGCTCGCACAAGATCAACAACGTGCTCGGCCAGGCGCTGCTCACGAAGCGCATCGGGAAGACCCGCGTGATCGCCGAGACCGGCGCGGGCCAGCACGGCGTCGCAACGGCGACGGCCGCCGCCCTCTTCGGCCTCGACTGCGTCATCTACATGGGCGAGGTCGACACCGAGCGCCAGGCGCTGAACGTCGCCCGCATGCGCCTGCTCGGCGCCGAGGTCGTCGCGGTGAAGGCGGGATCGCGCACCCTGAAAGACGCGATCAACGAGGCCATGCGCGACTGGGTCACGAATGTCGCCACGACGAACTACATCTTCGGCACGGTCGCCGGTCCGCACCCGTTCCCCGAGATGGTGCGCGACTTCCAGAAGATCATCGGCGAAGAGGCCCGCCAGCAGGTGCTCGACCTCACCGGTGCGCTGCCCACCGCCGTCGCCGCGTGCGTCGGCGGCGGCTCGAACGCGATCGGCATCTTCCACGCGTTCCTCGACGACACCGACGTCGCCCTCTACGGCTTCGAGGCCGGCGGCGAGGGCGTCGACACCGAACGCCACGCCGCGACCATCACGCGCGGCCGCCCGGGCGTGCTGCACGGCGCCCGCAGCTACCTCCTGCAAGATGACGACGGCCAGACGATCGAGTCGCACTCGATCTCGGCGGGCCTCGACTATCCGGGCGTCGGCCCCGAGCACTCCTGGCTCTCGGCGATCGGGCGGGCGACGTACCGGCCGGTGACGGATGCCGCTGCCATGAACGCGCTGCGCCTGCTCACCCGCACCGAGGGCATCATCCCCGCGATCGAGTCGGCGCACGCGCTCGCGGGCACCCTCGAGCTCGGACGCGAGCTGGGCCCCGACGCGACGATCCTCGTGAACCTCTCGGGCCGCGGCGATAAAGACATGGACACGGCGGCGACGTACTTCGAGCTCTACGACCAGGAGAACCCCAAGTGAGAACCGCTGGTCCCGTCATCCGCCGGCGCAACGACGAGGCGAATGGCGCGCTCATCGGCTACCTGCCGGTCGGATTCCCCACCCTCGACGAGAGCGTGGAGGCTGCTGTCGCGCTCGTCGAGAACGGCGTCGACGTGCTCGAGCTCGGCCTCCCGTATTCCGATCCCGTCATGGACGGCCCGGTCATCCAGGCCGCGACCCAGCAGGCGCTTGCCAACGGTTTCCGGCTCACGCACGGGTTCGAGGCGGTACGCCGCATCACTGAGCGCACGGATGCCCCTGTGCTCATCATGACCTACTGGAACCCCGTGGTGCAGTACGGCGTCGACCGGTTCGCCGACGATCTCGCAACCGCCGGGGGAGCGGGGCTCATCACCCCCGACCTCATTCCCGACGAAGCGGCCGAATGGATCGCCGCAGCCGAGCGCACCGGACTCGACCGCGTCTTCCTCGCCGCCCCCACGTCGAGCGACGCCCGCATCCGGCAGGCCGTCGATGCGAGCCGCGGTTTCGTCTACGCGGTGTCGACGATGGGCATCACCGGAGCCCGCACCGACGTCGACCAGGCGGCGCGCCGGCTCGTCGCGCGCCTCTCCGACGCAGGCGCCCCGGCGAGCTGCGTCGGTCTCGGCATCTCGACCGCGGCCCAGGTGGCCGAGGTGCTCGAGTACGCCGACGGTGCGATCGTCGGCTCGGCACTCGTGAACGCACTCGCGACGGGCGGCGTTCCCGCGGCCGGCGCTCTGGCCGCGGAGCTCGCGCGCGGCACCCACCTCGAGTGAAGTACGCTGACTGAGGCCCTCGCGGCCGCCAGTCGTCTGAGGAAAGGCAGCAGCCCGAGTGATCGCACCGTTCAGCATCCCGAGCCCCGATGAGGCATGGCGGATTCTTTGGGAAATCCCGCTTCCATGGGGCGGCGTGATCGCTATCCACACATATGCGCTGTGCATCCTGCTCGGAATGGTCCTCGCGGTGATCATCACGTCGCGGCGACTGACCACGCGCGGCGCGGAGCCCGGCGTCGTGCTCGACATCGCCCTGTGGGCGGTGCTGCTCGGCATCATCGGCGCGCGGGTCTACCACGTGCTGACCCACCCGGCCGACTACTTCGAAGGCCAGGAATGGTGGCGCGTCTTCGCGATCGCCGAGGGTGGGATTGCGATCTATGGGTCGCTCCTCGGCGGTGCGGTCGGCGTCTTCATCGGGTGCAAGCAGACTGGTATCCGGTTCCTGTCGTTCGCCGACGCGCTCGCCCCAGGCCTGCTCGTCGCGCAGGCCACCGGCCGCCTCGGCAACTGGTTCAACCATGAACTCTTCGGCATGCCCACCGACCTGCCCTGGGGCCTTGAGATCGACTCGGCCAACCCGGCATTCCCGGCGGGCCTGCCCGACGGCACGCTCTTCCACCCGACGTTCCTCTACGAGATCATCTGGAACCTCGCCGGAGCGGCGCTCATCATCTTCCTCGGGCGCAAGATCAACCTGCGCTGGGGCAAGGCGTTCGCCGTCTACCTCATCTGGTACGGCCTCGGTCGCTCGTTCTTCGAGTCGATCCGGGTCGATCCCAGCGAGATGTTCCTCGGCATCCGGGTCAACGTGTGGGCGTCGTTCGCGGCCATCCTGCTCGGCATCGTGATCTTCGTGGTACAGAGCCGAAGGCACACCGGCGACGAGCCGACGCCCTACGAACCGGGCCGTGAATGGAAGGGCGCCGACGCTGAGGTAGACTCGGACGAAACCGAGTCCGACTCCGACTCTCTCGACGATGACGTCGAGGGCGGGAACGACACGGGCGAGACCGCAGCCACAAGCTCGAGCCGGTCACCCTCACCGTAGGACGCCCATTCACCACGTTCACCGAACGCGACGCCGCACCATGCGCCGCGACATCCCCTTGCAGGGCCGACGACGTCCCCCGCTGACAACTAGTTGATGAGGACGGTCCACGTGTCGCTCACCCCACCCTTCTCGAGGTTCGGCTCCATTCCCGCCGCGCAGGGCATGTACGACCCTGCCGACGAGAAGGACGCCTGCGGCCTTGCGATGGTCGCGACCCTTCGCGGCACGGCGGGTCATGACATCATCACGACGGCGCTCGATGCGCTCCGCCACCTCGAGCACCGCGGCGCGGTCGGATCCGACGCCGGCACCGGTGACGGCGCGGGCATCGTCACGCAAGTGCCCGACGCATTCCTGCGGGCCGTCGTGCCTTTCCCCCTGCCCGCCGCCGGCGCCTACGCGGTCGGCAATGCCTTCCTCCCCGTCGACCCGACGTCGCGCAGCTCGGTCAAGCAGCGCGTGCAGGAGATCGCGGCATCCGAAGGCCTCTCGGTCATCGGATGGCGCGAGGTGCCGGTGCGACCCGATGAGCTCGGCACGCTCGCCCGCGCCGCGATGCCCGTCGTGCAGCAGTTGTTCGTGCAGTCGTCGGCCACGACGTCGACGGGGGAGCACCGCGAGGGCATCGCCCTCGACCGGTTGGCATTCCGCTTCCGCAAGCGGGCCGAGCGCGAGCTCGAGCTCTACTTCGCGTCGCTGTCGTGCCGAACCATCGTCTACAAGGGCATGGTCACGACGCTCCAGCTCGAGCCGTTCTACCCCGATCTCTCCGACGAGCGGTTCGCCTCGAAGCTCGCACTCGTGCACTCGCGCTACTCCACCAACACGTTCCCATCGTGGCCGCTCGCGCAGCCGTTCCGCATGATCGCGCACAACGGCGAGATCAACACGATCCAGGGCAACCGCAACTGGATGCGCGCCCGTCAGTCGCAGCTCGAGTCGGAGCTGCTCGGCGACCTCGCGCCCATCCTGCCGATCGTGACGCCCGGGGCGAGTGACTCGGCGTCCTTCGACGAGGTCGTCGAGCTCCTGACCCTCTCCGGACGCAGCCTTCCCCACGCGATCATGATGATGGTGCCAGAGGCGTGGGAGAACCAGACCGAGATCGCACCCGCCCGTCGTGCGTTCTACGAGTACCACTCGATGCTCATGGAGCCGTGGGACGGTCCGGCGGCGATCGTGTTCACCGACGGCTCCCTCGTCGGCGCCACGCTCGACCGCAACGGGCTCCGCCCGGGGCGCTACGTGGTCACCGACGACGGGCTCGTGGTGCTCGCGAGCGAGATCGGCGTGCTCGACATCGCGCAGAGCAAGATCGTTCGCAAGGGCCGACTGCAGCCCGGGCGCATGTTCCTCGTCGACACCGAGGCGGGGCGCCTCATCGAAGACGACGAGATCAAGGCCGAGCTCGCCGCATCCGAGCCGTGGGACGAGTGGCTCGAAGAGGGCCGCATCCGGCTCACCGAGCTTCCCGAGCGCGAGCACATCGTGCACCCGCCGGCATCCGTCACGCGTCGTCAACGCACCTTCGGCTACACCGAGGAGGAGGTCAAGATCCTGCTCGCGCCGATGGCGCGCACCGGGCAGGAGCCCCTCGGTGCCATGGGATCCGACACGCCGATCGCCGTGCTCTCCGAGCGCCCGCGACTGCTGTTCGACTACTTCACGCAGCAGTTCGCGCAGGTCACGAATCCGCCGCTCGACTCGATTCGCGAAGCGGTCGTCACCTCGCTCGGCTCGTCGCTCGGCCCCGAGCGCAACCTGCTCACGGCCGGGCCCGACCACGCCCGCCAGGTGTCCCTCGACTTCCCCGTGATCGACAACGACGAACTCGCGAAGATCGTGCACATCGATCCGCACGTCGGCTCGTCGAAGACGAAGACGCTCAAAGGCCTCTACCGAGTCGACGACGGTCCTGAGGCGATGAGGGCCCGGCTCCACGCGCTCTGCGCCGAGGTCGACGAGGCGATCGACGAGGGCGCGTCCTTCATCGTGCTGAGCGATCGCGACTCCACGAAGGACCTCGCGCCGATCCCGTCGTTGCTCATGCTGTCGGCAGTGCACCATCACCTGATCCGGTCCGAGAACCGCATGAAGGTCGGGCTCGTCGTCGAGGCCGGCGATGTGCGCGAGGTGCACCACGTGGCGCTGCTCGTGGGCTACGGGGCATCCGCCGTGAACCCCTACCTCGCGATGGAGACGTGCGAAGACCTCGTGCGTTCCGGCGTCATCACGGGCGTGACTCCCGAGCAGGCCGTTCGCAACGTCATCAAGGCGCTCGGCAAGGGCGTGCTGAAGATCATGTCGAAGATGGGCATCTCGACGATCTCGTCGTATGCCGGCGCGCAGGCGTTCGAAGCGGTGGGCCTCTCGCAGGAGTTCATCGACGAGTACTTCACCGGCACGACCTCGAAGCTCGGAGGCATCGGCATCGACGTCGTCGCGGCCGAGAACCTCGACCGGCATGCCGCCGCGTACCCTCAAGACGCCGCGGTGCGCGCCCACGAGCGGCTTCGCACCGGTGGCGAGTACCAGTGGCGTCGCGACGGCTCGCCGCACCTCTTCAACCCCGAGACGGTCTTCCGCCTGCAGCACTCGACCCGCAATCGCCGGTACGACGTGTTCCGCGAGTACACCTCGATGGTCGACTCGCAGGCCGAGGAGCTCATGACGCTGCGCGGCATGTTCGCGCTGCGCACCGGCACCAGGCCCGCAGTGCCGATCGACGAGGTGGAATCGGTCGAGTCCATCGTGAAGCGGTTCTCGACCGGGGCGATGAGCTACGGCTCCATCTCGCAAGAGGCGCACGAATCGCTCGCGATCGCGATGAACCGACTCGGCGCGAAGTCCAACACCGGAGAGGGCGGCGAAGATCTCGACCGTCTGCTCGACCCCGAGCGCCGCAGTGCCATCAAGCAGGTGGCGTCGGGTCGCTTCGGTGTGACGAGCATGTACCTCACGCACGCCACCGACCTGCAGATCAAGCTCGCTCAGGGCGCCAAGCCCGGCGAGGGCGGCCAGCTGCCCTCGACCAAGGTGTACCCGTGGATCGCGCGCACACGGCACGGCACCGCAGGCGTCGGCCTCATCTCGCCGCCGCCGCACCACGACATCTACTCGATCGAAGACCTGAAGCAGCTCATCTTCGACCTGAAGCGGGCCAACCCCAAGGCGCGCATCCACACGAAGCTCGTGAGCCAATCGGGCATCGGCGCCGTCGCCGCGGGTGTCGCGAAGGCGCTCTCCGACGTCATCCTCGTCTCGGGGCACGACGGCGGCACGGGTGCGAGCCCGCTCAATTCGCTCAAGCACGCCGGCACGCCCTGGGAGCTCGGTCTCGCCGAGACGCAGCAGACGCTCATGCTCAACGGCATGCGCGACCGCGTCGTCGTGCAGGTCGACGGCCAGCTGAAGACCGGCCGCGACGTCATCATCGGCGCGCTGCTCGGCGCAGAGGAGTTCGGGTTCGCCACGGCTCCGCTCGTCGTGCAGGGTTGCGTCATGATGCGCGTCTGCCACCTCGACACGTGCCCGGTCGGCGTCGCGACGCAGAACCCCGAGCTCCGCAAGCGCTTCACGGGCAAACCCGAGTTCGTCGTGAACTTCTTCGAGTTCATCGCCCAGGAGGTGCGCGAGTACCTCGCGGCGCTCGGCTACCGCAGCATCGACGAGATCATCGGGCGTCGCGAGCTGCTCGACATCGACCGCGCCGTGTCGCACTGGAAGGCGTCGGGGCTCGACCTGTCCCCGGTGCTCGTCGGTCCCGACTTCGCGGAGTCGGAGCCCCGCCGGAACGCCCGGTCGCAAGACCACGAGCTCGACGAGCACTTCGACAACGAGCTCATCCGCCGCAGCCAGCTCGTGATCGACGGCGGCGGGAGCGTGCGCATCGAACTGCCGATCAAGAACACCGAGCGCGCGGTCGGAACGATGCTCGGCCATGAGGTCACGGTGCGTCGTGGCGAGCACGGTCTGCCCCCGGGCTCGATCGACGTGACGCTCACCGGCTCCGCCGGGCAGTCCTTCGGCGCCTTCCTGCCGAGCGGCATCACCCTGCGCCTCGAGGGCGACTCCAACGACTACGTCGGCAAGGGCCTCTCGGGCGGCCAGCTCGTGCTGCGTCCCTCGCGCGACAGCGGCTTCGTCGCCGAGCACAACGTCATCGCCGGCAACGTCATCGGCTACGGCGCCACGCAAGGCAGCATGTTCATCCGCGGCATCGTGGGCGAGCGGTTCCTCGTGCGCAACTCCGGTGCGACCGCGGTCGTCGAAGGCGTCGGCGATCACGCGCTCGAGTACATGACCGGCGGACTCGCCCTCATCCTCGGCGAGACCGGCCGCAACCTCGGTGCCGGCATGTCGGGCGGCACCGCCTACGTGCTCGGATTGCGAGAGGGCCGCGTGAACAATGAATCGCTCACGAGCGGCGAGCTCGAGCTACTGCCGCTCGGCAGCGCAGATCGCGAGATCGTGCGCGACCTGCTCGAGCAGCATCTCGAGACCACCGACTCGGCGGTCGCGGCGCAACTCCTCGCCGAGGGCGACGCGGCGCTCGATCGCTTCACCAAGGTGCTGCCGCGCGACTACGCGGCGGTGCTCCGTACCCGCCAGAGCGCCGTCGACGAGGGGCTCGACCCCGACGGCGACGTCGTCTGGACAAGAATTCTGGAGGTGACAGGTGGCTGACGCAATGTCCGTCTGGACAAGAGCTGTGCCCATGAACCGCATGGAGGTGACAGGTGGCTGACCCGAAGGGCTTTCTGAAGGTCACCGAGCGCGAGCTGCCCAAGCGGCGGCCCGTTCCGGTGCGCATCATGGACTGGAAAGAGGTCTATGAACAGGGCGACCCCGCCCAGCTCCGCCGCCAGGCCGGGCGCTGCATGGACTGCGGCATCCCGTTCTGCCACCAGGGCTGCCCGCTCGGCAACCTCATCCCCGAGTGGAACGACCTCACGTGGCGCGGCGAGGGCCGGGCCGCGATCGAGCGGTTGCACGCGACGAACAACTTCCCCGAGTTCACGGGCCGGCTGTGCCCGGCGCCGTGCGAGTCGGCGTGCGTGCTCGCGATCAACCAGCCGGCCGTGACCATCAAGCAGGTCGAGGTGTCGATCATCGACGAGGCGTTCGGCAACGGCTGGGTGCAGCCGCAGCCCCCCGGCCGGCTCACGGGCAAGACGGTGGCGGTGGTCGGCTCTGGACCCGCCGGACTCGCCGCGGCCCAGCAGCTCACTCGTGCCGGCCACACCGTCGCCGTCTACGAGCGCGATGACCGCATCGGCGGCCTGCTGCGCTACGGCATCCCCGACTTCAAGATGGAGAAGAAGCACATCGACCAGCGTCTCGCGCAGATGACGGCCGAGGGCACCCGGTTCCGTGCCGGCGTGGACATCGGCGTGGACATCACGTGGGAGCAGCTCCGCGCGCGTTACGACGCCGTGGTCGTCGCGACGGGTGCGATGGTGCCTCGCGACCTGCCGATCCCGGGTCGCGACCTGCCCGGCGTGCACTTCGCCATGGACTACCTGACGCAGTCCAACCGCCACCTCGCCGGCGACAACGTGTTCGACCAGATCACCGCGGAGGGCAAGCACGTCGTCGTCCTCGGCGGCGGCGACACCGGCGCCGACTGCATCGGCACCGCGCACCGGCAGGGTGCGCTCTCGGTCACGAACCTCGCGATCGGCAAGGAGCCGAGCGCGGTCCGCCCGCCCGAACAGCCCTGGCCGATGCATCCGACGATCTTCGAGGTCCAGAGCGCCCACGAGGAAGGCGGCAACCGCCACTACCTCGTCTCGACCGTCGAGTTCGTCTCGAACGACGTGGGCGAGCTGCGGGCGATCCGCGTCGCCGAGACCGAGTACCTCGACGGGCGCCGGGTGCCCAAGGTCGGCACCGAGCGCGAGATTCCCGCCGACCTCGTGCTCCTCGCCCTCGGCTTCACGGGCCCCGAGACCCGTACGCTCGACGAGCAGCTGCAGCTTCCGGTCACCGATCGGGGCAACATCGCCCGTGACGACGACTACGCCACGGCGCAGCCGGGAGTGTTCGTCGCCGGTGACGCCGGCCGCGGCCAATCGCTCATCGTGTGGGCGATCGCCGAGGGGCGCGCTGCGGCATCCGCCGTCGACCGGTACCTTGAAGGCGAGACGCTGCTGCCGAGCCCCGTCCCCGCGACGGCTCGCGCGTTCTCCATCTGAACCCCGACGCGCCGCACGGCGCGCCCCGACCCCCGAACCAGCGCTTCGGCGCGGAACACCAGGAGCACAACCACATGAGACGAGCGAAGATCGTCGCCACCCTCGGCCCGGCGACGTCGAGCTACGAACAGATCCGGGCGATCATCGATGCGGGCGTCGACGTCGCTCGCATGAACCTGAGCCACGGCACCTACGACGTGCACGAGGGGGTCTACCAGAACATCAGGAAGGCCGCGAACGACTCGGGCCGGGCGGTTGCCGTGCTCGTCGACCTGCAGGGGCCGAAGATCCGGCTCGGCAAGTTCGAGGGCGGGCCGTACGAGCTCGCCGAGGGCGACACCTTCAAGATCACGACCGACGACATCGTCGGCACGAAGGAGATCGTCAGCACGACCTACAAGGGCCTGCCCGACGATGTGCGCGCGGGCGACTTCCTCCTCATCGACGACGGCAAGGTTCGCGTCGAGGTGCTCGAGACCGACGGCACCGTCGTCACGACCCGAGTCGTCGTGGCCGGCCCCGTGTCGAACAACAAGGGCATCAACCTCCCGGGTGTCGCGGTCAACGTTCCCGCGCTCTCCGAGAAGGACGAGGACGACCTCCGCTGGGGCCTCGAACTCGGCGCCGACCTCATCGCCCTCTCGTTCGTGCGGAACGCCTCCGACATCAGGCGCGTGCACGAGATCATGGACGAGGTCGGCCGGCGGGTGCCGGTGATCGCGAAGATCGAGAAGCCGCAGGCCGTCGACGCGCTCGAGGAGATCGCGGAGGCGTTCGACTCGATCATGGTCGCGCGAGGCGACCTCGGCGTGGAGCTCCCGCTCGAGGCCGTGCCGATCGTGCAGAAGCGCGCGGTCGAGATCGCCCGTCGCCTTGCCAAGCCCGTCATCGTGGCGACGCAGATGCTCGAGTCGATGATCCACAGCCCGGTCCCGACGCGAGCCGAGACCTCCGACGTCGCGAACGCAGTGCTCGACGGCGCCGATGCGGTCATGCTCTCCGGAGAGACGAGCGTCGGTGAGTATCCCGTCGTCACGGTGCAGACAATGGCCCGCATCGTCGAGTCGACCGAGCAGCACGGGCTCGACCGCATCCTGCCGCTCGGCACCAAGCCGCGCACGCAGGCCGGCGCGATCACGCTCGCGGCCGTCGAGGTCGCCGACTTCGTTCGCGCGAAGTACCTCTGCGTGTTCACCGAGTCGGGGGAGTCGGTGCGCCGGATGTCGCGGCTCCGCTCCGAGATCCCCATCCTCGCCTTCACGCCCGACCCCGCCATCCGGCGCCGTATGGCGCTGAACTGGGGCGTCGAGTCGTTCGTGGTCGACCGCGTGACCCACACCGACCAGATGGTCGGACAGGTCGACGACGTGCTCGCGAAGACCGGCAAGGCGGCCAAGGGCGAGAAGGTCGTCATCATCTCGGGTTCCCCTCCCGGAATCCCCGGCACCACCAACGACGTGCGCGTGCACGTCGTGGGCGAGGTGCTCTAAGCCGCAGCCCGTCGGGCCCGGCACCCAGGGGGTGCCAGGCCCGACGCATGCCAGAATGCGGGTATGACCGTCGAGTTCGAATGCCGCACTCGCCTGCCGCTGAGTGTGCACGAGTCATTCGACCGGTCGAGGAGCATCGACGCGCACACGGCGTCGATGGCCGCCTCGCGCGAGCGTGCCGTCGCGGGCGTCACCTCGGGCCTCATCGGCCTCGACGAGGAAGTGACCTGGCGCGCTTGGCATTTCGGGGTGCCGATCCGCCTGACGAGCCGAATCACGCGGATGTCGCCCCCCGACGTATTCGTCGACGAGCAGGTGAAGGGGCCGTTCCGGTCCTTCCGTCACGAGCACCGGTTCGTGCCCGATCCCGACGGCGGAACCATCATGATCGACCGGGTGCGCCTCGTGGCGCCGCTGGGAGTGCTCGGACGGCTGGCAGAGCTCGTCGTCGGCCCGTACCTTCAGCGTCTCATCGAGCGACGCAATGCGTTTCTCCGCGACGCCGCCGCGGGCTGAGCGCTCGTGAGCGCCGGTCATCGGTGCCGGTGGTGGGGGTCGAACCCACACGCCCTTTCGGGCAAAGCATTTTGAGTGCTCCGCGTCTGCCATTCCGCCACACCGGCCAAGGGCCCTGCTCAGAATACCGTAGGCTTTCCTCCGTGACAGACACCGAAAGCACCCAGTCGGCGCCACGGCGCGTGGTCGTGGCGGAGGATGAGTCGCTCATCCGCCTCGACATCGTCGAGATCCTTCGCGACAACGGATTCGAGGTCGTCGGAGAGGCCGGTGACGGCGAGACCGCGGTGGCACTCGCGACTGAGCTTCGTCCCGACCTCGTGATCATGGACGTGAAGATGCCCCAGCTCGACGGCATCTCCGCGGCCGAACGCCTCTCGAAGGGCCACATCGCCCCGGTCGTGCTCCTCACGGCGTTCAGCCAGAAGGAGCTCGTCGAGCGCGCGACCGAAGCCGGCGCCCTCGCCTACGTGGTGAAGCCGTTCACGCCGAACGACCTGTTGCCCGCGATCGAGATCGCCTTGGCCCGCCACGCCCAGATCATCGCGCTCGAAGCGGAGGTCGGCGACCTCGTCGAGCGATTCGAGACCCGCAAGCTCGTCGACCGGGCGAAGGGCCTGCTCAACGAGAAGATGGGCCTCACCGAGCCCGAGGCGTTCCGCTGGATCCAGAAGGCGTCGATGGACCGCAGGCTCACGATGAAAGACGTCTCGCAGGCGATCATCGAGCAGCTTTCGCAGAAGAAGTAACGCAGACCCGATCATCGGATGCCGCGACGACACGTTCGTCGCGGCATCCGTCGTCTGCGGGGTTAGGCCTGCTGCAGGTCCCGGATCAGGTTCGTGATGCGGATCGTCGAACACCGTCGACCTTGATCGTCGGTGACCGCGATCTCGTGCGTCGTGAGCGTGCGGCCGAGGTGGATCGGCGTGCAGACAGCCGTGACCCAGCCGCTCGAGGCCGAGCGCGTGTGCGTCGCGTTGATCTCGATGCCCACCGCGAGCCGGCCCTCGCCCGCCCAGAGGTTCGCGGCCATCGAACCGAGCGATTCGCCGAGCACGACGTACGCCCCGCCGTGCAGGAGCATCGCGGGCTGCGTGTTGCCCTCGACCGGCATCTTCGCGACCGAGCGCTCGACGGAGAATTCGAGGAACTCGATGCCCATCTTGTCGGCCAGCGCGCCGATTCCCCGGGCCTGGAGGTAGTCGATGGGATCGGTCGTCTGCGTCATACTCGCCTTCGAGATCGGGCCGGCGAACCGTGTCGTCGGTCGCTTGTAGGCTTGGGGGGTGTCGGACGCAGAAAAGCCTACCCTCCTCGTGATCGACGGCCATTCGTTGGCGTTCCGGGCGTTCTACGCCCTCCCGGTCGACAGTTTCCAGACCCGTGACGGACAGCACACGAATGCTATTCACGGGTTCCTCTCGATGCTCCTCCTGCTGCTGCAGAACGAGAAGCCCACGCACCTCGCGGTCGCGTTCGACATCTCGCGGTTCTCCTTCCGCAACCGCGACTACGCCGAGTACAAGGGCACCCGCAGCGAGACGCCGCCTGAGTTCAAGGGGCAGGTGCCCCTGCTGCAAGATGCGCTGAAGGCGATGCGCGTGCGCACGATCGAGAAGGAGGACTTCGAGGCCGACGACATCCTCGCGACGCTCGCCGCGCGCGGCGTGGCCGAGGGCTATCGCGTGCTGCTCGTCTCGGGCGACCGCGACACCATCCAGCTCGTGAACGACGACGTCACGCTGCTGTACCCGAACACCCAGGGCGTCTCGCAGCTGAAGCGCTACGACACCGCCGCGGTCATCGAGCGCTACGGCATCCGCCCCGAGCAGTATCCCGACGTCGCGGCGCTCGTCGGCGAGTCGAGCGACAACCTCATCGGCATCACGAAGGTGGGCGAGAAGACCGCCGTCAAGTGGCTCGGCCTCTACGGCGACCTCGACGGCATCCTGGCGCACGCCGACGAGATCAAAGGCGTCGTCGGGCAGAACCTCCGCGACGAGAGGGAGAACGCGATCCGCAACCGGCGGCTCAACAAGCTCGTCACCGATGTGCCGCTCGACGTCTCGATCGACGAGTTCGCCACCCAGCCGATCGACGAAGACGCCGTGCGCGAGCTCTTCGGCCGTCTCGAGTTCCGAACGCTGCTCGAACGCGTCATGAAGATCGCCGCGGCGAACGGCAACGGCGGCATCTCGGCGCCGGCCGAGGTCGAGGCCATCGAGCCCGTCGCCGAGGCGGTGGCAGCGCCATCCGCCCCCAACCCTCGTCTCCTGCTCGACGAGGAGCTGGCACTCTGGCTCGAGCGCGCGGTCGCGGCCGAGCCGGCAGGTCTCGGGCTCAGTCTCGAGATCGTCGATGGCAAGGTCATCGGCGCCGGCATCGCGACCTCCGACGAGACCGTTCACCTGCACTGGCAGCCGGGGCGGGCCGACTACGCCGCGTTCGAGTCGTGGCTCGCGAGCGATTCGCCCAAGATCATGACCGATGCGAAGACGCAGTTGAAGGCGCTCACCCGGTCGGGGCTCGCGTTCGACGGACTCGTCATCGACACGCTCGTGGCCGGTTGGCTCGTGCGCCCGATCCTCGCCGAGAAGACGCTCGCCGACCTCGTGTCGCAATACCTCGGCGAGACCGTCCCGCAAGCAGACCCGACCCAGTTGCTGCCCGAAGAAGGCACCGACGCAGGTGCCCCCGAGTATGCCTGGTACACGTTGCGGCTCGCACCCGTGGTGCTGCGCTCGCTGTCCGAGAGCTCCCGCCGCCTCCTCGCCGAGGTCGAGATGCCCCTCGTGCCCGTGCTCTCGGCGATGGAGCTCCGCGGGGTCACGGTCGATCATCCTGAACTGGCTTCGCTCTCCAGCCAGCTCGCGGAGCGAGCAGCGGGGCTTGCCGAGGCGGCGTTCGCCGAGATCGGCCGCGAGGTCAACCTCGGCTCGCCGAAGCAATTGCAGGAGGTGCTCTTCGACCAGCTCGGTATGCCGAAGACCCGCGCGACGAAGACGGGCTACACGACCGACGCGAGCGCACTCGCCGACCTGCAGGAGTCGAACCCGCACCCGTTCCTCGGCTACCTGCTCGAGCACCGCGACGCGACGAAGCTCCGCCAGATCGTCGAGTCGCTCGACAAGGCGATCGCCACCGACGGTCGCATCCACACGACCTATTGGCAGATCGGTGCGGCCACCGGCCGCATGTCCTCGAACGACCCGAACCTGCAGAACATCCCCATCCGCACTGAAGAGGGCCGCCGCATCCGCAAGGCGTTCCGGCACGGCCCCGAGTACACCGAGCTCCTCACGGCCGACTACTCGCAGATCGAGATGCGCATCATGGCGCATCTCTCCGGCGACCCGGGGCTCATCGAGGCGTTCAACGCCGGCGAAGACCTGCACCGATTCGTCGGTGCCCGGGTGTTCTCGGTCGATCCGGCCGACGTGACCCCGCTCATGCGCACGAAGGTGAAGGCGATGTCGTACGGCCTCGCCTACGGGCTCAGTGCGTTCGGCCTGTCGAAGCAGCTCCGAATCGACCGGGCAGAGGCGACGCAGCTCATGAAGGAGT